>JBKOUQ010000009.1:0-19159 GCA_046723475.1 Candidatus Methylomirabilota bacterium
GGCCTCGGCCTGACGCAGCGCCAGGGCGATCTGCTCGTCGGTGAACTTGCTCGTCTTCATGCCCACGGTCCTCCCAGCCCGGCCTGCCGGGCGTTTGGGGACCGCAGCCTAGCTCAAAACGAGGCTCGTCGTGGACTCAGATCCGGGGAGGAGCGCCGCGTCGCGTTTGGCTTGTTCCCCATCGCGGGTCGCAGGCCGTTTGTGGTATGCGGCCGCTCTTACAACGTCAGGTCACGGGCCTGGCTTGAGCCACACCCTCGAAAGGCAATCGTAAGGGACTCACCTCACTACCAATCCTGTTTGGATTCGAACCCGCGTTCGGCCGAGGTCGTCTATCGGTTAGCGCGTTGGTGGCATCCCTCACGCGCTTTCGGTGAGTCAGGGAATTCCGGTCGCGACTCGGGTATCGCCACAGTTTCGACGGATCGGGGGCTGATACACGATCGTCTGGCCGCTTCTCGCACTTGCTGTCTCCTTGCTGTCCAGTCCGAGATTGCTGTCTGCTCGAGTCTGGCTGAGATTCAGTTAGTCTGATGACGAGTCAGCAGTTCCAGCAGCTTGCGCGCAACGTGCTGAAACTGCTAACCCGCATCAGCCGACTGTTAATCAGGGGTCGCTGGTTCGAGCCCAGCCCGGGGAGCCAACGTACGCGGGTCCATTACGGACACAGGGGTAACAGCTCATCCCGAGGACGATGGGTAACACCTTCGGTCCGAACGGGTTGTCGAGCGGCTCAAGTCGGCACGTGTCTCATCACCGAAATAGCCAGAACGTACTGCATGAACGTCACGAGCCAAATCCGCTCGGCGACCTGCGTGACGCTCACCTTCTCGCCGGCGAAAGCGCGGTTGAGATTGACTTTGCGGCGTTGGAAGGAGATTCCCCCAACGGGTGACGCTGATCGCGTGGTCGTGAACGGGATCGGTGAGGTCCTGAACGACAGGGCGGAGCCAGCGACGGCGACACCAGCGTGACGGCTTGACGGCGTCAAACGACGCCCGTGTGACGTCTGTCGAATCGTACCGGCCGCGAACGCGCCACAACCCGCAAGTTCCTGCGTGGCATCGCTCCTGCATACTCGGCGATGGCGAGGCAAGCAATGATTTCTCACCGACACGGTGCTGATGAGCTCGAAGCCGAACTCGCCGCTATCGTGCAGGTCGCGCTTCCACACATCCTGCTCAAGGTGCGGCCTGCGTACAGGCCGTCTCGCTGGACGTGGGAGTTCATTGACTCGCGCGATGGCAGCACGTTCGAGATGGAATTTGAGTACGACTCACCGGACGACGCCCGATCGGCTGGATTGACGCGCCTCATCGAGTTGACGGCATCCGCGCTTGCGGATCCTTCAAGTGCCCGGCGCGCGGCGTGAATAACGCCCAACGTCAGTAGCTGCCTGCGCTGAGTTGCGCTGACTGTGCCCGTCACTCACCGAGCGCGGTTTCAGTCCTGACCTGCGCCGAACGTCGTTAGGAGCCCTTCGACGCACCCGCTGCCCTGCTCAACAGTGTCCTGAAGCCGGCGCTGTCGGCCGACGGCGAGCCGAGCGTCACAGCAAGGAGACAGCAGGGCCGACGTCGAGACTCGGTGCGTCTGTCCTTCCTGCGAGATACGTAACAGAAGTATTCCGACACATTGGTGACACTTCTTGCCCTCTTCGGAGAAGGAGGGCACGTGACCGGAAATGGGGCGCTGGGGGTTTTACCCTCAGCGCCCCATACAGTTCAGCGGCTGCGCCCTGCAGTGAGACGGCGCCGTCCGACAAACGAGAACGCCAAAATACCAGCGCTGAGCAGCGCTAGCGCGGTAGGCGTCGGGACCTGGGTCGGAGGCGTCCGATCGCAGTCGATGCCGATGCAGCCCGGAATCTCGTACGAGGTGGCGCCTCCCTGGAACTTGAATCCGAACTGGCTCAGATCAATGGTGCCGCCTTCCACAAAACCGTCGACCAGATTGAACTGGAAAATGTCCTCTTGCCCGGATTTCAACCCTCCCGAGCCACCCCCCGAGCAGTTCGCGCCGCTCGTGGCACAGAACTCCACGAGCTGGAAGCCCGACAAGTTGCTCGTGTCGAAATTAGACAAGGCATCGGTCCCACTGATGAACGTCAGAGACCCTGTCGCGTCCGGGTCGATACCGAGCCCGAAGCTCGTGATTCGGTTTGCGGTTCCGCCCGGGTTCGATGAATTGGTCAAAATCCACTTCGACCGTCGCGGTGCCGTTGCTGATGTCCCACGACGCTGACGACCGCCGCGGCGTGGACATGGTCCGCGTTGATTAACTCGTCGATATTGACCGTGAAGCTGTCACCCTCGACCAAGCCCGTACAGGCATAAAGCGGCTCGCCACTTCCAGACAACGCGCCGGTCGGACCGCAACTATATGCATGTGCCATCCCCGCCGGGAGAGCGAACAGGGCTGCAGCGGCGAGCGCCGCGTAGCCGGTCCGCCGAATACGTCTGTTCAATTTGCCTCTCCTCGATAACTCCTCCTCGCACAGGATGTGCAGCCTCCGACATGGGGGCAAACCTCCTGCAGTGATGCGTCACAGCAAGAATAATGCAGCGGGGCCGACTCCCTGTGTTTCCGACTACATACGGGTGTCTCAAATCATCTCGCGGCCGAAACTGTTAAAAGGTCGGACCGATTCACCCCGAGGTGCCCGCCGTCCTGCGGATGTCCCGCCGTCGCGGGCAGCCTTTTAGCCGAGCTCCTCGACGAACATCGCACGAGTGACGCGGGCCCTGCTTTTCGCGGACGTCGGTGCCGTAATCGATGTAGGGCCACGCCGCCACTAGTACGATACGCATCCAGAACCGCATCGAGCGGATGGCGCCGATGACTAGCACTGTCGTGATCGACGAGCACTTCGACTAGGCATGGGCACAGCGAACGGCGCGCGTTCGTGCTTCCGCCTTCAGATACCGAAGACGTACAGCTCTGCCGCGGTGGGAGAGCTGTATGGCGATGCGTTGGGCCTACGAGGCATGTTGCCCTTCGCCTGCGTCATCTCGTCCGGCACAAACCCAGAAGCAGTTCCGGCCAAAACCGCCGCGGTGTTGTGATGACGGATCAGCGCGGCGGTGTCGCGATCTCGCAGCTGCTCGACGCGGGCCGCCACACACCGCCCCGACGCTCGCACTCGGCCTGCGTCGTCGCCGCGCCCGTCGATGACGTGTAGCTCGGCCGCCCGCCCGGAATCGGGATCTGATGGCCCTTGGCGTACATGCACTGCAGGTATGCCATGTCGTAGCGCCGCTGGGCGGGTACCTCGCCCTGCCTGGTCGTCTCGAGCTCCTGGGCCGCTGACTGCCGGCACGTGCGGTCATCGGTCTGGAACTGCTCGAGCGTCTTGCCACTGCCCGCGAGCGCCATGACGCTGGGGCCGGTCGGCACGTGGGCGCACGCGGTCATCATCACCGCCGCCGCCACCAGGGCGGCACGCGTCCCGATCTCCGTGCTGCGGATGGTCATCCTCATCGTCATTTGACCGGTTGCGAAATCCGGCGCAAGCGACGTACCAGCGAGGCGGGGGTTACGCCCGGTGCTACGCTCTGCCCGGGAGGTCGACGCCATGGATGCCAACGCCAAGAAGACCGCGCTGCGGATGATTCCCTACGGCTTGTACGTACTCACGGCACAGGACAAGGGCGGTCGCGTCGCGGCAGCCACGGTGAACTGGGTCACGCAGGTGGCGTTCGAGCCGCCGCTCATCGTCGTCGGCGTGAAAGTCGACTCGCATGCGCATCCGCTCATCAAAGAGGCGCAGGCATTCGCGCTGAACATCCTCGGCAAGGGACAGCAGGCGGTCGCGTACACGTTCTTCAAGCCGGCGGAGCTCAAAGGCGACACGATCTCGGGCGAGCCATTTCGTGCCGGCACGACGGGCGCGCCGATCCTCACGAACGCGCCTGCGTTCGTGGAATGCCGGCTCGAGGCGACGGTCGAGAAAGGTGATCACTCCGTCTTCGTCGGACGCGTGGTCGAGGCCGGCGTGACGAAAACCCCCGAGGGACGCGCGGACGACGCCACGCTCTGGCTGAAGGACCTCGGCGACAAGGTGTTCTATGGCGGTTGATGCCGCGGTCACCGACACCGCCGCGGTCGTCGAGGCGTACTACGAGGCGGGATGGACAGACGGACTGCCCGTGGTGCCGCCGAGCGACGCGAGCGTGGCCGCGATGCTCGCCGCCGCGGGCCTGCGGGGCGACGAGGTCGTCGGCGAGGTCCATGGGCGAAACGCTCTCGTGACCGGCGAGAGCCTTGCCATCAACGCGGTCCTGGCCGGCTGCCGTGCGGAGTATGCGCGGGTCGTCGTCGGGGCCGTGAAGAGTCTCTGCCACCCCGACTTCTCCTACCACGGGCCGGCGAGCAGCACCGGCGGCTCCGCGATGGTGCTGATCGTGAGCGGCCCGATCGCGGTCGAGCTCGGTGTCAACAGCGGACACAATGCGTTCGGGCAGGGCCATCGCGCCAACGCGACGATCGGCCGCGCCGTGCGACTCATCATGATGAACGCGTTGAACACCAAGCCGGGCCTGCTGGACCGCGCGACGCTCGGCAATCCCGGCAAGTACTCGTTCTGCTTCGCCGAGCGCGAGGACACGCCGTGGGAGCCATTCCACGTGAGTCGCGGGTTTCGCCCGGACGACAGTACGCTGACCCTGTACGCGTCGAACAGCCTGCAGCAGGTCTACAACCAGCTCGCCGCCACCCCGGAGCGGATCGCGTTGTGTTACGCGGACGCGCTCTACAATCTCGGCTCGCCGAACGTGTATGGCTTCAACCAGGGCCTCATCGTCATGGGCTTCGAGCACGCGGACGTCATGCGCGCCAACGGTTGGAGCCGCCGGGACGTGCAGACCTTCCTCGTGGAGCACTGTCGGCGCCGCATCGCGGACCTCAAGCGCGCGGCGCGGCTGCCGGGGGAGATCACGCCGGAGGACGAGACGACGTGGCGATACGGGTTCGAGTCGCCCGACGACGTGCTGATCGTCTGCGCCGGGGGCGCCGGAAGCTGGTCGGCCGTGCTGCCCGGCTGGGGCAAGAAATGGACGCGCGCGATCACGACGCGCATTTGAAGGAGACTGCGCCATGAAGCTGTTCGACCCGACGACGAAACGAACGGGGCCATCGACGATGCCGCTCGCGCCGCGGCCGGCCAGTCTGCAGGGACTGCGGCTGGGACTCGTCGACAACCGCAAGGTGAATGCCGCGGCGATTCTCGAGAAGGTCGCCGATCGCCTCGCCGCGAAACACGGTACGCGCGTGAGCGTGCGCGACGTGAAGCGCTCGCCGAGCCACGAGATCGACGCCAAGGCGATCGCGGCGCTCAAACGCGACGCCGATCTCGTCATCTCCGGCGTCGGTGACTGAGGGTCCTGCTCGTCGAGCAGTGTGCTCGACGCCATCCTGATGGAGCAGCAGGGCGTGCCGGCTGTCGCGATCGTCACCGCGCCGTTCCGCAAGACGGGCCAGGCCATGGCCGCGAGCTGGGGCGCGCCGGACTATGCGTTCCTCGATTGCCAGCACCCGATCGGCAACCTCGCGGAGCCCGACCTCGACAAGATCGCCGACACGCTGGCCGAATCGGTGGAGCGCGTGGTCGCGGGGCGCTGACCGCCAGACTTCAGCGCAAGGCGAGCGGCACGTCGCGCGCGGTGCGGGCCCGTTCGGCCGCGCGGGTAGCGGCCGCGACGGCGGCCGCCGGCGTGCGGAACAGCACGCCGGTCCCGAACACCACGAGCGCGCCGACCATGCTCCACCAGGTGAACGACACCTCGGGGATCCAGGCCGGCTGCTGAAACGTCGCGGCGATGCCGAACAGCGTCGCGATCTCGTTCGCGATCGTGATGTGCAATCGGCCGACGATGATCGTGGCGACGAGGCCCGCGGAGATCGCGACGATGTTGCCCGCGTCGGATCCGCGCCGTTTGGTCAGCAGCCCGATCAGAAAGACGCCGAGCATCGGACCCAGGATGAATCCCGCGATGCCGAGCACGACGGGAATGATCCTCAGATTCGGATTGCTGACCTTGGCGTGCGCGAACGCGCCCGCGATGAGGATCATCAGCGCCGCAAACAGGACGGTGAACCCGCGGGCCGCCTGCACGTAGTGCGCCTCGGTCTTTCCTGAGACCCACCGGATGTACCAGTCGTTCGTGGCGCTCGTGGCCAGAGCGTTGAGCGCGGCCGAAAACGACCCCATGGCCGTGGCGAAGATGCCGGCCAGGACGAGGCCGCGGATGCCGACCGGCATGACGTTCAGGATGTACGAGCCGAACACGTCCGCCGTGGCGGCCGGCCGGTACGTCGGATCTTGCTGGTAGTACACGAAGAGCAAGATGCCGATGAACACGAACGCCGACGCGATGGGCACGTCCATGAACGCGGCGGTGATGAGGCTGCGGCGCGCTTTCTGATGCGTCTCGGCAGTCAGCATGCGCTGCACCATGTCCTGGTCGGTGCCGAATGCCGCCATGTTGCCGAGCGTGGCGCCGATGAGCGCCGAAAACAGCGTGTAGTCGCTCGCGAGAATGAGCTTGATGTAGTCCCACACGCCCATGGCGGTGAGCTGATGGGCGGTCATCCACCGACCCACAGCGGCGGCCTCGAAGCCGTGCAAGAAGTAGCCCTCGTGCGTGGTGAGCTCCGGGACGGCCTGGATGACGGTGTGCAGTCCGCCGGTGTGGTAGAGGAGCGTGCCGATCGCCACGAGCGCGCCGCCGAACATCAGCACGGCCTGAATCACGTCCGTCCAGATCACCGCCTTGATGCCGCCGATCGTCGTGTAGATACACGTGACGATCGTGAGAATCACGATCGCGGCCACATAGGGACCTGCGCTGCTCACCGACTGCTGTGCGAACTTTACTTGTTCACCGGAAACGAACATGCGATACCCGAGGACCATGACGAGCGAGGGGATGAAGAGGCGTGTGCCCGACGCGAGTGTGCGCATGAACAGAAACAGCGCCGAGACGTAGGCCTTGCTGGACGGGCCGAACCGAACGTCGGGATAATCGTAGACGGTGTAGACCTTGTAGCGGTAATACGGTCCGAGAAACAGGTGGCCGACGACCACGCGGCCGATGATGAGGCCGAACACGAGCTGCACGTAGGCGAAGCTCTTGTTGGTGTACCCCTCGCCGGGGACGCCGAGAAACGTCGCCGCGCTCGTCTCGGCGGCGATGATCGACGCCATCACCGCCCACCACGGCATGCGTCGGCCCCCGAGCGCGAAGTCGCGAAGGCTGCGCTCCCGGCGCCCCATGTAGAGGCCGATCGCCGTGATGCCGACGAAGTACGCGACGACGATGCTCGCATCGATGAAGAGGCCGGCATCCGACGTCATTCCCGGCTCCGTTGTAACGAAGGCGGCCGCCCGGGACCAAGGATATTAGAATGTGCAGCCAGCACGGCCGCGGGTCGGGACCCGGATGGGCAAGGAGGACACGATGCGCGTCACGTTCCGTTGCCAACGCGTCGCCGCGACCGTCGCGGCGTGTCTCGCCCTCGTCATCGCGCTGCTGCCGGTGGTAGCCCGTGCGCAGTCCGCGCTCAACGACGTCAAGAAGCGCGGCAAGATGATCGTCGGAGTCAAGACCGACTTCCCGCCGTTCGGGTCGGTCGACGCCGCCGGCACGAACGTCGGCTTCGACGTCGACGTCTCACACGAGCTGGCAAAGGCGCTGTTCGGCGATCCGAACAAGCTGGAGCTCGTCTCGGTGACGTCCGGCAATCGCATCCCGTATCTCCAGTCCGGGAAGATCGACATCATCGTCGCGACGGTGACGGTCACCGACGAGCGGCGCAAGGTCGTCGAGTTCTCGGATCCCTACTTCCTGTCCGGCGCGCTGCTGCTGGTGCCGAAGACGAGCGCGATCAACGACACCAAGGACCTGAACGGCAAGAAGGTCGCGGTCATCCAGGGCGCGATCACCGACCAGGACATCGCCGAGCTGGCGCCGCAGGCGACGCGGCTCAAGTATGGCAAGGTCACCGAGGCGGTGCTCGCCGTGAAGGCGGGTCACGCGGACGCATTCGCCCAGGACGACATCCTCATTCTCAAGCTCGCGAAGGACAACCCCGACCTGCGGGTGGCGGGTAAGCCGTTCCAGCCACGTCCCTACGGCATCGCCGTTCGCAAGGGCGACACGGAATTCATCGGCTGGGTGAACGCGCAGCTCAAGCGCATGCACGCCGACGGTACCTACGACCGGATCTGGAAGAAGTACGTCGGCGAGTTCGAGTCGCACCTGCTGAAGCCCTGACGACGTATCAATTCCAGCTCGTCGAGATCGTCAAGGCGCTGCCCTACCTGACCGAGGGCGCGGGACTCACGCTCGGCGTCTCGTTCGCGGCGATGCTATGCGGGCTGGTTGTCGGGCTTGCGCTCGCTCTCGCCTCACAGCTGCGATGGGCGCCCGCACGCTGGGCGGTCGCCGTCTACGTGGAGATCATCCGCAACACGCCGCTGCTGATCCAGATCTTCTTCATTTACTTCGGCCTGCCGCTGGTCCTCGTGAAGCTGCCAGCCTTCGCGTCGGGGCTGCTGGCGCTGACGCTCTACAGCGCCGCGTACAACGCGGAGGTCTTCCGCGCCGGCCTCGAAGCCGTTCCATACGGGCAGCGCGAGGCGGCCCGCTCCGCGGGGCTCAGCGGCTGGCAGCAGATGCGATACGTCGTGCTGCCACAGGCGGTGCGCATCGCGTTCCCAGCCCTCGGCAACAACCTGGTCTCGCTGGTGAAGAACTCGTCGCTCGTGTCGGCCATCGGGATGGTCGAGCTGATGTTCGTGGCCAACGACATCTCGTTCAACAACTTCCGGTCGTTCGAGATCTACGGCGCGGCGATGATCTACTACGTCATCATCATCCTGGCCTTGTCGCGGGCGCTCGCCCTCGTCGAGCGTCGCGTAGTGGCGCGGGCGGCCATCTGAAATGCAGTGGCACGTCGTGACGGAAAGCTTCGGCTACCTGCTCGCCGGCGCACGCGCGACGCTGCTGCTGTCGGCAACCGCGCTCCTCACCGGCACCGGCCTCGGCATCGCGTGGGGCATGCTACGGGTGCTGCCGGTGCCCACGCTGCAGCGCTTCATGGTCGGCGTCATCGACGGTGTGCGGGCGGTGCCGCTGCTACTGCAGATGTTCTTCATTTTCTTCGGACTTCCCGCGGTGGGCGTCCAGATGCCCGTGTTTGTCTCCGCGGCGCTCGCGATGACGCTCTGGATGGCGGCGAACCTGGCTGAGGTCATGCGGGGCGCGGTCGAATCCATCCAGCGCGGCCAATTCGAGGCCGGATACTCGAGCGGCCTCGGATACGCACAGGTGATGCGCTGGATCATCCTGCCGCAGGCGCTTCGACGGATGCTGCCGCCCTACGTCGGCCTGTGCACGATTCTCATCAAGGATACGTCGCTGGCCGCGATCATCGGCGTGTTCGAGCTCACGCGGGCGGCGCAGGAAACCATCGAGCGCACCTTCCGCTCCTTCGAGCTCTACCTGACCATCGGCGCGATGTACTTCGTCCTGTGCTTCGCGCTGACCTTGCTGTCGCGCGCGCTCGAACGTCGTGTCGGGGAGCCCGATCGCATCCTGACACACTGACCCCGGGATGCCGGCACGACGCGATGGTATCCTGAGCCCCGCCATGACCCCGCGCATTGTCTATGAGGTCCCACGCGTCGACGCCGCCCCGGGCGAGACGGTCGTGACGAGCACGTGTGGCCACAACTGCGGTGGTCGCTGCGTGGTGAATGCTCACGTGCGCGACGGCCGGATCGTGAAGATCAGCACGGACCCACGTCGATGGACGCCGGAGATGCCGCCGCTGCACGCCTGCGTGCGCGGCTTTGGCCAGGCCGAGCGCGTGAACCATCCGGACCGCCTGCGTCACCCGCTGCGCCGCACGGGCCCGCGCGGATCGGGCCAGTTCGAGCGCATCACATGGGACGAAGCGCTGGACGAGGTGGCGCGTCAGCTGCGCCGTGTTCGCGACACGTATGGCCCGTCCGCCATCCTCGATTGCTCGCGTACCGGCAGCCTGTCGATGCTGCACAACGGCCGGGCGACGGTTCAGCGGCTGCTGCACAAGCTCGGCGGCTGCACGGAGCTCTGGTCCAACGTGTCGGCCGAGGCGGAGGTCTTCGCCGTCAAGATGACGTATGGCGCCAAGGCGGATTACAAGAGCGCGGGCCGCGAGCCGAGCGATTACGTCAACTCGCGCCTGATCGTCATGTGGGGCTGGAGCCCGGGCGACGGAACGTTCGGCACCGGCACCCTGCAGTATCTGAAGCTCGCCAAGAAGCACGGCGCGCGGATCGTGTGCGTCGATCCGCGCGTGACGCGGACCAGCTACGAGCTCGCCGACGAGCATGTGTTCATCCGGCCGTCCACCGACGCCGCGGCCCTGATCGCGATGGCGTATGTCATCGCGAGCGAGGGCCTGCACGACCAGGCCTTCCTCGATCGCCACGTGCTCGGCTTCGACGAGGCGCATCTGCCGCCCGGTGCGCCCGAAGGGGCGTCGTATCGCTCGTACCTGTTCGGGCTCTCCGACGGCGTGCGCAAGACGCCGGAGTGGGCGGCCGCGATCACCGGGATCTCCGCTGCGACGATCCGACGGCTCGCCATCGAGTACGCGACCACCAGACCGGCCGCGCTGCAGTGCGGCTACGCGGCGGGCCGGACGGCGCACGGCGAGCAGTTCCACCGCGCCGCGTACGCACTGGCCGCAATGACGGGCAATGTCGGCCACCCCGGCGGCAATTCGGGTGTGAGCAACGGCGCGACCGGTCGCGGCGGCATCAAGGCGCTGCCAGTCGGCACGAACCCGGCCGGGGCGCGTGTCGCCACGCCGCTGCTGGCGGACCTGCTCGAGCGCGGTCGCGCCGGCGGCTATCCCGCCGACATCAAGCTGATCTATTCGGCGGCCGGCGACCTCTTCAACCAGCTGCCGAACGTGGCCAAGACGGTGGCGGCGGCGTCGCGTGTGGAGTTCATGGTCGTGCACGACCACTTCATCACGCCGACGGCGCGCTATGCCGACATCGTGCTGCCCGCGACGACGTTTTGGGAGCGCAACGACGTCCACACGCCGTGGGCCGGCGCCGGCCACTACGTCATTTTCATGCGCCAGGCGATCGCGCCGGTGGACGAGTGCCGCAACGACTTCGACATCTGCGCCGAGCTCGCCCGGCGCCTCGGCATCGACGACTACGCGGACAAGACCGAAGACCAGTGGCTGCGCGAGCTCACACGCGACACTATCGACGACTTCGACACGTTTCGGGAGCGCGGTCTGGCGCGGCTGCCCGCGCCCGATGACGCCGTCGCGTTCTCGCGCGAGATCCGCGATCCCGAGCGGCACCCGTTCACGACGCCGTCGGGAAAGATCGAGATTTACTCGATGGCGATCGCGGCCAATCCGGATCCATACGGGCTGGGACCGATCTCGCCGATTCCCACGTGGCACGCCGATCCCGACGAGGGGCGTTACCCGCTGCGACTCATCTCGCCGAAGTCCCGTGCGCGCACGCACTCGATCCACGACAACCAGCCGACCCTCATGCGCGCCGACCACGACGACGTGTGGATGAACCCGGCGGACGCCGCCGCGCGCGGCATCGTCAATGGTCAGCGCGTGCGCGTGTTCAACGGGCGCGGCGCGACCGTCACGCCCGCGCGGGTCACCGATCGCATCGCGCCCGGCGTGGTCTCGATCAAAGAGGGCGTCTGGTTCGCGTTCGACGGCAGCGGCACCGACACCCGCGGGTGTTCGAACGTGTTGACCGCCGACCGCGCCTCGCCGGCGGCGGCGGCAACGTTCAATACCTGCTTCGTGGACGTCGCGCCCCCCGACTGAGCGGGCGCGGCGGCGTCAGGCGACGGGATCGATCGGCGTCACCAGCGGCCGCTGCGCCTCCACCACCTCGGCGGCGTCCAGACACAGATCCTCGCGGTAGCGGCTGCCGATGATCTGCACGCCGAGCGGCAGTCCACCGGCGACGCCGGTGGGGACCGCGACCGCCGGTAAGCCGAGCAGGTTGACGGCGACCAGCAGCCGCTGCGCGCGGTTCACCTCGGCATGGCGCTCGGCGCTCGTCGTGTCGAAGCCGATCTCGAACGGCGGCTCGGTC
The DNA here is from genome assembly GCA_046723475.1 of Candidatus Methylomirabilota bacterium. GTDB lineage: Bacteria > Methylomirabilota > Methylomirabilia > Rokubacteriales > CSP1-6 > AR12. Next base: position 12,140 of record JBKOUQ010000009.1, read on the forward strand.
GAGACCGGGCCGACCACGAGCGGATAGCGGTCCATGAACAGCGTCCAGTCCCGGACGTGCTTCGCGCGGGCCATCAGTGCCTTCATGTAACCGTCCAGGTCGACGTCGGGCACCGCCGCCAGCGTGAGATCGAGCGAGCGGTTGATGGCCGCGCCACCATATTTGCGGATCCACGGCTGGTTGACGTGACGCATCTCGTTGATGCAGATCGTCGTCCACGTCGCCGCGACGCCCGCGACGTCGGGCGGCTCCACTTCCTCGACGGCATAGCCGGCGGCCGCGAGCGCGTTGCCGGCGTCGCGAACCGCGGCCGCGACGTCGGCGTGCACGCCCTGCTTTGCCGGGTCGACCGTGAGCGCGATGCGAATGGGCCGAGCCACCGGCTCGCCGGCGAGCGGCGCGGGCGCCCACCACGGATCCCGAGGATCGCGCGCACACATGGCCGCCAGTCCCAACCGCACGTCGCGCACGCGCCGTGCGAGCGGCCCCTGCACCGACATGAGCTGTGTGCCGGGCGGTCGCTCTTCGGCGGCCGTTTGATTGTATGCGGGCACACGGCCAAGGGTCGGACGGATGCCCGCGACGCCGCAGCAGTAGGCGGGATAGCGAATCGACCCGCCGAGGTCGTTGCCGTGCCCCAGCGGCGTGATACCGGCGGCGAGCGCCGCTGCCGTGCCGCCGCTGCTGCCCCCGGGGGTGCGACCGCGGCTCCACGGGTTGTACGTGCGGCCGCGCAGCTCGTTGTCGGTATCCCACCGCAAGCTGAACGCCGGCGTATTCGTGCGGCCGACGATGACCGCGCCCGCGCGCTTCCAGTTGGCCACCGGCGGGCTGTCCGTCGTCGCGATCACGTCCTTGAAGGCCGGCACGCCGTTCGCAGTGGCCGTACCCTCCTGATCGACGTTCTCCTTGATGACGACCGGTACGCCATGCAGCGGACCGAGCGCGTCGCCGCGCCGCACGGCCGCGTCGGCGCGGTCCGCGGCGGCGAGCGCCTGATCGGCCAGCAGCACGGTGACCGCGTTCACCGCGGGGTTCACCGCGGCGAGGCGCTCGAGTACGGCGTGCGTTGCCTCGCGGCTTCCGATGCGGCGCGTACGGATGGCGGCGGCGAGATCGACGGCGTCCCAGCGCCACAGCTCACGATCCATGGTGACCTCCTCGCGGGCGCCCGCGATGGTACACCCGCGCTATGGTATGTTCCTCCGCATCCGGGAGGATTCCATGAGACTTCGTCGAACCATCGCCGTCATCGCGGCGCTCGCCGCGCTCGTCGCCGTCGGCCCCGCACGCGCGGAGACGACGCTGCGCGTGGTCATGCACTCGGACCTCAAGATCATCGATCCGATCTGGACGACGGCGTACATCGTCCGCAACCACGGCTACATGGTGTACGACACGCTCTTCGCCATGGACGCCAAGGGAGAGATCAAGCCGCAAATGCTGGATAAGTACGAGGTCAGCAAGGATCAGCTCATCTACACGCTGACCCTTCGCGACGGGCTTCTCTGGCACGACGGCAAGCCGGTGACGAGCGAGGACTGCGTCGCGTCCATCAAGCGCTGGGCCGCCAAGGACTCGATGGGTCAGAAGCTGATGACGTTCGTGAAGGACATCCAGATCGTCAACGCGAAGAGCTTCAAGATCGTGCTGAGCGAGCCCACCGGGCTCGTGCTCGGCGCGCTCGGCAAGCCGTCGTCGAACGTGCCGTTCATGATGCCCAAGCGTGTGGCCGAGACGGATCCCAACACCCAGATCTCCGACATGACGGGGTCGGGACCGTTCGTCTTCAAGAAGGACGAGTGGAAGCCGGGCGACAAGACCGTCTACGTGAAGTTCGACAAGTACAAGCCACGGCCCGAGCCGGTTTCTGGCCTGGCGGGTGGTAAGGTCGTGAAGGTGGACCGCGTGGAGTGGAAGTGGATCCCGGACCACCAGACGGCGATCAACGCGCTGCTTGCCGGCGAAGTCGACATGCTCGAGTCGCCGCCCCACGACCTCTATCCGGTCCTCAAGGCCGACCCGAACGTTCGGCTCTACAACGGCAATCCGCTTGGCAACCAGTACACGTTCCGCTTCAACGCCCTGCACAAGCCGTTCGACAACGCCAAGATCCGTCAGGCCGTGCTGTACGCGTTCAATCAGGAGGATTTCCTCAAGGGTGTGATTGGCGATCCCACCTACTACAAGGTGTGCAAGTCGTTCTTCCCCTGCGGCTCTCCAATGGCCAGCACGAAGGGTCTTGAGGGTCTGCTCGAGTCCAACTTCGAGAAGTCCAAGGCGCTGCTGAAGGAAGCAGGCTACGACGGCACGCCCATCGTGCTGATGCACTCGACGGACCTCGCCGTGCTGACCAACCTGGCGCCCGTCGCGAAGTCCTTGCTCGAGAAGGGCGGCTTCAAGGTCGACATGGTGTCGATGGACTGGCAGACGCTCGTCGCGCGGCGGGCGAAGAAGGATCCCCCGACGGCCGGCGGCTGGCACGCGTTCCTGACGTCGTGGGTTGCGGCCGACATCCTTAATCCGGTCATGATGGGCTTCATGAACGCCTCCTGCGACAAGGCGATGTTCGGCTGGCCGTGCGACAAGGAGATCGAGAGCCTGCGCGACCAGTTCGCACGCGAGACCAACCCGGCCAAGCAGAAGGCCATCGCCGAGGCGGTGCAGATGCGCGAGACGCTGTACCCGACCCACGTCCCACTCGGCCAGTGGTACGGCGCCTTCGCTCTGCGCAAGAACGTGGAAGGCGTCTTCGAGGCTCCCGTGACCGTCTTCTGGAACATCACCAAGAAGTGATGTGATGCGGCCGTAGCGGATGCTGGCGTACATCGGTCGGCGTCTGCTCGCCACGATTCCGGTCATGGCGGTGGTGGCGGTGGTCGTGTTCTCGCTGCTCCGGCTGACCGCCGGCGATCCGGCCGCGATCATCGCGGGCGACAACGCCACATCGGCGGACGTGGCCGCCATCCGCACGCGCCTCGGGCTCGACCGTCCGGTCGCCGAGCAGTTCGTCATCTGGATCGGCCGCGTCGTACGCGGGGACTTCGGAGAATCGTACTTCTTCAAAAAGCAGATCAGCGAACTGATCACCGACCGGGTCGAGCCGACGGTCGCGCTCGCCCTGACCACGCTCGTGCTGACGATCGCGCTCGCTGTCCCGCTCGGCGTGCTCGCGGCGTGGAAGCGCGACACGTGGATCGATCGCTCACTGATGGGCTTCTCCGTGCTCGGCTTCTCCGTGCCCGTGTTCGTGATCGGCTACGTGCTCATCTATCTCTTCGCCATCGAACTCCGCTGGCTGCCGGTGCAGGGGTATCAGCGGCTGGCCGACGGCGTCGGCGGCTTCGTCGCGCGGCTGGTGCTGCCGAGCGTGACGCTCGCCGTCGTCTTCGTCGCGCTCATCGCCCGCATCACGCGCGCGAGCGTGCTCGAAGTCCTCAACGCGGATCACGTCCGCACGGCGCGGGCCAAGGGCCTGGGGGAGCTGCCCGTGCTGGTGCGGCACGTGCTCCGCAACGCGGCCGTCCCGATCGTCACGGTGATCGGCATCGGCATCGCGGTGCTGATCGGTGGCGTGGTGGTCACGGAGTCGGTGTACGGCATTCCGGGACTCGGCCGGCTGACGGTGGATGCCGTGCTGGCGCGCGACTATCCGACGGTGCAGGCGGTCATCCTCGTCTTTTCGGTGGTGTACGTCCTGATCAATCTCCTGGTCGATCTGTCGTACACGGTGCTCGATCCGCGTATCCGATACTGATGCGTCTGGCCAATCGCAGCGTGGTGCTCGGCGGTGCCATCTTCGCCGTGATTGTCGCGATCGGCGTGCTGGCGCCGGTGCTCGCGACGAGCGATCCCACCGTCATCGATCCCACCGCGCGCAACCGCCGGCCGGGCGCCGAGCAGACAGTGCGCGGCGACGATGGCCGGCCGCACGCGAAACGCTTCTGGATGGGCACGGATACGCTCGGTCGCGACGTCTATAGCCGTGTGGTCTACGGCGCGCGGATTTCGCTCGTGGTCGGGGTGACGGTGGCCGTCGTGAGTGCCTGCGCCGGGCTCGCGATCGGCCTGGTCGCCGGCTACGTCCGCGCGCTGGACGGCGTCGTCATGCGTGTGATGGACGGCCTCATGGCGATTCCTGCGATCCTGCTCGCGATCGGGCTCGTCTCGCTGTCGCGCGCGGGGCTACGCAGCGTGATCGTGGCCATCGTCATCCCCGAAGTGCCGCGCGTCGTGCGTCTCGTCCGCGCGCTGGTGCTCTCCATCCGAGAGGAGCCGTATGTCGAGGCCGCGATCGCGCTCGGAGCGCGCACGCCGGCGCTGCTCGCGCGCCACGTGGTTCCGAACACGCTCGCCCCGCTCGTCGTGCAGGCGACGTTCGTCTGCGCGTCGGCGATTCTCCTCGAGGCGATTCTGTCGTTCCTCGGCGTCGGCATCCCGCCGGAGACGCCAACGTGGGGTAATATCATGGCCGAGGGTCGTGCGCTGTTTCGGGTGTTCCCGCACAACATTCTGTTTCCCGGGGTATTCCTCGCCGCCACGGTGCTCGCCGTCAACATGCTCGGCGACGGTCTTCGCGACCAGCTCGACCCGCGCGTGAGCCGGCGATTGTGAGCGCGGCGTGAGCGCGGCGGTCACCGCGAGGCTCGGCGAACCGCGGCGGCGTTGCTAGCCGGCGTCCAGCTCGTCGATGTCTTTGATGAGGGCGCGGACTTCGAGCGCCTGCGCGAGATCGTACGCCTGGTCGAGCTGGTGGCGAGCGGCCAGCAGCCGGTCCGGCGTTACGACACGCTTTTCCACGAGCACGAGCGTGAGCGCGTGAAGCTCGGTCGCGAGCTTCTCGATGATGTCCGCGTGACGACGACAAATCCGCGAGACGACTTCGGTCACGAACTGCTCTTGCTCAGGCGTGAATTCGTCCATGGTGTGTGTTGTCGTGCGAACCATGTGCCAGCGACCCGGCGGTCCGACCACGCGGCGCCGGCCCGGTATGCTGTCAGGTATGGCCGTGCTGTTTCCCGAAGCCGCCGATTTGCCGGCGGGATTCGTGTACTACGACGCTTTCATCACGCCCGCCGAAGAAGCCGCGCTTCTAGACGGACTCCGCGGGCTCGTGTTCGGCGAAATTCGGATGCGCGGCCAGATTGCGCGACGGCGTACGATTCATTTCGGCTGGACATACGGGTACGAATCGTGGCGCGTCGAGCGCGGCCCGCCGCCGCCGGAGTACCTGTTGCCGTTGCGGGCCCGGGCGGCGGCACTCGTCGACCGACCGCCCGAGGCGCTCGCCGAGATCCTGGCGACGCACTATCCGCCCGGCGCGGGGATCGGCTGGCATCGCGATGCGTCCGCGTTTGGTGTGGTTGTCGGCGTGTCGCTGCTCGGCGCGTGCCGCATGCGGTTCCAGCAGGGCCGCGGCACCGCGCGCCGCACGCGCGCGGTGACGCTCGCGCCGCGCTCCGCGTACGTGCTGGACGCCGCCGCGCGCTGGCAGTGGCAGCACGCGATTCCGCCGGGGCGCGAGGAACGGTACTCGGTGACGTTTCGCGTCCTGCGCGACGCCGCGCGGCGCCGGTGATTTTGCCGCGCGCGCGGGCTGGCGGGTTCGTACACTGACGGTCGGGGGTCCGCCCGGGCCCCAGGGAGGCATTGTGGCCACAGCTCGGAAGACCAGACGTACCGCGGCCCCGCGAGGACGCACCAAGCGCGCCCGTCCGCCGGCCGCGACCACCAACACCATGGAGACCGCGCCGCCGCCCATGGAAGAGGCGCCTCGCGCCACCACCGTCGAAGACCGGACCGAATCGTCGCTGGAGGCGCTGCCGCTCAGCGTGCCGGAGCCCACGTTTGCGGCGCGCGTGCCCGAACCGGAACCCGCGCGACCGCTGCCCGCGAGCCGTCGCGCGATCTTTTTCGACGTCGAGAACACGAGCCGCGCCGAGCACATCGCGCGCGTCCTGGCTCACCTCGCGGTGGATCGGATCGGTCGGCGCACCGAGTTCTTCGCCGTCGGCAACTGGCGCGTGATCGGTCACGATACGGCGCGCCTGCTCGCGCGTCACGGTGCGGCGTTGGTGCACAGCGCGCCGTCCGTCGGCGTCCGCGACTGGAGCGATCTGCGCATCGCCGTGGCGTCGGGCGTCTGGCTCGCCGGCGCGCGCGCGGGCGACGTGATCGAGATCGTCTCGGACGATCGCGCCTTCGACGCGGTAGGTGATGTGGCGGCGAGTCTTGGCGTAACGTTTCGACGGCTCTCGTATCGCGGGCTGCTCGGCATGCCCGCGCAGCAGCAAGCGCCGGTCGAGCCCGAGCGCGGCGAGCGCGACTATGGGCACGACGAGCGCGGCGGACGTCGACGTCGGCGCCGTGGTGGTCGCGGTCGCAGTGAGCACGTCGCTCCGCGTCCGGCGCACCAGGTTGTGCCGCACGCGGCCCCGCATCACGCCCCGGCGCAGCCGGTCGCGCGGGGCGACGACGGCGGCGGCGGAGCCGAGCCGCACACGGCCCCCCACGACGAGATCGTGGCCGTCGTCCGGGATCTCGTGCGCACGCGCGGCACGGTGACGCTCGACTCGCTGGCCAACGCGCTGAAGGCGCGCGGCTTCAGTCGTCCGCCGGGTTCACCGAGGCTCATCACGCGACTGCGTCGCATCAAGGAGGTCGAGGTCAGCCGCGCGGGTGTCATCACGCTCGTCGGCGGGGCGCCTGCGGCCGAGGCCGGGCGCGAGGAAGCGGGTTCTGTCGCAGAGCCGATCGCACGCGAGCCCGAGCCCGAGGCCGCCGAGCCTGAGTCCGAGGCCGCCGAGCCCGAGACAGCGGAGCCGGTGATTGCCAAGCCCGTCGACGTCGGCGAGCGCGGCGACGACGCCGAGGATGAGAGCGAAGCGCCCGATCCGCGCAATCGTGAGGGCGCGCATCTTCAGACCGCGACCGGGCCCGGCGGCGACCCGGGACGCCGGCGAGGGCGGCGCTCTCGCCGCGGCGGCCGGCGCTGGCGCGGACGCGGGGACGGGCGTGAGG
>JBKOUQ010000038.1:0-7893 GCA_046723475.1 Candidatus Methylomirabilota bacterium
GGCCGCACCCGCGGCCGCTGCACCGCCTACCGCGCCGGCGCAACGCCCACCCGTCGTGTCCGAGCCGCCGGCCGCGCGTGTCGCACCGCCGGCTCCGCTGCCGGTCGAGACGCCTCCCGCGCCAGCAGCGCCGCCCGCAGAGGTGCGTCGCGAGCTGATCCGCGTGCCCGAGTCCGTGACCGTCGCCGAGCTCGCGGAGAAGATGCGCCGCAAATCGGGTGAAATCATCAAGGGGCTGCTCGAGCTAGGCGTCATGCGGATGGTCAACGACCTGCTCGATCCGACCGAGGCCAAGCTCGTCGCCGACAAGTTCGGCTTCGACGTCGAAATCCGTTCCGTCGAGGGCGACATCCTCGAGGAGGAGGACACGGATGGCGGCGCGCAGCAGCTGCGCCCGCCCGTCGTCACCGTCATGGGTCACGTCGACCACGGCAAGACGTCGCTCCTCGACGCGATCCGCAAGTCGAAGGTCGCCGAGAAGGAATTCGGCGGCATCACCCAGCACATCGGCGCGTACCAGGTCCTGACCAGCCACGGCAAGGTGACGTTCCTCGACACGCCGGGCCACGAGGCATTCACCGCGATGCGTGCACGCGGGGCGCAGGCGACCGACATCGTCATCCTCGTCGTCGCCGCCGACGACGGCGTGATGCCCCAGACGCAGGAAGCGATCAACCACGCGCGCGCCGCGAACGTGCCGATCATCGTGGCCGTCAACAAGATCGACAAGCCGGAGGCCGACCCCGACCGTGTCAAGCGCGAGCTCTCGAACGTCGGCCTCGTGCCCGAAGACTGGGGCGGGCAGACGATCTTCGTGCCGACGTCGGCCAAGAAGGGCACCGGCATCGATCAGCTGTTGGAGATGACGGCGCTGCAGTCCGAGATTCTCGAGCTCAAGGCCAATGCCAACCGTGCCGCCAAGGGCGTGATCATCGAGAGTCGACTCGACCGCGGCCGTGGTCCGGTGGCGACGGCGCTCATCCAGAACGGGACGCTGAAGGAAGGTGACGCCATCGTCGTCGGCGCCTACTCCGGACGGATCCGCGCGCTCATCGACCCCACGGGCAAGAAGGTCACGTCCGCGGGACCGTCGGATCCCGTCGAAGTCCTCGGACTGTCCGGCGTGCCCTCCGCGGGCGACGTGCTGGTGGCCGTCTCGGACGAGCGGAAAGCGCGGCAGATCGCAACGATGCGCGCGGACCGCGCGAAGGCGGCGGGCAAGGCGTCGACGCGGATCACCCTGGAGGGCCTGCAGAAACAGATTCAGACGGGCGAGGTCAAGGAGCTGCGGCTGATCCTCAAGGCCGACGTGCAGGGTTCGGTGGAGGCCCTTGCGCAATCGCTCGAGCAGCTCTCGACCGACGAGGTGAAGCTCAAAGTCATCCACTCCTCGGTCGGCGCGATCAACGAGAGTGACGTCATGCTCGCGTCGGCGTCCGGCGCGATCGTGCTCGGCTTCAACGTGAAGGCCGAGCCGAAGGCCAGCCAGCAGGCGCAGGCCAACGGCGTCGACCTGCGCGCGTACAACGTCATCTACGAGGCGATCAACGATCTGAAGGCGGCGCTGGCCGGCATGCTGTCGCCGGAGATCCGCGAAACGATCCTCGGGCGGGCGCAGGCACGCCAGATCTTCGTCATCAGCAAGCTCGGCCCGATCGCGGGCTCGTACGTCTCCGAGGGCAAGATCATTCGCGGCGCGAAGGTGCGCGTGCGCCGTGGCGACGACGTGATCGGCCAGGGCACGGTGACGTCACTCAAGCGCTTCAAGGACGATGTGCGCGAGGTGCCGAACGGCCAGGAGTGCGGTATCGGCGTCGACGCGGTGCCAGGCATCCAGGCCGGCGACATCCTGGAGGTATTCTCGACCGAAGAGGTCGCGCGCACGCTGTAGCGCGCGGCGGCGGAGGTGCCGTGGCCGCGCGCGTGGCGCTCGGGATGGTAGAGCTGCACCTGCCGGACGTGGACTCGCTCAAGGGCAAGCGTCACGTCCTCAAGGGCCTCAAAGAGCGCGTGCGCGCGCGCTTCGAGGTATCGGTGGCCGAGGTCGATCACCAGGACACATGGCAGCGGGCCACGCTGGCGCTCGCGTATGTGTCGTCCGATGCGCGCCACGCCAACGAGGTTGTGTCCAAGGCAATGGACTTCATCGAGGACCACGTGGAAGTTTTGGTCCTCGACACGACGGTGGAGATTCTCTGATGCAGGGCAAACGACTGGACCGCGTCAATCAGCTCCTCAAGGAAGAGATCTCGATGCTGCTGCAACGCGAGCTGAAGGATCCGCGGCTCGGCTTCGTCACGGTCACCGAGGTCGAGACCTCCAAGGACCTTCGGACCGCCAAGATCTTCGTCTCGGTGCTCGGCGACGACGCTCAGTGGAAGGCGTCGATGGCGGCGCTCGAGAGCGCCCGCGGCTTCGTGCGCAACTGGCTGCGCCAGCACCTGGATCTCCGCATCACGCCAGAGCTCGATTTCCGTGCGGATCATTCGCTGGAGCACGCGGCGCGCATCCAGTCGCTCCTCAAGCAGGTCCGCGCCTCTGGCTCGTGACCGCTCGTCCGTGACCACGCTGCGCGTGCCCTCCGACGTGCTCGCTGCGCTCGACCGGGCGCCCGGTCGAGCGCTCATGCTGGGCCACGTCCATCCCGACGCGGACGTGCTCGGCACCCTGCTCGCCATCGGCGAGGCGCTGCAGGCGCGGGGATGGGACGTCACCGCGGGCGGTCCACATCCCGCCCCGGATGCCCTCTCCTTCCTGCCGGGCGTGGAGCGCTACCAGGTCTTGAAGACGCTCGACGGCGACCTCGACGTCGTCGTGCTCACCGACTGCCCCAATCCCGACCGTACCGAAGGGCTGATCGATGAGGCGCGCCGCGCGGCGCGCCTCATCGTCAACGTCGACCATCATCCCGACAACCGCCGCTACGGCACGGTGAACTGGATCGACGTCGAAGCCGCGGCCACCGGCGAGATGGTCTATCGCCTGCTGAGCGCGCTCGGCGTGACGCTGACACCGTCGATCGCGACGAACCTGTTCACCGCCGTGCATACCGACACCGGCTCGTTCCGCTACTCGAACGTCACGCCGGACACGTTTCGGATCGCCGCCGCGCTGACGGCCGCCGGCGCCAGGCCCGACGTGGTGTCGTCGGCGCTGTACGAGCGCCGCGCGCCCGACGCGTTGCGGCTGCTCGGCGAATCGCTCGCACGCGTGCGTGTGAGCGAGGACGGCCGCGTGGCGTGGCTTGCGCTTGCCGCCGGCGCCGTCCCGGAGCGCTTCATCGAGTCGGAAGAGCTCGTGAACTACCCGCGCTCGATCGCCACCGTGCGCGTCGCCTGCCTGCTGCGCGAGCTCGGCGGCGGTCGCGTCAAGGTGAGTCTCCGTGGCAAAGGCGACGTCGACGTCAATCGCATTGCCGCCGCCTTCGGGGGCGGGGGTCACGCCAATGCGGCGGGATGTACGATTGCCGGACCGCTCGCCGCGGTCACGCGTCGCGTGCTCGACGCCGTCGGCGCGGCGCTTGCCGCGTCGCGATGACGGCGCTGCGCTCCGGCATTCTCATCGTCGACAAGACCGCGGGCGCGACGTCGTTCGACGCGGTCGCGCTCGCCCGCAAGCGGTTCGGCATCCGTCGCATCGGGCATGCCGGCACGCTCGATCCCGCGGCGACTGGCGTGCTGCCGCTCCTGGTCGGGGAAGCGACGAAGTTGACGCCGTACCTCATGGACCAGGCCAAAGAGTATGTCGCGACGATCCGATTCGGCGTCACGACCGACACGCACGATCTCACCGGCCGCGTGCTGTCCGAAGTGCCGGTGACCGGGCTCACCCGCGATCGGCTGGAGGCGACGTGCCGCGCGTTCGTCGGTCGCATTCGTCAAGTGCCGCCGATGTACTCGGCCGTACATCACGGCGGCCGGCGCCTGTACGAGCTCGCGCGCGAGGGCACGGAGGTCGAGCGCGCCCCGCGTGACGTCGAGGTCAGCGCGATCGCCGTGCTCGCGGTCGAAGACGCGCGCGCCACGCTGCGGGTGGTCTGCGGCAAGGGGATGTACGTGCGGGTGCTGGCGGCGGACCTGGGCAGCGCACTCGGTTGGGGGGCCGCCGTCGAACGGCTTGCGCGAACACGGGTCGGACCGTTCGCGTTGCCGGATGCCATCAGCTGGGAGGAGCTCGCGACCGCGCCCGCATCGATGCTCGCGACGCGCATGCTCCCCCTCGACGCCGCGCTCGCGCACTTGCCCGCTGCGCGCCTCGACGCCGCCGGAACCGCGTGTTTCATTCACGGCCAGCCGGCCGGTGTCGCGCCGGCGCTCGCGGCGTCCGCCGTCGCGCGCGTCTACGGCCCCGATGGCATCTTGCTGGGAGTGGGTCAGGCGACGCCAACCGGCGGTAGCGTGCGGCCGCTCCGAATGGTTCATGCGGATCGTCCGGGGTCTTCCGTCCGCCCCGCCTGAGCGCCGGCCGACCGCCGTCGCGCTCGGCGTGTTCGACGGCGTCCACGCCGGCCATCGTGCGATTCTCGGCGCGGCCGTCGCACACGCTCGAGCGACCGGCGCCCCGGCGCTCGCGTGCACGTTCGAGCCGCATCCTATGGAAATCCTGCAGCCCGATCGTGCGCCGCTGGCGATCACCACGCTGGACGAGCGGCTGGCACTGATTGCGGCGTGCGGCATCGACGAAACGATCGTGCTGACGTTCACCCGTGAGTTCGCCGCGGTCGAGCCCGGGGCGTTCGTCAAGGACGTGCTCGTCGACCGTATGGCCCCACGGCACGTCGTCGTCGGCTTCAATCATCGCTTCGGCCGCGGTGCCAGGGGCGACGCCACTATGCTGCGCGATCTCGGGGTACGCCTTGGCTTCGAGGTGGACGTCATCGCGCCGCTCACAGTGGACGGGGTGCCGGTCTCATCGACCGCGATCCGCGCTGCGCTCGGTCGTGGCGACCTGGTCACAGCCGAGCGCATGCTCGGTCGGCCATACTCGCTTCCTGGAAAGATCGTGTCCGGTGCGGGCCGGGGACGCACGCTCGGCTTTCCAACCGCCAACGTCGCGCCCGACCGTCCCGTGCTGGTGGCACCGGGTGTCTACGCTTGTACATGCGTGGTGGGCGGCGCGGGCTACCGGGCCGTTGTCAACGTCGGCGTGCGCCCAACCTTCGGCGAGGAGACGCTCGCGGTCGAGGCATATCTCCTGGATTTCTCGGGCGACCTCTATGGTCAGACCGTTAGCCTTGTGTTCGTGTCGAGGGTCAGGGAGGAACGTCGCTTTCCGAGCGTCGACGCCCTGCGCGCTCAGATCGCCGAGGACGTCGAAACAGCCCGCCGGCGTCTCTGACCCGATTCCTTTACTTCCTTAGGTCACCGTGATACAGTGTCCGCTATCTGTAGACCGTACAAAGCTTTTTCGAACCCGCCCCGGGGAGTCATCTCTGGGACGTGGCGATTGGAGACCCTCGATGCCGCTGACCATCGACCGTAAGAAGAGCTTGATCGAGCAATTCAAGACCCACGATGGCGACACCGGATCGCCGGAGGTCCAGATCGCGTTGCTGACCGAGCGGATCAACGGGCTCACCGAGCACTTCAAGACGCACGCGAAGGATCATCACTCGCGCCGAGGTCTGCTGATGCTCATCGGAAAGCGACGGGGCCTGCTCGAGTATCTAAAGAACAAAGACGCGGGGCGCTATCGGACGATCCTGGACAAGCTCGGTATCCGTCGGTAGTGCCCTCCGGTCGTTAATGCAGTGCATGGCTGGTCCTCGGTCGGGATGAACCCGGGGGCCCAAAGCGTTCGCCGGGATCCGGCAGAATCGCGAGGACAAGCGCTCAACATGACTCAGCCTCACACAGTGTCGATCGACATCAACGGCCAATCCATGTCCCTCGAAACGGGCAAGGTGGCCAAACAGGCGGACGGCGCCGTCGTCGTCCGCTATGGCGGCAGCATGGTGCTGGCCACCTGCGTCGCCGCGAAGACCGCGCGGGAGGGCCAGGACTTTTTCCCGCTCACCGTGGAGTATCGCGAGCGAGCGTACGCCGGCGGCCGCATCCCCGGCGGCTACTTCAAGCGCGAGGGCGCGCCCGTCAAGAAGGAAACCCTCACGTCCCGGCTCATCGATCGCCCCATTCGTCCGCTATTTCCCGACGGATTCACGAACGAGGTGCAGGTGATCTGCCTCGTCGTGTCTGGAGACCAGGAGAACGACCCCGACGTACTGGCCATGAACGGCGCCTCGGCGGCGCTGTGTCTCTCGGGGATTCCGTTCGAGGGACCCGTGGGTGCGGTCCGGGTCGGCCAGATCGATGGTCGCTTCGTCATCAACCCGACCATCGAGCAGCGGAATGCCTCGACACTCGAGCTGGTGATCGCGGGTACCGAGGAAGCCGTCCTGATGGTCGAGGCGGGGGCCCGCGAGGTTCCCGAGGAAACGATGCTCGAGGCGATCGCCTTCGGCCACGAGCACTGCCGGCGGCTGGTGCACGTGCAGAAGCAGCTGGCGGGCCACGCCGCCAAGCCGCGCTGGCCATTCGATCCCGAGGCCGGCCGCGATGCCGCGCTCGAGGCCCGCGTGCGGGAGCTGGCGCAGGCCAAGCTGGCCGACGCGCTGTCGACGCACGACAAGCACGCGCGCGCGGAGGCGGTGCACCACGTCTTCGACGAGGTGTGGGCGGCGCTGGGCGTGGACGACGGGAAGAAGGCACAGGCGCGCGCGGCGTTCTCGGCCGCGGAATCCGCCGAGCTGCGACGCATGATCCTGGCGCAGGGCGTGCGCGTGGACGGCCGCAAGCCCACCGACATCCGGCCGATCACGATCGAGACGGGATACTTGCCCCGTGCGCACGGCTCCTCGCTGTTCACACGCGGCGAAACGCAGGCGCTCGTCTCCGCCACGCTCGGGACCAAATCGGACGAGCAGAAGATCGAGGCGCTGGAGGGCGAGTCGTACCGGCACTTCCTGCTGCACTACAACTTCCCGTCGTTCTCCGTGGGTGAGGTCCGGCGTTTCGGCTCCCCGTCACGGCGCGACATCGGCCACGGCGCGCTCGCCGAGCGCGCGGTCGAGGCGATCTTGCCGGCGCACGAGGATTTTCCCTACACGATCCGCGTCGTCTCCGACATCCTCGAGTCCAACGGCTCCTCGTCGATGGCCACCGTGTGCGGCGCGTCGTTGGCCCTCATGGACGCCGGTGTGCCGCTCAAGAGTCACGTGGCGGGCATCGCGATGGGGCTCATCAAGGACGGTGAGCGCGTCGGGATCCTCACCGACATCATGGGCGCCGAGGACCATTTCGGCGACATGGACTTCAAGGTCGCCGGCACCGAGAAGGGCGTGACCGCGCTGCAGATGGACATCAAGATCGCCGGCGTGTCGATCGACATCATGCGCACCGCGCTCTCGAACGCGCGCGAGGCGCGTCTGATCGTGCTCGGAAAGATGCGCGAGGCACTCGAAAAGCCGCGTCCCGAGCTCTCACCGTACGCCCCGCGGTTCGTCACGATCAAGATCCGCACCGAAAAGATCCGCGAGATCATCGGCCCCGGCGGCAAGGTCATCCGCGGCATCCAGGAGCAGACGGGCACGAAGATCGACGTCGAGGACGACGGACGCGTCACCGTGTTCGCGCCCGACAGCGCGGCGGTGCAGAAGGCCGTCGGGATCATCCAGGACATCTGCCGCGAGGTGGAACTGGACCGCATCTATCTCGGCAAGGTGAAGAAGATCGTCGAGTTCGGCGCGTTCGTCGAGGTGATTCCGAACACCGAGGGGCTGCTGCACATCTCGCAGATCGCCGAAAGTCGCATCCGCACGGTGCAGGACGTCCTCACGGAGGGTGACGAAGTTCTCGTCAAGGTCATCGAGATCGACGGCAACGGCAAGATGCGGCT
>JBKOUQ010000233.1:0-6089 GCA_046723475.1 Candidatus Methylomirabilota bacterium
AGCGGGTCCTTCGCGAGCGCGGCTACGCCGAACACCGCGAGCCCCGCGATCGCCAGCCCGGGCCGGCACGTGACCGCAGCGGGCAGCAGCAGGGCAAAGCCGGCACTGAGCGCGGCGAGAAACAACGTTTCCGGCCGCACATAACGGCCATACGCGAAGAAGCCGCACGAGGTGAGTAGCGCGACCCCGGCGAGGAGCCCGCCGGCGCCGCCGCACAAGCGCGCCCCGAGCCACGCCGTGCTCGCGACGGCGATCAGCGCGGCTCCCGCGGCGACGGCGCGCGCCGCCGCTTCTCCGGGCCCACCCAGCGCGAATGCCGCGACAAGCAATACGTAGAGCAACGGCGGCTTGTCGACGTAACGAACACCGTCCAGCGTGAGCCGCAGCGGGTCGCCGGTCGTGGCGAGCTCGCGCGCGATCTCGGCGTGCATGCCCTCTCCCGGGTCGTCGAACGGTGCGCTCCCAAGACCCGTGAAGAGCAGCGGTGCGGCCAACGCCGCGGCCAGCACCGCCATCGTCAGCGCGCGGCGTGAGCTCAGGTGCGCCCTACGAGCAACACGCCGAGCATGATGAATCCAATGCCGGTCCAGCGCAGCGGCGTGACCAGCTCCGCGAGCATGAGCTGGGCGAGCAGCGCGACGATGATGTAATTGAGCGTCGTGAGCGGCAGGACCTTGCTCACATCCTCACGCGAAAGCAGCGCCATGTAGATGAAGAAGAACGCCGCCTGGAAAACGACCCCGAGCAGGACCCACGGGTTCGACAGCGTGCGGGCGACCGGCGAGACGCTCGGCGTCGCGCCGACGACCTTCATGCCCTTGGCCAGAATCACATGCCCGACCCCGCCGAAGAGACAGGCGATGCTGACCCACAGCAAGGTCGTCGTCATCAGAGCGCCCGGCCGATGGCGGAGAGAACCGACCGCTCGACATCGCGCTTGTCCGAGGTCGCGGGAACGGACTCGTCCTTGTCGATCCACAGAATGCGCTCGCGCCTGAAGAGCTGGCGCTCGATGGTGACCGTCGTGCGATTGTCGCTCGCCGCCTTCACGTAGAGGGTCAGCCGGTGGCGGAGCCCCTTGGCATACACACCGTAGTTCTCGCCGTCGACCTGACGCGAGTCGGTACCGATCATGCCGATGGTGCGGTCCTTCTTGTCGATGTCCCAGCCGAGCTGCTTCAGCACGGCCTCCACCACCGTCCAGACTCGATCGATGGGGGCATTGAACGTCTGCGCCACCGGCTCCGCAGCCGAGGCTGCGGGGGCCACGAGCAGCACGATGAGCAGCGCACAGATCGCGAGCTTCATTCGAACCTCCTTAGTATTTGCCGTCGGGGCGCCTTCGCGGGGCTCCGGCGCCCGACGGTCGGCGAATCGCCGCGCGCCGGCCTTGTCCGCCGGGCTCCGGCGCCCGACGGTCGGCGAATCGCCGCGCGCCGGCCTTGTCCGCCGGGCTCCGGCGTCCGACGGTCGGCGAATCGCTCCGCGACCGGCGCGATCACCGCGCACGCAGTCGGCCGCCGGAGAGCGTGAACACCGCGTCTGCGCCGTGCGCGGCGTCGGGACGGTGGCTCACGACAACGACCGCACCGCCCGCGCGTGCGCGCTCGCGCAGCGAGTCGAGAATGACTGCGCCGTTCGCGTCGTCGAGATTGCCGGTCGGCTCGTCCGCGAGCACCAGCGGTGGGTCGTTGAGGACCGCGCGGCAGAATGCCACGCGCTGCTGCTCGCCGCCCGACAGTTGCGCCGGATGGTGATCCCGCCGCTCGGCGACACCGAACCGTTCGAGCAGGGCCATGGCACGGCGCCGCTGCTCGGCGCTCACGCCGGTCGTGTACCGCGCCGCGAGCAGCACATTCTCGAACGCGGTGAGCGCGGGAAGAAGCAGGAACGACTGGAAGACGAAGCCGAGCCACCGCCCCCGCTCGCGGCTCTTCGCCGCGCGGCCGAGACGGCTGACGAGCCGTTCACCGAAATGAATGTCGCCGGCATCGGCGTCTTCGAGCAATCCGAGCACGTTCAACAGCGTGCTCTTTCCCGATCCCGACGGGCCCTCGATCACCACGAGCTCGCCGCGACGCACGGACAGCTCGGCCCCGGCCAAAACCTCGATCGGCGCGCCCGCCGGCGCCGAGAACCGCTTCACGATACCGCGCGCGGTCAGCACCGTTTCAGGCGGCACTGCCCCTCCGGATGGCGTCGGCCGGCGACAGGCGCACGATACGCAGCGCGGCATACCCGGCGGCGGCGGCACCGAGCAAGATCGAGAACACGAGCGCGCCCGTCAGCAGCCGCGCGGAGAACAGGAAGAGCTGCTGCCCGCTGCGCCGTGCCCAGTCGTCGATGCCGAGGCCGAGCGCCATCGCGAGCAGCACGCCGAACGCGCCGCCCGAGAGCGTTACGGCGAGCGCCTCGCCGAGGATCTCGCGTGTGAGCTGCATGTCGGTTGCGCCGAGCGCCCGCTTGACCCCGAAGTCGCGGATGCGCTCGAAGACCGCCGCCGCGACCGTGTTCGCGAGCGAGAGGCCACCGATCACGAACGCGAGGAGGCCGAGACCGACGAGCAGCGCGGAGAAGAACGCGGTGGACTGCCGCAGCAGCGACGAGAGCTCGCTCGGGATCTGGACATTCACGCCCGCCACCTGGTCACGGATGCGGCGCGCGACGACGTCCGGGTCCGTGCCCTCGCGCCACCCGACCGCGGCGCCGGTGTTGAGGTCCTGCGCGCGCAAGGGCACGCCGCCCGATGCGAGCACGGTGCGCAGCAGGCGGTCCTTCGCCACCCACTGCTCGCGCGCGTCCTCGATCGAAACGATCACGAACCGATCGGGCGCGGTCAGCATCCGCTCGAGCACGCCCACGACTTCGTACGGCTCGTTCTCGAGCACCAGACGCGAGCCCACGTCGAGCCCGCGCGAGGCGGCGAATGACGCGCCGACGACCGCTTTGTGACGATCGCCCTGACGCAGAAAGCGACCGCGCTCCACCGGCAGCGTGCGGTAGTGACGATTCGGTGATGGGACCGAGAGATCCATGCCGAGTACGAGCTCCTGCGTGAGCGTCATGAACTGCGACGTGCTCGGGTTGAGCGGCAGCAGCACCTGCCCCTGCACGCCGTCGACCCCGTCGACGTTGCGGATCGCCTCGACCGTCGCCGCGGGCAACAGGCCCCCCGCCGTGAATCCGGTGCCCATGCCCATGCCGCGGCCGGCCACCGAGATCTGGCCGAGCACAAACCGGTCGCCGCCCTCGATGAAGCGCACGATGCGCTCCGCCATCGCACCGAGCGTGACGATGCCGGCGACGCCGATCGCAATACCGATGATGGTGAAGAGATAGCCGCGAAGCACGCGGCGGAGCGCCGTGATCACGGGCAGCGGTGGAGCATCACCGGCGACGATTCATACGCTCGCCTCGGACGGTGGGGATTCACGCAGACTCGCCTCGCCTGCGGCTGCGGCTCGCACTACGGCCCCACGACGTCCTGCGGCTCGCACTACCATTCCAGGCGCGATGCGACGGGCTGGCCGGTCCAGCGACGCACCCACCCGTTGACGCGCGCGATGCCGTAGAAGAGCCGTAGCGCCATGCGTACGCGCCAGGGCGACGTGATCCAGTTGCCGCCGGACAGCACGTTCAGGACCGCCTCGTAGATGCCGAAGTAATTTCGCGGCCGCATGAAGAGCTCGAAGAACGCCGGCTCGTAATATTTGTGGATGAACTTGAACAGCGGGCTCATGCCCCTGCGCACGCGTCGCTCGTAGGCCGCGAAGCGTCGCGCCGAAAAGTCGCCGGCCGCAAATGCATCGCGGATCGCGGCGGCGGCGAGCTGTCCCGTCCGCATCGCGATGTAGACGCCGCCCGAAAAAATCGGATCGACGAACGCGATGGCGTCGCCGACGGCGACGAAGCGATCGCCGACGACGGGCGCGTTGTCGTACGCGAAGTTCGCCTGGCGGTGCACGGGGGTGATGCGCGCGGCGCCGGTGAGGTTCGCCGCGACGCCCGCACAGCGCGCGATCATCGAGTCGAAAAGGTTTTCGAGCTCGCCCGTCCACGCCTTCACCGTCCGTGCGTGGCACACCGCGCCGACGCTCGTCACATCGCCCGCAAGCGGAATCCACCAGAACCATCCGTCGCGCGTTGTGTAGATCCGGATGTTGCCTTCCTCGCGCCCCGATTGCCGTGCCGCGCCCTTGAAGTGCGCGAACAGCGCGACCTTGCCGAGATTCGGGATGCGCCGTCGCTGACCAAATCGCGTGGCCATGAGCGCCTCGCGGCCCGTCGCATCCACGAGCACCGAGGCGCGCACCTGTACGGCTTCCGCATCGCCGCGTGCGGTAACGGTCACGCCGTCGGCGTCGAACGTCGTCTCTTCGACCGTGGCGGGCTGGTACACGGCGACGCCGCGCTTCTTCGCGTGCTCGAGCAGGACGGCGTCAAACTGCGCGCGCGGCACCTGGTACGAATAGTTTGGCCACCGCTGGCCCGGCAGAAAATAGAACGTCTGTTCGGCGCCGCTCTCCTCGTCGTGGAAGCTCGCGCCGTACTTCAGCTGAAAGCCGCTCTGCTCGATGGTCGTCCTCGCGCCGAGCTCCTCGAGGAGCAGCATCGTCGCCGGCATCAACGACTCACCGACGTGGAAGCGCGGAAACCGCTCGCGCTCGAACAACGCCACCCGCAGGCCGCCCTCGGCGAGGAAGCTCGCCGCGGTCGAGCCGCCCGGGCCACCGCCCACGACAACGACGTCGACGGCATGCATCACGACACCGTGTTGACGACCATCGCGGCCGCGGCGGCCGGCGCGGCGTCGAGGCGTGTCTGTGAATAGAGTGCGGTGACGAGCGCCCGCGCGGCCCGCAGACGCCATCCGGTGATCTCGGCGAGCACGAGCAGCGGCAGTACGAGCGGCAGAGCGAGCGCCGCGCTGGCCGCCGCCGTCGCACGGCGACGGCGGCGATGACGCCACCACGCCGCGACACGCTCGCCGGCACACCGCGCCGCGACAACGCCGAGCATCATGCCCCACGCGACACCGCCGGCGTACGGTGCGGCGCCCTCGAGCATCGCCGCGTGCCGTTCGCGCGTACGGTCGCGCGTGACCACCGCGGCGATCGCCCGGGCCCCGGCCCGAGCTTCGATGGCGACGCGGACGATCGATCGTGCTCCGAGGTGCGCACCGACCGCCACACCGTCGACCACGGGTCGGAAGCGACTGCGCGCGGCGACGCGCGGCAGCGCGCGCACGGGCACCTCGCACACCGCCCAGCCGCGCGCGGCGGCCGCCAGCAGCACCTCGGTCTCGAAGACGAAGCCGCCGCGCCGCGCGCTCACCTCGTCGAAGATCGCGACCGGGTACACCCGAAACCCGGATTGCGTGTCGCCGAGCGACAGCCCGCTCGCCCAGTTCACAAAAAAGCCGGCCACGACCATGGCCCCGGCGCGTCCGGCCGGCAGCGCGTCGCTGTCGGACGCGCGCGCGCCGATCACGAGCGTCCGTACCGCGGCCGCCCCCAGCAGCGCCGGCACGTCGTCGGGATCGTGCTGACCGTCGGCGTCGAGCGTCACCACGTGCGTGGCGCCGCGTGCGCGCGCAGCCACAACGCCGGTGTGCAAGGCGGCCGCCTTCCCGCACCGCCGCGCGTGACGGCACACCTCGGCGCCGGCCCGCATCGCCGCCTGCGCCGTGTCGTCGCGCGATCCGTCGTCCACGACGATGACGGGCGCGTGCCGACTCGCGCGGCGAACGACGTTACCGATGGTGGGCGCCTCGTCGTGCGCCGGAACGACGATGAACGGCGTCACGCGGCGTCCATCACGAGCGCCACCTGCAGGCCGCCGCGCGCCAATCCGTGCACGAGCCCGCGCCCCGGCCGCACGCGCTCGACACGCGTCGTTCCGTTCGTTACCGGCAGCAGACCGGAGCGCGCCGTCCACGCCGCGGCCGCGACGCGCAGCGCCCCGAGACCGGCGTGGCGACCGAGCAGCCGCGCCAGCGTCGCCACCGGCGCCGCCGGAGGGAGCACGGCATCGAGCAGCTCGGCCTCCCACCGATCGCGCGCGTCGTCCCCGCTGCACGACGCATACAC
>JBKOUQ010000177.1:0-33018 GCA_046723475.1 Candidatus Methylomirabilota bacterium
TTCCACTGGTCGATCATGATCGCCGTCGTATAGGCCCCCAGGGCGTAGAACGCGCTGTGACCGAGCGAGAACTGGCCGTTGAAGCCGATCAGGACGTTGAGCCCAAGGAGGGCAATCGCGTAGATGCATACCTGCGCGCACTGGAACAGCCGGAAGTTGGTGAGGACGAACGGCAGCGCCATCGCCGCCGCCAGGACGACGACCGTCGCGCCGAGCCGTAGCGCCCGCGACGACATCACACGCGGTGCACGGCGGCCCGGCCGAACAGGCCGCTGGGCCGCACGAGCAGGACGACGATGATGACCGCCAGCGCCACCGTCAGCTTCAGCTCCGTGCCGATGAAGCGCACGTACGTGCCGACGAGGTTCTCGAGGACGCCCACGATGAGCCCGCCCAGTACGGCGCCGCCCGGGCTCGTGAACCCACCGAGGGTTGCCGAGGCAAACGCATAGATGAGGATGCCCGCCATCATGTTGGGATCGAGCGTGATGATGGGCGCCACCATCATGCCGGCCACCGCGCCGATCATGGACGCGAGTCCCCAGCCGATTGCGAGCATCCAGCCGACGCGAATACCGCACAGGCGGCTCGAGGCAGGATTCTGGGCGGCCGCGCGCATGGCCAAGCCCAGCGTGGTGAACCGGAAGAATCCCCAGAGCGCGATGAGCACGAGGACGGTGATCGCCAGCGCGCCGATGTCGTGAGCGCCGAAGTACACGTTGCCGATCCGAATGGGCCGTTCGGGGAACGGGCTGGGGAACGGTTTCTGGATGTAGGAGTAGATCCAGCCCAGCATGCTGTTGAAGATCACCAGCAGCCCGATGCACACGATCACGACGGTGAGCACGGGCGCGCCCTCGACCGGGCGGATCACGATGCGCTCCAGGAGCAGGCCGCCCACGAACGAGAGCGCGAGCGTGACGAGGAACGCGGCCGGGTACGGCACCCCGGCGTTCAGCAGCGACCACGCGAGATAGGTGCTCACCACCGCCATCTGTCCCTGCGCGAAGTTCACGATGTCGGTGGCCTCGTAGATCATGACCAGCGCAAGCGCCACGCTGCCGTAGATCCCGCCCGTGGCGAGTCCCGACACGACCTGCTGGGCGAAGATCTCCACGCTCAGTACCCGAGGTAGGCGCGCCGGATGGCGTCGTTCTGGCGCAGCTCGGCCGCCGGCCCCGACATGACGACGCGGCCCGTCTCCATGAGGTAGGCGTGATCGGCGAGGCCGAGGGCCAGCGCCGCGTTCTGCTCGACCAGCAGCACGCTCACGCGCTCCTCGCGATTGATCGCGCGCACGATGCGAAAGATGTCGCGCACCACGAGCGGCGCCAGGCCGAGCGAGGGCTCGTCCAGCAACAAGAGCCGCGGCCGAAGCATGAGGGCACGCCCGACCGCCAGCATCTGCTGCTCGCCGCCGGACAGCGTCCCGCCCAGCTGCTTCTTGCGTTGCGCGAGCACGGGAAAGTGGCCGTACACGCGCTCGAGATCCTGCGCCATGCGCGCCCCGCCGCCCCGCACATAGGCGCCGAGCCGAAGATTCTCCTCGACGGTGAGGCTGACGAACGTGCCGCGCCCCTCCGGCACGTGACCGATGCCGAGCCGTACGAGATCTTCCGTCGCGCGGCCGTTGATGCGCTGCCCCGCGAAGCGGATCTCGCCGCTCGTCTGTACCGTCCCGCAGACGGCGCGCAGCGTCGTCGTCTTGCCGGCGCCGTTGGCCCCGAGGATCGTGGTAATGCCACCCTCCTCGACGGCGAAATCGATCCCGTGCAGGACGCGCGTCCAGCCGTACTGCGCATGGAGATCACGCGCCTCGAGCAGGGCCGCCATCAGCGAGGGAACCCCGCGGATTCCTCGGCGCCGAGATACGCGCGGATGACGTCCGCGTTCCGCTGAACCTCCGCCGGTCGTCCCTCGGCGATCTTCCGGCCAAAGTCGAGGACGACGACGTTGTCGGAGATCGGCATGACGAGCCCCATGTGGTGCTCGACGAGAAGGATCGTCACGCCGCGCTTGTCGCGGATCGTCCGAAGCAGCGCGCCGAGGGCGCCGACCTCTTCGTGGTTGAGACCGCCTGCCGGCTCGTCGACCAGCAGCAGCGCGGGACGGCTGGCCAGCGCGCGCGCGAGCTCCACGCGCTTGAGCGTCCCGAAGGGCAGCCCGGCCGCCGGGTGCGCGGCGACCGCCTCGAGCCCGAGGAACGCCAGCAGCTCGCGCGCGGTCTGGCGAATCTCACTCTCCTCGCGTCGCACCCACGGCAGCGACAGCGCATTGCTCAGGAAGTCGCTGCGGGTGCGCGCGTGCACCCCGACCATCACGTTCTGCAACACGGTCATCGTCGGAAACAGCGCGAGGTTCTGGAACGTGCGACCGATGCCCAGATCCCCGATTCGATACGTGGGCAGCGTCAGGAGCGAGCGATCGCGAAAGCGCACGTCGCCCCGCTGCGGCGTGTACAGCCGGCTCAGACAGTTGAAGAGTGTAGTCTTGCCCGCGCCGTTGGGGCCGATGAGCCCGACGATCTGCCCCTCCATGACGTCGAACGACACGCCGTCGAGCGCGACGATGCCGCCGAAGCGGACGGTGACGTCGCGGACGGACAGAAGCGGCGCGTTCGGCGGGGACACGTCGCGCTTATACGGGTGGGCACGAGCGTTGTCAACGGTTTGCGGCGCGCCACGATTCCCAGACACGCGCATAACCGTCTGGTAGACTCGTCGAACGCATATGCACCGTTATCTGTCCGCGCTCGCCGTCGTCCTCGTCGTGGTCAGCACCGTCTGCACGCCCGTGTACGCCGGAACCACCAGCGACAACCTGCTCGAGCTCGCCGCGAAAGGCGGGCCCGCGGTCGGGCTCGGCTTCGGCGTGTCGCGCTCGCCGTGGGCGCCGCTCGCGCTGCCGTCGTCGGCGCCGGGATCCCCGGCCAGCGACGACGCCATCCTGCCGACGCTCGAGCCCCACGGTCGCGCCGTTTCGCTCGACGTGAAGCTGCGTTGGCCGACTGCCGGCGACGCACCGACCTCCTTCGAGCCGTATGCCGTGCTCGGCCCGGCGCTGATGCTCAATTCGCCGCACGAGCCGTACAGCCTCTTCGGCACCCCGGCCGATCCCGTGCTGCGCGTGGGCGCCAAGCTGGGCGCCGGCTTCAACTGGCAGCTGAACAAGGCGATGACGCTGTTCGGCTCGTACGACATGACCCGAACGACCGGCGACGGCGTGTCGGCGTCATCGGGCCTGCGGACGCCCACCTCCGGCGCGGCTACGGGTTACGACGCGCTGTACGGCATCCGCTTCCGTTACTGAGCGGCCCGCGAGTCCGTCCACTACGCCGCCCGCCTTCATCCCGCTCTTGCAGCCTTCATCCTCTTGTCAATGTCCGTCCACCGTGTCACCGTAGCCGCCACCCCAGGGAGGCCAACGATGTCCAAGCCCAAGAGCACCGTCGTTCTCGCCGTGGTCGTTGCCGTGCTGGCCGGGCTCGCCTCGAGTGCGACGCCCGCCGATACGATCAAGATCGCCTACA
This sequence comes from Candidatus Methylomirabilota bacterium, assembly GCA_046723475.1. Lineage (GTDB taxonomy): Bacteria > Methylomirabilota > Methylomirabilia > Rokubacteriales > CSP1-6 > AR12. Next base: position 3,530 of record JBKOUQ010000177.1, read on the forward strand.
TCGATCCGCTGTCCGGATCGTTCGCCGCCACCGGTGAGAGCGGGCTGAACCAGTTCCGCTATGCCGCCGACGGCATCAACAAAGCGGGCGGCGTACTTGGCCGCCAGCTCGAGATCGTGCCGTTCGACGGCAAGGCCAGCCCGCAGGAGAGCCTGATTCAGCTCAAGAAGGTCATCGGTGACGGCATCCCGTTCGTGTTCCAGGGCAACAGCAGCGGCGTGGCCCACGCCATCTCCGATGCCGTGCTCAAGCACAATGAGCGCAACGCCGGCAACCGCATCCTCTACTTGAACTACTCGGCCGTCGACCCGGCCCTCACCAACGAGAAGTGCCAGTACTGGCACTTCCGCTTCGACGCCCACGCGGACATGAAGATGGCCGCGCTCACCGACGTCATCGCCGCCGACAAGAAGATCAAGAAGATGTACATCATCGGCCAGGACTACTCGTTCGGGAAGGCGGTGGCCGACGGCGCGGTCGCCATGCTCGGCAAGAAGCGCCCGGACATCCAGATCGTCGGCAACGAGCTGCACCCGATCGGCAAGGTCAAGGACTTCTCGCCGTACATCCAGAAGATCATCGCCTCGGGCGCGGACGCCGTCATCACGGGCAACTGGGGCGCCGACATGCTGGGGCTGGCGAAGGCCGCCCACGACGGCGGTCTCAAAGCGCCGTTCTACACGTACTACGCGGCGTCCAACGGCATCACCGCCGCCATCGGCGCCGCCGGCGTCGATCGCATCCGGCTGGTGCACGAGACGCATCCGGGCAACCCGAACGCCCCGAAGGCACTCGGCGACTACATCACCGGTTTCCGGAAGCTGCATCCGCAGGACGACATCAACCAGCCGCGGATCCAGGTCGGCATGAACATGCTCGCGCAGGCCATCAAGCGCGCGGGCACGACTGACGCGGACAAGGTGGCGGCGGCGCTCGAAGGCGCCGAGTTCACCGGGCTGGGCGGTGAGCAGGTCGTCATGCGGCGCGACGATCACCAGCTGCAGATGCCGATTTACATCTCGGTGCACACCAACAAGAACATCAAGTACGACCTCGACGCCTCGGGGTATGGCCTGTTCCTCGAGCACAAGATCGAGCGCGACAAGGTCACGCAGCCGACCACGTGCAAGATGCAGCGCCCGACCTAGGACCGTGACGGTCGCGGGCGGGATCGTGCGATCCCGCCCGCGACGAGCACGATGTTCCAGATCGTCTTCTTCTCCATTCTCAACGGGCTCGTGTTCGGGATGCTGCTGTTCATGCTCTCGAGCGGCCTCACGCTCATCTTCGGCATGATGGGCGTGCTGAACTTCGCCCACGCGTCGTTCTACATGCTCGGGGCGTACTTCGCGTTCACCATCGCGCTGTATCTGGGCTTCTGGCCGGGCCTGATCGTCGCGCCGCTCGCCGTCGGCGTGCTGGGCGCGCTGGTCGAGCGTCAGGGTCTGCGCCGCGTCCACGGCTATGGGCACCTGGCGGAGCTGATCTTCACATTCGGCGCCGCGATCGTCATCGGCGAGGTGGTGCAGCTCGTGTGGGGCCGGCTCGCGAAGAGCTACCAGATGCCGCCGCTGCTCGATTTTCCGCTGTTTCGCGTCTTCGGCTCCGCGTTCCCCGCCTACAAGGCGTTCATGCTCGTCGTGGCCATGGCGATCTTCGCCTTCGTGTTCGTGATCCTGACGCGGACCCGCGCCGGGCTGATCATTCAGGCCTCGCTCACGCATCCCCAGATGGTCGCGATGCTCGGGCACAACGTGCCGCGCGTCTTCATGATCGTCTTCGGTATCGGCTCCGCGCTCGCCGCGCTGGCGGGCGTGATCGCCGGGCCGGTGCTCGGCACGTTCCCCGGCATGGCCGAGGTCCTCGGCAGCATCGTCTTCGTCGTTGTCGTCATCGGCGGGCTCGGCTCGCTCACCGGCGCGTTCGTGGCCTCGCTCCTCATCGGCATCGTGCAGACGTTCGCCGTGGCGCTGAACATCTCGGTCGGCGACGTGCTGATGGCGGCCGGCGTGCCGGCGACGGCCAGCAGCGCGCTGCACGACATCTGGAAGGTCACGATCGCGCAGATCGCGCCGGTCCTGCCGTACGTGCTGCTGGTCGCGATGCTCATCATCCGGCCCACCGGGCTGTTCGGCACGCGCGAGACATGAGCACGCCCGCTCCGGCCACGACGCGCCCGCTCGCCGTCAGCGCCGTCGCGCGGAGCGGCTGGATACGGCAGTACGGACCGTGGGTCGCCGCCGCCGTCGTCGTCGTGCTGCTGCCGTACGTCATCCGCACCGGCTCGGCCGTTCCCGTGATGAACCAGATGGGCATCGCGGTGATTTTTGCGCTGTCGTACAACATGCTGCTCGGCCAGGGCGGGATGCTGTCGTTCGGCCACGCCGTCTACTTCGGGCTCGGCGGGTTCTTCGCCGCGCACGCGCTGAACCTCGCGGGGCGCGGCATCATCTACCTGCCGGTGCCGATCCTGCCGCTCGTGGGTGGCCTCGCCGGCCTGCTCTTCGCGGCGCTGTTCGGCAGCTTCTCCACCCGGCGCGCCGGCACGGTGTTCGCCATGATCTCGCTCGGCGTGGCCGAGCTGCTCGCCGCCTCGTCGCTGATTCTCGACCGCTTCTTCGGCGGCGAGGAGGGCATCACGACCAACCGGGCGAAGGCCCCGCTGCTGCTCGGCATCCAGGTCCTCCGCGACCGGCAGGTCTATTACGTGATCGCGTTCTGGGTGCTCGCCGCGACGCTCGCGATGTACGCGTTCTCGCGAACGCCGGTCGGACGTATGGCCAACGCCGTGCGCGACAACCCCGAGCGCGCGGAGTTCGTCGGCTACAGCCAGCGCTGGGTGCGTTTCGTCTCGTTCTGTGCCTCTGGATTCTTTGCCGGGATCGCGGGCGGATTGTTCGCGGTGAACTACGAGATCCTCACGGCCGAGAACATGGGGCTGGCGGCCTCGGGCGCCGTGCTGCTCATGACCTACATCGGCGGCGTCGGGTACTTCGTGGGACCGGTGCTCGGCGCGATCGTGTTCACGTTCTTGCAGTCGATGCTCAGCGATTACACCGGCATGTGGCTGCTCTACATCGGCATGCTCTTCCTGATGACGGTGCTCTTCGCGCCCATGGGGTTGGCCGGTCTTCTCATGCTGCACGCGCCCGTCGTGCGCGCCGGGCGGCTCGGTCGGCTCGTCGTCCCGTACGCCATCACGGCCGCGCTCGGGCTCATCGCCGTCGTCGGCCTCATCGGTCTGCTCGAGATGGTGCATTTTGTGGCGACCTCGGAGGGCGCGGGGTCGCTGAAGCGGCTGTTCTGGACGACGGTCAACGTGAGAAGCGCGACGCCGTGGATCGCGTTCGCCGCGCTGGCCGCTGCCGGCGCGCTCGGATTGCGCTGGATGGCGCCGCGCACCGCGGCGGCGTTCAGCGAGGCGAGCCAGCGACCATGACGCCGGCGATCGAGCTGCAGGACATCCGCAAATCGTTCGGCGCCACGCCGATCATCCGCGGCGTGAGCCTCGCGATCGAGGCGGGAACGCGGCAGGCGCTGATCGGTCCCAACGGCGCGGGCAAGTCGACGCTGTTCAATCTGATCACGGGCAAGTATCCGGTGACGAGCGGACGGATTCGCGTCAAGGGCCAGGATGTCACCGACCTCACGCCCTACGAGATCAACCGGCGTGGGCTGAGCCGGTCGTTCCAGGTCACGAACATCTTTCCGCGGCTGTCCGTGTACGAGAACGTCCGCTGCAGCGTGCTGTGGTCGCTCGGTTATCGCTATTCGTTCTGGCACCGGATCGGCGCCGCGCGCGACGCGCACGAGCGCGCGGAGACCGTGCTGGAGCAGCTGAATCTCACCGCGCGCCGCGACGTGCCGGCCGGCGTCCTGTCCTATGCCGAGCAGCGCGCGCTCGAGATCGGCATCACCATCGCGGGCGGCGCCGACGTGATCTTGCTCGACGAGCCGACGGCCGGCATGAGCCGCAGCGAGACCGAGCACGTGATCCAGCTGATCCGGAACGTGTCCACGGGCAAGACGCTGCTGATGGTCGAGCACGACATGAGCGTGGTGTTCGACGTCGCCGACCGGATCGCCGTACTCGTCTACGGCCAGATCATCGCGCACGACACGCCGGAGCGCATTCGCGGCAACGCCGCCGTCCAGGAGGCGTATCTCGGCGTGCCGCAGGCGGTGAGCTGATGCTCGTCGTCGACGATCTGCACGCGTACTACGGCAAGAGCCACATCCTGCACGGCGTGAGCCTGCGCGTGAACGAGGGGGAGATCGTCAGCTTGCTCGGTCGCAACGGCGTCGGCCGGTCGACCACGATCAAGGCCGTGATGGGCGACGTGCAGGCGGCGGGCTCGGTTCGTTTCCGCGACGAGGAGATCTGTGGCCTGCCGCCGTACGTCATCGCGCGCAAGGGGCTCGGCTACGTTCCGGAAAACCGCGACATCTTCCCGACGCTCACCGTGCGCCAGAACCTGCTCCTCGGCGTCAAGAACCCTCGACGGCCCGGGCGATGGTCGATCGACGACATGTTCGAGATGTTCCCGGCGCTGCGGCAGCGCGCCGACAATCCCGGCGGCGTGCTCTCGGGCGGCGAGCAGCAGATGCTCACGATCTGCCGCGCGCTCATGGGCGATCCGCACCTCATGATGGTGGACGAGCCGACGGAGGGGCTAGCCCCGATGCTCGTGACCCAGGTCTCCGATCTGCTCGTTCGCATCGCCGGGCGCGGCGTGTCGATCCTGCTCGTCGAGCAGAAGCTCACGATCGCGCTCAACATCTCGCGCCGCGTCTACGTGATGGGCCACGGGCGCGTGGTCTTCGAGGGCACGCCCGCGGACCTGCGCGGCAACGAGGGCGTCCGCAAGGAGTGGCTGGAGGTTTAGGCGCGGGCGGCCGGCTACGCGAGGCGATCGAGGGCCTGGGCGAGATCGGCGACGAGGTCGTCGGCGTCTTCGATGCCGACGGAGTAGCGGATGAGATTGTCCTTGATGCCGATCTGCAGCCGTTCCTCCGTGGTGAGCTCATAGAAGCTCATGAGCGCCGGCTGCTCGATGAGGCTTTCCACACCGCCCAGCGAGACGGCCAGGTGCGGAATCGTGCACGCGTCGACGACGCTCGCCGCGGCGTCGAGGTCACCGCGCACCTCGAACGAGACCACCCCACCGAAGCCGCGCATCTGACGCTTGGCCGTGTCGTGCTCGCGATGCGTCGGCAGCCCCGGGTAGTGCACGGCCGCGACGCGCGGGTGGGCGACGAGGAATTCGGCGAGCGCCTGGGCGTTGGTGTTCTGTCGCTCCATGCGGAGCGCGAACGTCTTGAGTCCGCGGATGAGCAGATACGCGGCAAACGGATCGACGATCGCGCCCATGACGCCCTGCAAGCTCCGGATGGCGTCGACCATCTCGCGTGAGCCGAGCACGGCGCCCGCGAGCAGGTCGTTGTGCCCGCCGAGGTATTTCGTCGCGGAGTGCATGACCAGGTCGATGCCCCACTCGAGCGGCCGCACGTTGTAGGGCGTGGCGAAGGTCGCGTCGATCACCGTTTTCACACGGTGCCGCCGCGCGATGGCCGTGAAGCGCTCGAGATCGAGCACGCGGTTGTACGGATTGGTCGGCGATTCACTGAGCAGCACGCGGGTGGTCGGTCTGATCGCGTCTTCGAGCGCCTCGTAGTCGCCCGCCGGCACCGTCGACACCTCGATGCCGTAGCGGTGCAGCGTCTGGTTGAGGAACTGCCGCGTGCGCCGGTACGCGTCGTCGGTGGTCACGACGTGCGTGCCGCGCGAGAGCATCGCAAGCAGCGAGGTCGTCATCGCGGCCATGCCGCTCGAGAACAGCAGGCAGTCGCCCGCGCCCTCGAGGGCGGCCAGCTTGGCCTCGGCGATCTTCTGCGTCGGGTTGCCGTAACGTCCGTACTCGATGCGCTCGATCTTGCCGTCGAAGTAGTCCTTCAGCTCCTGGGTGTTGGCGAAGGTGAACGTCGCCGTCTGCACGATCGGCGTCGCCAGGGCGTGCGCCGGCTTGGGGCGGGGCTCGCCGCCGTGCACCGACATCGTGCTGGGGCCGAGCGCCCTCCTGAGCGGCTCGAAGGGCTCGCTCATCACGACACCAGGAGCTTCATCTTGTCGACGTGGCGGGCGATGGCGCGGGCCACGCGCCGAGCATCGGCGGGCAGCTCGACGGGCGTGTTGCGGTGCGACGGCTTGACGCCCTCGAGCTTGGCCATGTGATACGCCGCCTTCTGATCGGCGAACTTGAGCCCGTTGGCCGTCGAGATGACCACGACGCGCTCGCTGGAGCGGATCACTTTGCGGTCGACGAGCTTGCGCAAGACGGCCAGCGCGACGCCGGTGTGCGGGCAGTTGAACATCCCGGTGCGGTCGGCTCTCGCGGCCTCGTCCGCCAGCTCCTGCTCGGTGGCCTGCTCCACCACGCCGTTGAACTGCTGCAGCGTGCGAATCGCGCGCTTGACGCTCACCGGGTTGCCGATCTGGATGGCCATGGCGAGGGTGGGCTGCGCGACGATCGGCTCGAACGTCTTGAAGTCCTCTTGGAACGAGCGATAGAGCGGGTTCGCGCGCTCCGCCTGCGCCAGCGCGATGCGCGGCAGCTTGTTGATGAGCCCGAGCTCCTGCATCATGACGAAGCCCTGCCCGAGCGCGTGGACGTTGCCGAGGTTGCCGCCGGGGATGACGATCCAGTCCGGCACTTCCCAGTCGAACTGCTGCACGATCTCGATGGCCACGGTCTTCTGGCCCTCGATCCGCAGGCTGTTCATCGAGTTGGCGAGGTAGATGCGCTTGTCCTTCGTGATCTCCTGCACCACCGCCATGCAGCCGTCGAAGTCGGTGTCGAGCGAGAGCACGAGGGCCCCATTCGCCAGCGGTTGCACGAGCTGTGCGATCGAGACCTTGTCCTTCGGCAACAGCACCACGGCCGGAATTCCCGCCGCCGCGCAGTACGCACCGAGCGCCGCCGACGTGTCGCCGGTGGACGCGCAGGCGACGGCGTCGATGGGCACCCCGCCCGCGATCATCTGCCGAACGACCGAGACGAGGACCGTCATCCCGAGGTCTTTGAACGACCCCGTGTGCGAGTTGCCGCACTGCTTGATCCACAGATCCTCGACGTGCAGCTGCTTGCCGAACCGGTCGGCCCACAAGAGGTTCGAGTTGCCCTCGTACATCGAGACGATGTTCTCGTTGTCGATGAACGGAACGACCCACTCCTTCTTGCCCCAGACCCCCGAGCCGTACGGGTACGTGTTGCGGCGATAACGGTCGTCGAAGAGCTGGATCCACGCGGCCGCGGATCGCGATTTCAGCGCGGCGATGTCGTGCTGAACTTCGAGCAGATCGCCGCAGCTCGGGCAGCGGTAGATGACCTCCCGGAGATCGAACTCCCCGGGGCAGCCGTTGATGCAGGAGAACCACGCGTTGTAGGCCATGGTTCAGCGAGTATATCGCCGCGGTCGGCGAAGCCGATGTGCAACGAGTTTCACACGGAAAACGTCCCGGGCGCGCGGAGGGGCTCCGAGGCGTTCCGCCCGGGCCGCCATCGTTGTGGTTTGTTCAAGCGTCCGCACGGCGACAGCTTGAGGCATCCACTCGTGTGGCACCGCCGTTGCCCTATAGGCGAGCAGGAGGCCGCACACATGCTGCTCGCCGGAATCGTCGCCGCCACGTTCATGGGAGCCGGGTGCGCCATCATCGCCGCTGATTCGCCGTTCGGCCGGGGCGCGGCGTACGCCCTGCACCGGTGGCGTCGCCGCGCCCGGGCGCGCCGCGGCTAACGCTGCCGCGCCAGCTCGTCGATGTTCAGGTCGTACATCACCGTGCCGGGATTCCATTTCGCCGCCTTCTTGGACGTCGCATACGCGCTGTGCAGGTAGGCGAGCGGAATGCCGAGGTGCTCGCTCCGTAGCCGCTGAAAGACCGATCGCATGAGTCCGTTCACCTTCTCTCGGTCGGTCTCGCTGAGCACGGCGCCCACCAGTCGGTCGAGCTCAGGGTCGCTGATCGACGCCGTCTTCTGCGTCGGGTTCGTCCACTTGTCGATCATCGCGAACGTGCCCAGCCAGTCGCGGTTCGCCTGGTTGTAGTAGCCGAGCGCGCCGGGCGCAGACCGGTCGAACCACTTTTTGCGGAACGCCACGTAGTCGACCGGCACCAGGCTCGTCTGCACGCCGATCTTGTGCCAGTAGCCCGCCAGCGCCTCCGCCATGGCGCGCCCCTCGGGCAGCCCGGGCAGCTGATACGCATACAGCTCCATCGCAAACCCGTTGGAATAGCCGGCCTCGGCGAGAAGCTGCTTCGCGCGGCCGGGGTTGTAGCCGTACACCTGCTCGGGCGTGATGCGGAAGTTCACCTCGTGCAGCGCGTTGGCCATCGCGAACGGCACGGCGCCGGGCTCGCCCATGCCCGCGAACACCGAGTCGATCAGCTCGCGGCGATCGATCGCGATGTTGAGCGCCTCGCGCACGCGCTTGTCGCGGATCGGCGCGTTCGTCCACGGCTGGATCCACCAGAAATCGACGTGGGCGTCCTGCTTTCTGACGACGATCGACACGCCGACGCCCTGCAGCTCCTTCACGCGGTCTCGGCTGACCTCGACGATGTCGGCCTCGCCTCGACGCAGCAGTGCGATGCGCGTGGTCTCCTCCGGCACGAGACGGAAGGTGACCGTCCGATACTTCGGCGTGCCGATGCGCCAGTGCGAGGCGACCGCCTCCAGCTTGATGTGCGAGCCAGTGACCTGCTCCACAAAGCGGTACGGTCCGCTGCCAACGGGACTTCGCGCGAAATTGTCGTCGCCCTTCGCCTCGATATACTTCTTCGGCACGATCATCCCCTCGGTCGCCAGACCGCGTGACAGGTACGGCGGCAGGATGGCCGTCGGCTCCTTGGTGACGATCGCCACGCGGTCCGGGGCCGGCGTCTCGATGTCCTTGATCAGCACGCGCAACGGCTCGGCATAGCCGGTCGTGGACCGCTTGCTCATCGCGCGCTGCAGACTGAACTTCACGTCGTCGGCGGTGAGATCGTCACCGTTGTGGAACTTGACGCCACGGCGCAGATAAAACGTCCAGCGCTTGTGATCCGGCGAGCCCTCCCACCGGGTCGCGATGCCGCCCTCGGGCGAGAGCTGTCCGTCGGGCGTGACGCCGACGAGGTAGTCGAACATCTGATCGAGGTAGAACTTCACGATGTGGCCGCCGAGCACGGGGTCGAGCGTCTCCGTGGAGAGGCTCGACAGTGCGACGGTCAGATCCTCGGCGAAGACGTCGGTCGCGGAAGCGACGCCCAGCAGCGAGAGCACGAGCACGATCACCACACCAAAACGCTTCATGCGTGATCCTTTCATCGATCAGGCGAGTCTGGGATAGCCGGCCGCCTGAGCGGCACGGTCGCGTTCCAGGAACACCTCGAACTGCGCGGCGTCGGTGCGAACGAAGCGCGACAGCAGCAGCGCGTCGAGCGTTGGTCGCAGCGCCGGCACCGTATGGGCGTCGAGAAGGGCGGCCGTGAGCGCATCGCACGTCGCGGTCGACGTCTCGGGCGACGCGACCAGGGGCGCGCTGGGCGCCGGAATGGTCGTGTCGATCACGCGCACGCGCTTGACCACCTCGGGCGCATGGCGCGCGAGCAGGTCGAGCGCATAGCCGTCGACGGCCGCGACGTCGGCGCGGCCCTCCACGACGGCGTCGAGCACCGGGCGCTGCCGCACGAGCGGGCCGAGGACCGCGCGGTAGAGCGTGGGGCGCGCAGGCGTGCGGTAAGCCAGAAGGTGGAAGCGCGGCGCGTTGTAGCCGGAGTGCGAGTGCTCCGTCGAATACGCGATGGTGCCGCCGAACGTGTCCTCGAGCCGGCGATACGGGCTGTCGTCCCGCACGATGAAATCCGTCACGTACGCCGGTTGATCGCCGTACCGCGGCGGCGAGGGCACGGGAGCTGCGAGCAGCCGCGGTCGATCGTGGCGCAGCGCCCACGGATAGCCGCACATGAAGGCGCAGCCGAGGTCGGCGCGCCGCCACAGCTCGTCGAGCGGCGTCGGATCGTGCTCGTCGATGACCGCGACGTCGACGCTCGCGCGTGCGATGACGGCGGACAAGAGCCGCCGCCATGCGCCGGCCAGCGAGGGCGACCAGGCGTACATCCGCGCCGACGCGATGAGCGACACCGAGCGGCTACTTTCCGAGCGCGGCCTTGGCCTGCGCCAGCTCGGGACGCGCGCCGTCGGAGGGCGCGGCGATCAGCAGCAGCTTACCGTAGGCGGCCCGTGCCTTGTCACGATCACCGGCGAGCTCGGCCGCGCGGCCGACGCCATAGAGCGCCTTGAACCGGTTCGGCGCGACGGTCAGCGCCGTCTCGTACTCGACGAGCGCCTTCGCCGGCTCGCGCATCTCGAGCAGCATGTCGCCCAAAAGCTCGCGCGCGAGCGCGATGGGCCCGGGCGAGATGTTGTGCTTCTCCGTGGTGGCCTCGAGGTCGGCGGCCGACCGCATCAGCGACAGTGCCTCGTCGGCTCGTCCCTCCGCGCGGGCCGTCCATGCGGCGGCGGCGCGGCGCTCGATCTCGACCTGTTCGGCCCAGTACGCGTCCTTGTTCTGCTGGAGCGCGTCGCGCAGCGCCGCGAGCCGGTCCACGTCCGTGCGGGCCTGCGCCGCATTGCCGGTGCGCGCGGCCCCGATCGCGCGCGCGAAGTGGATCATCGCGTCCGTGTGCGGAAAGCGGGTGGGGCGCGGCTCGATGGCGGCCGCCTCTGCCCAGCGGCCGCGCTCCATCGCGAAGCGCGCTTCGATCGCCGCCATCGCGAACGCGGCGGTCGACCGTCCGGAGTTGTAGCTGCGCGCTGCGAGCTCGGCCACGAGGCCGCGAGCTTCCTCGAGAATCTTTCTCGCCTCGCCGTCCTGCGCCTGCTGCAGGTAGCCATAGGCGAGGTAATCGAGCGCGTGCATACGGTCGTCGGGGTTGCCCCGATCCTTCTCCGCGGCGGCCGCAACGACGTTGCTCTGAATCGTCTCGGGCCACATGCCGAGCAGCACGTAGATATGCGACGGCATGTGCAGCGCGTGGGGCACCGACGGCGCGAACTCGGCGTAGCGGCGCGCGGCGCCGAGCCCCTGGCGGGCCGTCGTCGGATAGTCGTACGCATGAATGATGTAGTGCGCCGCGCCCGGATGGTTCGGCTCCGCGGCGAAAACCTGCTCGGCGATGGCCGCCGATTTCCGCTGGTTCGCGTACGTCTTGTCGTGGGGATCCGCGGTCGCCTGCAAGGCGAGCGCGTAGAAGATGGCGGCCTCGCGGTCCTGGGGATACGTCGCGTAGACGTGCTCCATCGCGCGTCCGTACGCCTGCGCACGCGTCCGGTGGTCGCGCGTGTCGGCGTCCTTGAAGAACGCCTCGGCGGCCGCGATGTAGTCGCGCTCGCGGACGGTCTTGGCGTTCGCCGCCTTGGCCTTCTCCATGGCGTCGATGCCGCGCTTGAGCGCGGCCGGCGGCGGAGGCGCCCAGATCTGCGTCCACTGGCTCATGGCCAGACCCCAGTAACCGATGGCGCAATCGGGATCGGTCTGGGTGACGGCCGTGAACGCCTTGGCGGCCTCGATGTACCAGAACGAGTGCAGCAGCGCGACCGCGCGCTCGAACGGTTTTTGCACGGACGCCGCGCACGATGTCGGGAACGTCACCTGGCCGATCCGCTCGCCGGGCAGCTGCGCGGAAGCAGGTGCGGCCGGCATCGCGAGCACGGCGGCGGCGAGCGCGAGCGGAACGGCGAACGCGATGTGCAGTCTCATCGTCAGACACCCTCCTCCGCCGTCATTCGGCTCTCGCTCTCCGTGGGCGCGCGTGGGCAGCCAGCCCGCGCTCCCAGTAATATTCCGGCTCACCCATGTGCCGGCCCACCCAGCGTCCGAGCACGAAAAACGCATCGCTCAGCCGGTTGACGTAGCGCAGCGGCCACGGGCCGATGTCCTCGACGCGGGAGAGTGCGAGCACCTCGCGCTCCGCGCGCCGGCACACCGTGCGGGCCTGGTGCAGAAAGGCCTGGATGCGGCCGCCGCCGGGCAGCACGAAGGACTTCAAAGGCTTGAGATCTTTCTGGCAGCGGTCCATGAGCTGTTCGAGTTCCGTTACTTCGCCCTCGCCGATGCGAAACATGCCGCTATAGGCGGCGTCGGCGGGGGTGGCAAGCTCGCTGCCGAGATCGAAGATCTGGTTCTGGATCTTCTTGTGGACGTCGTCGAGCCACCGGTGGCGCGCGCGCGCAGCGCCGCGTGCGCCGATGCGCTCGGCGTTGAAGACGCGGGCCAGACCGACGGCGGCGTTGAGCTCGTCGAGCGTGCCGTAGGCGACGATCCGCGGCGAGTCTTTCGGCACGCGGCGGCCACCGACGAGCGCGGTCTCGCCGGCATCTCCGAGCCGCGTGTACACGCGCGTGATACTGATCGGCATCCGCCTGGCCTCCTCGGGTCGCCGGGTATTCTACTTGAAGGTTGACGGAGGCCCGGGGATGATCGAGCCGTGAAGAGCCGATCCCGCGCGGTGCTGCTCGCCGCTTCGACCATCCACTTCCTGCACGACGGCTTTTCCGAAACGCTCTACGTGTTCCTGCCGCTCTGGGCCGGTGAGTTCGCGCTGTCCTTCTCACAGGTCGGCTTCATCCGCACGGCATACACCGGCGGCATGTCGGCGTTCCAGATTCCCGCCGGGCTCCTGGCCGAGCGCTTCGGCGAGCGGCGCGTGCTCGCGATCGGCACCATCGTCACCGCGCTCGGGTTCGTGGCGGCCGGCTGGGCCGGTGGCTTTGTCTCTTTGCTCGCGCTGCTGCTCGCGGCGGGACTCGGCTCGGGCGTACAGCACCCGCTGTCGTCGTCCATCGTGAGCCGCGCGTACGAGCACGGCAACCGGCGCACCGCGCTCGGCACGTACAACTTCTCGGGCGACATCGGCAAGGCCGTCGTGGCGGCCGCGATCGGCGTGCTGGCCGGGCTCGCGGGTTGGCGTGCCGCGGGCGCCATCTACGGCGTGCTCGGTGTGGCCGCCGCGCTCGCGATCGTCCCGGTGCTGAGCCGACTGGGCGCGGGCGCACCCGAGCGGCGCGACGTGGAGGCGACGGCGACACGCGGTGGGTGGGGCATTCGCGACGGTCGCGGATTCTCCGCGCTCTGCGCGATCGGCATGATCGACAACGCGACGCGCACGGGCTTTCTCACGTTCATGCCGTTCATCCTGATCGCCAAGGGTCTCGGTGTGGGCGGCGTCGGCCTCGCGTTCGCGCTCGTGTTCGCCGGCGGCGCGACGGGCAAGTTCGTGTGCGGCCTCGTCGCCGACCGGGTCGGCGTCATCCGGACCGTCGTGATCACCGAGGCGGCCACGGCGGCGCTGATCCTCACCGTGGTCGGCGCGCCGCTGCCGATCGCACTGGCCGTGCTGATCCCGCTCGGCATTGCCCTGAACGGGACGTCGTCGGTGCTCTACGGCACGGTGGCCGATCTGGTCTCGACCGAGCGCCGCTCGCGCGCGTACGGCCTCTATTACACGGTGAGCGTGGGCGCCTCGGCGCTGGCGCCGACCGTCTGGGGCTTCGTAAGCGACGCCGGCGGCGTACCTCTTACGCTGAGTCTTGTTGCTCTCGTCGTGCTTACGACGATCCCGCTGTGCCTCGTCCTGCGTCCCGCCGTCGCCGCGCAAGCAACGCCGGCGAGCTGACGCGTCCGGCGCCGCGGCGGCGCCGATCGATGGCATTCGCGATGCTCAACTCGTGAATGCGCAAGACCGTTCGAGGAGGTACCGAGCCATGGCGCTCACGAATGCGCGCGTCGCGAAACATCCGATCCATCCGATGCTCGTCGTGTTTCCGCTCGGCCTCTGGGTCACGGCGCTCGTGTTCGACATCATCCACGCGGCGACGGGGAGCGCGGCGATGCGCACGGTCGCGTTCTGGAACATCGGCGCGGGCGTGATCGGCGCGTTGCTGGCCGCGATTCCGGGCTTCGTCGACTGGCTCGCCCTCACGGGTCGGGCCGCGCGGATCGGCACCTATCACATGCTGCTGAACCTGGGCGGCGTGGCGATCTTTGCGATCAACTGGTGGCTCCGCACGCGACTGTCCGGCGAGTCCCTCTGGCCGCTCGTGTTGTCGATCGTCGGCGTGGTCGGCCTCGCCATCTCCGGCTGGCTGGGCGGTGATCTCGTCTACCGGCATCGCGTCGGCGTCGAAGAGGAGGCGGACCTTCGCACCCAGGCGCGGCAGCGCCGCGTCGCATAGCGCCGCGGGCGTGCTACGCTCGGGCGTCGATGGCGACGCCGACCACGCCCGTCCCGACGCCGGTCGAAACCTGGATCTCCCGCGCGAAGGCGCTGCGGTGGTTCGATGCGGCCGCGGCCGGCGTCGTGCTGCTCCCCGTCGTCGCCGTGATGCTGCCGGATGCGTCGGGGCCGGTGCTCGCGGTCACCGCGTCGGTGGCGTTAATGGGCGGGGCGATGCTTCGTCCGCTGCGATTGCGCTGGCGCCCGATCAGCGGCTGGGTCGGCGTCGTCGTCAGCCGCTCCGTGCGCCCTGGCCAGCGCGCGTGGTTCGTGCGCGACGGTCGCGCCGATCCGGTGCTCGTGACCGCGCGACGCGGTCTCCGCATGTCGATCGCCGCGCCGCGCCTCGGCGAGGCCGAGACGCTCAGTGTTCGGCGGACGCGCGTTCTGCTGATCCCGCTCTAACGCGACGGCAGGGCCGTTACTACCGTGCGCGCGCGCGACGCGCGCGCTCCTGGCGCTCGGCGTCGCGGGTCGTGAGCTCGGACTTCGTCACGGCGACGATCTGGTCATGGGTGCGCCCGCCGACGAAATCCAGGTCGCACGTGTTTCCCTTCCACGTGACATGGTCGCCCTGGTAGACGACGGTCGGCGGGCCGTACTTTGCGACGAGCGATTTCGCGATCCGCTCGCGGAAGCGCGGCGCGGCATTGATCTGCCAGGCCACCAGCATGTCGTTGCGGAAGTAGAAAAACACCGCGTTGGGCGTGATGTCGCCGAAGGTCAACGTCGCGGCGGCGCGGCAGCGGCGCGAGCCGAATTCCACGGTGGGATCGATGACGTCGCACGACTGGATCGGCAGCCGTAGGCGCAGAGTCTCCTCCGAGGCGCCCCACGGCACATTCCGGAAGCCGTCCGGCTCCGTCGCATACGCGATGGCCGCCATTACGAGCAGCGCCGCCCACAGTGCCGCCGCCGCGAGCTTGAGTCTCATGGGGATGGCCCGAGGCAACGTTCACGCCAAGCGCCCGCGCGATCGAAATCGCGCGGTTATGTGGCGCCGCGGCGAATGGTTTGACGGCGTGCACCTCGAACGTGCCCGCCTGTCAACTCAGAGGTCGCCGAGACCGTATTCCTCCCACCGCTCGCGCACGCGCGCCTCGTCCTCGGGCGCGGGCCGCACCGTCGGCGGAAAGCGCTCGCCGCCCCACTCCGCGCGCCGCTCGAATTTCCAATTGCGAGTCGCATCGATCAGCACGCGATTCCAGAGCCCCGTGCCGAGCTGGGCGACGTTGCGGTCTTCCAGCGGTGTGGACGGATCGATCGGCGAGCCGAAGGAGCCCGGGAAAACGACGATACCGCCCTCGCCCGCGTTCACCCGATGCGCGACGGCCCAGTCGATCTGCTCGTATGACGCTATGTCGATGTCGTCCTCGACCACCCAGACGTTCTTGTACCGGTACTGCGCAGCCGCGTTGCCCCACAGCGCGGCCGCGATCTGTTTGGGCTGTCCCTGATAGTGCTTGGTGATCTTCACGCAGATGTTGACGCCGTTGGTGATCGGGTGGACGTACACGTCGCGGATGCCCGGGATCCCGGCGCCGGTCAGGATGTTCCACGCGATGGCCGCACGCTGCACGGAGGACATGACGCTGTTCTCGCTGTACGAGCCGGGCAGCGTGCCCTCGAGACAGCCTTGGAAAATCGCGTCGCGCCGGTGCGTGATGCAGGTGATCTTCATCGTCGGCCGCGGCGTCGGCACGTCTGAGACGTAGCCGGTGAATTCGCCGAAGGGCCCCTCGGATTCGTACGTGCTCGGGTCGTCGGAGATATATCCCTCGAGCACGATCTCGGCGGAGGCGGGCACCTCGAGATCGACCGTTTCGCAGCGGACGAGCTCAGCGGGCTCGCCGCGATACCCGCCCATGACGTCCCATTCACACACGCCGGTCGGAATCGGCGAGCCGGCCAGGAACGGCATGATCGGATCCCAGCCGATCACGCACGCCACCGGCATCACTTGCCCGCGGCCCGCGTACTTCACGAAGTGCGCGCCCCAGTGCTGGCCGCCCTTGATCAGCAAGAACGGCGTGGTGCTCCTGGTGCCGATCATGCCGCGGTAGATGCCGACGTTCATCACGCGCGTGTCGGGATCCCGCGTGACGATGCCCGAAAACGTGTGGATGTAGCGGCCGCCCTCACGGAAGTTCCACTTGGGAACCGGGAATTCCGTCTGGTCGACCGCGTCGCCGCGCACGATGACCTCCTTCACCGGGCCCGTCGCCACGATGCGGGGCGTGATCGTCTCGCGGTTCTTTTTCATCACATACTGCACGAGCTCGGCGTTGCCGACGTCGGGCGAAAATCCCAGGGCCAGCGCGAGCCGGCGGCGATCGCCGAGCGCGTTGGTCAGGACCTTCGTGCACCGCCCACTGCGATAGCCCTTGATGGCCTCGAAGAGCAGGGCCGGGCCCTTCTTTTCGAGCGCGCGTCGCGACACGGCGCCGATTTCGCGATCCCAATCGACTTCGGCGGGGACACGCCGCAGCTCGTTCTGTTTCTCGAGCAGTGCGATCCATTGCCGAAGATCCATGAAGCCCTGGCTCATGGTGACCCTCCGTTCAGCGCCCACGACCGTAGCACGGCTCAGTCCTCGGGGCTGAGGACCGACGCCACCACCGGCGTCCCTGCGTGTCGGGCGGCCGCACGCTGCGTGACCAGGACTGCGGCGAAGCACGCGAGTCCGGCGAGGTCCGTCCAGACGCCGGGAAAGATCAACAGCATCGCCCCCACCAGGAGGAGCGCCCTTTCCCACGGTCGCGTCGGCGCGCGCAGGTAGCCGATGAGCCCGGCGCCGAGCATGACGATGCCCAACGTCGCGGCGAGCGTACGCCAGGCGATATGCGCGGGCGAGGCGCCGATCAGCAGCATCGCGGGGTCGTACGCGAAGCTGAACGGGATGACGAACCCCGAGAGCGCGAGCATCATCGCCATCCATTGCGTCTTCCACACGTCGGCGCCCGCGATGGACGAGGTCGCGTACGTCGAGATCGCGGTGGGCGGCGTGAGATCCGCCAGGATGCCGAAATAGAAGACGAACATGTGCGCGACCAGCTTCGGCACGCCGAGCTGCTCCAGCGCCGGAGCGGCCATGATCGACGTGATGATGTAGGTCGCCGACGTCGGCAGCCCGGTCCCGAGCACGAGCGCGGCGACCATCGTGAGCACCAGCGTGAGCAGCAAGCTGCCGCCCGCCAGCCCGACGATGCCGGTGGCGAGCTTGAGACCGAGCCCGGTGATCGAGACGACGCCGACGACGATCCCGACCGTCGCGCAGGCCAGCGCCACGGGCATGGCGGCCTGGGCGCTGTCGGCGAGGATCGCGAAGATCTTTCGCGCGCCGATGCGCGTGTCGCGCCGCAGCCACGACAGCGCGAACGCGGCCACCAGCGCCCAGAACCCCGCGAACATCGCCGAGCGGCCCTCGACGAGGAACCACACGAGCACCGCCGGTCCGCCGAGCAGGTGGAAATCCCGCCGCAGCACGCTGGACAGGCGCGGCAACGCCTCACGCGCCAGCACCGGCAGGCCCTGGCGCGCGGCCTCGAAGTGGACCATCACGCCGACGGCGACGAAGTAGAGCACGCCGGGAATCGCGGCGGCCATGGCAATCCTCGCGTACGGCAGCTGAAGCGTCTCCGCCATGATGAACGCGGCGGCGCCCATCACGGGCGGGATGAGCTGGCCTCCCATCGAGGCACACGCCTCGACGCCGGCGGCGAACGCCGGACGATAGCCGGCCCGCTTCATCAGCGGAATGGTGAACGCGCCCGTCGTCACGGCGTTCGCGATCGCGCTGCCGTTGACGGTGCCGAAGAGCCCGCTGGAGATCACCGCCACCTTGCCGGCGCCGCCGCGCGTGTGACCGGCGACGGCCAACGCGCCGTCGGTGAAGAAGCGCAGGAGCCCGCCATACGACATGACGCTGCCGAAGACGACGAAGAGGAAGATGAACGTCGACGACACCAGGGTCGGGATGCCGAACACGCCCTGCGTGGTGAGCATCTGCTGGTCGATGAGATTCAGCGCCGACTCACCGCCGTGCGAGAGGAAACCCGGCAGCCGGGTCCCGACGAACACGTACGCGATGAACGCGAGCGCCATGATCACGAGCGCGGGCCCGATGTGGCGCCACGCGGCGGCGAGCAGCAGCGCGGCGAAGAGCACGCCAACTGCGACGTCCATTGCGAGCGGCGCATCGACCATCGCCATGCGGCTGGCGAGGCGGCCGTTGTCCCAGACGTAGTACGCAGCACACAGCAGCGCGAGCACCGCCAGCGCGGCATCGAGCCACTTGCGTCGTCCCGGCCGCTGGCGCGCGAGACGGGCGGCGGCCTCGGCAGATTCGGGAACGGGCTCGGTCAGGAACCCGAGCGCGACCGCGAACGCGACGTGCACCGGAAGCTGGATCAGCAGGTCGTACATTCCGGCGCACGCCGTATAGAGCTGGAACACCGACCAGGCGACCGCGACCCAGACGCGCGGCGACTTCGGATCAGGCATGAGGGGCTACTTCATCCACCCCTTTTCGCGGTACGCCTTCTCGGCACCCGGATGCAGCGGGATGCCGACTTTTTCCGGCTGCCATGCCGTCTTCGGGTCGAAGTCGGCGAGGCCGGCGTGACCGCGCGCGAGCGCGTCCTTGTTGTCGAGCATCGTCTTCGTCACGGCGTAAGCGACCGGCTCGGCCAGATCCTTGTTCGTGATGAGCACGGTCGGAAATCCGACGGTCGCGACCGGCTCCGTCTGGCCCTTGAACGTGTTGGCGGGCATGGTCGCGGGCACGTAGCCGAGCGGCAGCAGCGCCTTCGTCGTGTCGGCGTCCAGCCCGAGAAACGTCACGTTGCCGTCGTTGGCGATCTCGCTCACCGATGGATGCTTCGGGGTGACCACGGCGAACATGAGGTCGGCACGACCGTCCTTGAACGCATCGACGATGACGCTGTAGCCGGCGTGGGTCGTGGTGCCGCCGCGCGCCTTGATGTCGGCGTACGAGAGTCCCATGGCGCGCAGCAGCTGCCGGCCCGCGAACTCGCCCAGCGCGCCGACGGGCTGCGTGTAGATCTTCAGCGGCATTTTCTTGTCGCGGATGTCGCGCACCGTCGTCATGTCGAGCTTCTTGCTGGCAATGGCAACCAGGTAGTACGTGTCGAGCCCGCCGACGAGACCGCGGAGATTGTCGAGCTTCTCGGTGTACGCTTCCTTGCCCTCGAAGGCCCACCGGTTGGTGACCGTGAAGCTCAACCCGAGCGGCGTTTCGTTCTTGGCGACGAGCTTGGGATTGCCGACCCCGCCCGCGCGCGGCTTCACGTCTACGTTCGATCCCGCGGGCAGCGACTTGCGCAGCAGCTCCGCGATCGTGGCGCCATAGACGTACCAGGCGCTGCCGGTATCGAGCGTCGCGAAGGCGAGGTTGACGGGCGCGGTCTGCGCGGCCGCGCCGGACACCGCGATCACCAGCGCCACGATCGTTGCGAGCACAGCTCTCATTCATTCCTCCCGTGTCAGCGGCCCGCATACGCGGGCAGGACTTCGGCGAGCAGCCGCCGGAGCTGACCGGCCTGATCCCAGGAGCTCAGGCGCAACGACATGTGGCCGAGCCCGGCGTCCGCGTACGCACGCAGCTGCTCTGCGCATGATCGCGGATTGCCGGAGATCGTCCACTGCTCCACGAACTTCGGCGTGAAGCTCGTCGAATAGTAGCTGTCGAGGAATTTCTTCGTCTCCTCGAGCCCGGCCTGGCGGTCCTCGTTGACGTTCAGGTTGTGGTACAGCGCGCTGCCCAGGGCCGCGGGATCGCGCCCTTCTTCCTTCGCCATCGCCCGGATGCGACCGAACTGCTCGGCGAACTCGTCGGGACTGAGCTTGTTCGTCATCCACCCGTCGGCGTACCGTGCGACGCGCCGGAAGCCGCGCTCCACGACGGCGGCGGAGGCGCTCGCGCCCTGCTTCCACGTGAGCCCGGTCGGGTTGGAGGCGATCCAGATCGGCAGCGGGCGCTGCATGGGCCGCGGCTGCAGCGTGATGTTCTCGAATTGGTAGAAGCGGCTGGTGTGAGAGGCCTTGTCCTGGCTGAACAGCTTGCGGAGAATGACGATGCCGTCCTCCAAGCGGCCGACCCGGTCCGCGGAGGCGATCCCCATCACCGCGTGCTCCGCGGCCTGCGCCGCGTTGGCGCTGTCGGGACCGCCCAGACAGACGGCGAGCCACGCGCGCCCCTCGCTGAGCACGTCGAGGCTCGCCCACTGCTGGGCGAACAGCACGGGATGGCGATGCACGAACGTGGCGAGGCAGCCGACGCCCAGCCGCACGCGCCGCGTGACCGCGGCCAGCGCGGACAGCAGCGCGACGGACTCCAGGCGCGGCTTCGCGAGCAGGCTGTCGCCCACCCACACGGCGTCGAACGCGCCCGAGGCATCCGCGGTCGCCGCGAGATCGAGGAGGTCGCGTGCCTTGATCGCGCCCAGCACGACGGCGCGATTGGCGAGAATGAGCCCGAGTGTTTGTGCCATGGTCATCGCCCCCGGTACGTCGGCGGTCGCTTCTCGACGAAGGATCGGACACCTTCCTCGTAGTCGTGCGTGCTGCGCAGCCACGCATAGGCCTTGCGCTCGAGCTCCAGCGCGGTCTCGAGCGGCGCGTCGGCCCCGCGGTTGAGCACCATCTTCAGCGTGCGCAGCGCCAGCGGCGCGCGCTCGGCGAGCTCGCCGGTGAGCGCGTCGACCGCCTCGTCCAGCTTGTCGTTGGCGACGGCCTGCGTGATGAGTCCCCACGCCTCCGCGCGCTCCGCGCTGATCCGCTGCCCGGTCATCATGAACAGCTTCGCGCGCGTCATCCCGATCAGGCGGAGCGCGCGCTGGGTGCCGCCCGAGCCGGGAATCATCCCGAGGCGCACCTCGGGAAACGCGAACTCCGAGCGCAGCGTCGCGATCCGAAAATCGCACGCCACCGCAAGCTCGAGACCGGCGCCCATCGTGAACCCGTCGATGGCGGCCACGACCGGCTTGCGAAAGCGCTCGGCCGACGTCAGCGTGTCGCCCCACTGCTCGAGATCCGCGGGGGCGAGCGTGAGGAACTCCGCCACGTCGCCGCCGGCGCTGAACGCCTTGCCGCCGGCGCCGCGCACGACCACGACGCGAACCCCTTCGTCGGCCTCCAGGCCGGCGAAGATGCCGGGGAACTCGTTGCGCATGGCGACCGTCATCGTGTTCATCTTGGCTTGACGGTCGATCCACAGCGTCGCCACCGGCCCCTTGTGCTCGACTCTGAGAAACTCGCCCAGCGCACTCATCCCGTGACCTCCACGTACTGCCCGTCGCGCAGCAAGCGCCTCAAGATTTTGCCGGATGCGGTCTTGGGAATCTCGCGCACGAACACGACGCGGCGCGGCCGCTTGAACGATGCGAGGTCGCCGGCCGATCGACAGAACGTGTCGAGGGTGTCCGCGGTCAGCCCGGGCGAGCCGGGCACCACGAATGCGACGACGCGCTCGCCCCACTTGTCGTCGGGCTCGCCGATTACCGCGACGTCACGCACGTCGGGATGGCGCGCGAGCACGTCCTCGATTTCGACGGGGTGGATGTTCTCACCGCCGCTGATGATCATGTCGTCGACGCGTCCGGCGACGTAGAGCTCGCCTTCCTCGTCGAGCCAGCCCATGTCGCCGGTGAAGTACCAGCCGTCGCGCAGCGCGCGCGCGTCGGCATCGGGCCGGTTCCAGTATCCCGTGAACGCTTCGTCCGAGCCGAGGCTTGCGATGATCTCGCCCTTGTCGCCGCCCTTCACGATCTCGTCGGGGCTCACGCGCCGTTCTGTCGATGCCGTCACCACGCGGACCGTACTGTGCAGGCCGGCGCGGCCCGCGCACCCGGGCTTGGCGCCGACGTCGGCGCGAACCGTGAACGTGTAGATCTCGGTCGATCCGTAGTGATTGACGAAGAGGTCGGGACGGAACCCGCGCACGCACGCGTCGGTGAGCGGGGCCAGCATCGGCGCGCCGGCGTAGGCGAGCTTGCGCACGCTCGCCACGTCGGCCTCGCCGAAACCCGGCGCGTGAACGAGCTCCCAGAACAGCGTCGGAATCAGATAGAGCGCGGTGATGCGCTCGCGCGCGATGAGCGTCAACGCGTGCGCCGCACTCCACTCCGGCTGGCACACGAAGCAGCCATCCATGGCGACCATGCTGGTGAGCGCGTGAATGCCCATCGTGTGATAGAGCGGCATGACGCCCAGCGTGCGCTCTTGCCACGTGTAGCCGCACTGCACGACGTGGGCGACGGCACCCGCGTAGTGATTGCGATGCGTGCGCGGCACACCTTTCGGCCGCCCCGTCGTGCCCGACGTATAGAGCAGCAGCGAGAGATCGTCGCCGGTGATCGTCGGCAGGGGGCCCGGCCGCGCGGCCGTCAGCTCGTCGAAGGCAATCGCACGCGCGGGCCCGTCGTCGCCCACCGCGACGAGCCGGGTCGCAAGACCGGCCGCGGCTTCCGCGACCGCGGCGCTCGTCGCCGGCTCCAGCACAGCCACACGTGCCCCCGAATCTTGAAGCACGTAGCGCAGCTCGCCCGGTGCCAGGCGGAAGTTGACGGGCGTCGCCACGCCGCCGAGGAGCTGGAGCGCCCAGTACGCCAGCACGTGCTCGAGCCGGTTGCGCAGCACGAGCACCACGCGATCACCGCGGCCTACGCCGAGCCGGCGAAAGCCCTCGGCCAGCGCTCCCGCGCGCGCCGCGAGCTCCGCGTACGTGAGCCGGCGGTCGCCGTCGACGACGGCTTCGGCGTGCGGACGGCGGAGGGCGGCGCGCTCGAGAAACGCGGCGAGCGTCAAGGGACGAGCAGCACCTTGCCTCGATTGCGACGATCGAGCACGTGCTGAACGGCCGCGCGCGCTTCCGGCAGCGGATACGCGCGGTCGACCACGGGCGCCAGGCGGCCGGCCGCGACGTAGTCGAGGATCGTGCGCAGCTCCAGGACGGAGCCGAGATTGGTACCGACGATGCGCAGATTCTTGGAATAGACGTGCCGCAGGTCGAGGCGCCCCCAGTGGGTGTCGTGCGAGCCGATGCTCACGAGCGTGCCGAGCCGGGTCAGCGCGTACGTCGAACGCTCGAACGTCTCGCCGCCGATGTGCTCGATGACGACGTCGACGCCGCGCTTACCCGTCCACGTCTTCGCTTCCTCCACGAAGTCCCGGGTGCGGTAGTTGACGACGTGCTCGGCGCCCAACCCGCGCGCAAACTCGATCTTGTCGTCGCTGCCGACGGTCGTCATCACGCGCGCGCCGATCAGCCGCGCGATCTGGATGGCCGCGCTGCCGACGCCACTGCCCGCCGCCTGCACGAGGACCGTCTGACCTGGTTTCAGATCCGCCTGCACGACCAGCGCATGCCAGGACGTCAGCATCGCGAGCGGCACCGCGGCGCCGCGCTCGAACGAGATCGTCTCCGGCAGCGGCACGATGTTCGCGGCCGGCGCTTTCACGAGCTCGGCGTAGCCGCCGTCCTTGTGCGCGCCGAGATAACCGTAGCGCAGACATACGGTGCGCTCGCCGCGCAGACAGAACTCACACGTCCCGCACGAGAATCCGGGGAAAATGATCACGCGCTGGCCCGCCGCCAGGCCCTTCACGCCGGCGCCGAGAGTCGCGATGGTGCCCGTCACCTCGCAGCCGTTGACGTGCGGCAGTCCCTCCGGCGGCGGAAAACGGCCGTCGAGCAGCAGCATGTCGACCTGGTTGAGCGCGCAGGCCTTGACGCGCACGACGACCTCACCGGCCTCCGCGACGGGATCGCGGTAGTCGCCATACAGAATCTTGTCGCTCCCGCCGTGCTCCTTGAAGTACGCCGCCTTCATGGCTTCGACCTTGCCGGATCGGCGGCGCGCGTGGCGGCCGGGCCCGGGTGCGAGATCCCTGTGAGCACCGTATGGCGAGCCGTATCGCCGCCCGAAGCGCAGGACGGGACGAGCGACACCGCCATCGATTGGCTCAACGCGACGCC
This sequence comes from Candidatus Methylomirabilota bacterium, assembly GCA_046723475.1. Lineage (GTDB taxonomy): Bacteria > Methylomirabilota > Methylomirabilia > Rokubacteriales > CSP1-6 > AR12. Next base: position 27,841 of record JBKOUQ010000177.1, read on the forward strand.
ACCCCCTCTGGGGGATGGGGGGTGAGCGAGTCCCGTCCGAGCGAGGTGCGGCGTAGAGGCGAGCCATTTCGCGTGCGAGCGGGGATCTCGCACCCGGGCCCGGCCGCCACGCGGGATCGGCGTATTCAGAATGGCACCTCGGTACGTTCGTCTTTGACGCGGCGCGCTTTGTGGTCCCAGCGCGGAAGCGCGCCGGGTTCGGTGGCTTCGACGGTCACGCGGATGCCGAGGCCGACGCGCAACGCATCGGCCAGCTGCCCACACAGGCCGTCACACTCCGTCCGCGACAGCGCGGGCGACGGATCGACGCGCACGACGATGTCGTCGAGGCCCTCGTGACGGCGGAACACGATCTGGAACTCGTCGATGCCCGCGAACGGTCGCACGAGCTCCTCGATGCGCCGCGGATACACGATGATGCCGCGCACCTTTTTCATGTCGTCCTGGCGCGCGAGCACGCCGCCTTCGAGAGCGAGCAGCGTACGACCGCAGGGACATCGGCGGTCGGCGACCTGCACCACGTCGCGCGTGCGATAGCGGATGAGCGGCATCGCCTTGCGATAGAGGCTCGTGAAGACGAGCTCTCCCCGCTCGCCGGGCCTGACGGCAGCGCCCGCCTCGTCGAGCACCTCGGCGTAGCAGTAATCCTCGCTGACGTGCACGAGGCCCGCGCGCGCATCGCACTCGAAGCCCCACGCGGCGATCTCCGTCAACCCGGGCAGGTCGTAGGCCTTCGCGCCGAACGCCGCCTCGATCCTGGCCTTGGTGGCGGGGATCGATGCGCCGGGCTCGCCGGTGTGCCACGTGATCCGCACCTTGGTGTCCTTCGCGAGGTCGATGCCCTTCTTCGCCGCCTGCTCGGCGAGAAACAGCGCGTACGACGGCGTGCAGCCGAGCACGGTGATCGGCCATGTCAGGAGCGCGTCGATGCGCTGCTCGGTCGAGAGACCGCCGACGGGAAAGACGAGGCAGCCGAGGTCCTGCGCCGCGTAGAAGCCCGACCAGTAGCCGATCCACGGGCCGTACGAAAACGCCGCCATCACCATGTCCGAGCGACGGACCCCGAACGCGTGCAGCGCGCGCGCATACGAGTGATAGAACCCGTACCAGTCGTCCGCGGTGTCCAGGAACGCGAGCGGACGTCCGGTCGTCGCGGACGTCATGTGGATGCGCAGCACGTCGTCGAACGGTACCGCGAGCAGGTCGCCCCACGGCGGCTTCGCCGCCTGGTTCTCCTTGAGCTCGTCCTTCGTCGTGAACGGCAGGCGCGTCAAGTCGTCGAGCGTCTTCAGCGCCGGCGCGCCGTGAAGCTTGCGCCGATAGAAGGGGCTGTGCGCGCGGGCGTGCGCGACCTGCTGACGGACCCGGCGCAGCTGAAGCGAGCGCATGTGCGTGCGCGAGGCGCGCTCGAGACGCGGCTCGAGGTACCGTGACGGCACGCCTACGCGCTCTTCAAGAGATTCGACATCGCGCCGAAGAATTTGTCGGCCATCATCTTCGACACGCCGCCGAGCATGCGCTGGCCGACCGACGCGATCAACCCGCCGATCTGCACGTCGGCGCTGTAGGCGACGCGCGTGCCGCCGCCCTCGGCATCACTGAGCGTGATCAGCGTCGCGCCGCGAATGAATCCAGGGCCGCCGCTGCCCTCGACCTCCATCTTGTACGACTCCGGCGGCTTCTTGTCGCTGAGCTTCACCTTGCCGTCGAACGTGCCTTTCACTCCACCGACGCCGATTTTCATCGTCGCTTTGTATTCATCCGGTCCGACCGCTTCGAGCTTTTCACAGCCGGGAATCGCCTTCTTCAGACGCTCGGGATCGAAAAACGCCTCCCAGACGGTCTGGCGCGACGCCGGGACCTGGTATGAGCCTTCGAGCTTCATGCGGCGATCTCCTTTTCGATCTCACGAAACGCGGGCTCGCATCGTACCACGGGCATAGTCGTTGCAGCCCTGCGTGACGGGTCGAAACACACCCCACACAGGGAGGATCATCGGCGATGAAGAAATTGCTATCCGGCCTCTGCGCCCTCGCGCTCGTCAGCGGGATGACGCTGGCTTGCAATCGTAGCGACACCGGCAGCCCATCCGCCTCGCCCGGCTCCTCGACGCGGTCGCCGAGCTCGAGCACCACGTCGCCCTCGAGCACGACCCCGCCGTCGACCACGACCTCGCCGTCGAGCACGACCTCGCCGTCGAGCACGACCTCGCCGTCGAGCACGACCTCGCCGTCGAGCGGCAGCTCGTCGACCACCTCGCCGAGCGGGACCGGCAGCTCCAGCAGCACGAAGTAGCGATCCCCGCGCCGGCGCGCCCGGGCCGCCCCATGGCGCGTCGGCGCGTCACCGCGTCGCAGTCCGGATCATTGTTGCCACGTCGCGCGTCCCGCGACGAGCGCCGCAATGCGACCGGCGGCGACAGGCGTCTCGATCACGATTTCTCCGCGTTCGGCGTCCCAGGCGCGCACGCGTCCGATCCCGAGCGTCTCGCCGGCCGCTCCGAGCACGCCGACGAGCGTGTCGTGCTCGATCGACGTCACCGGCCGGCCGCGGCGGTCGGTCGCGGGCACGCGTGCGATGGCCAACGCGACGCGATCCGCACGCGCGAAATACGCGCGCAGCGCGCGCTCCCGATGCTCGCGCCGGCGCGTCGCCGTGCGCCGCGCGACCGCCCGCGACGGGACCAGGCGGACGACGCGCGGACGTGGCGCGCTCTCGAGCGCGCGCGCAATCGCCTCGCTTTCGCTCTGGCGCTGGAGCACGAGCACGACGTCGGGATCGACGGCACGGACCTTCGCGCGCTTGAGTGCCAGGCCGAGCGGCCCGGCCACGAGACCGCCGGTGTCGACGAACACGCGGTCGAAGCCGGCATCGAGCGCGCGGCGTACGAGCCGGCCGGTGGCCTCCGCCGTCTCGCGGATGTAGCGGACGGGGGAGGTGTCGCCGACGAACTCGAGCGCGAGGAGCTCGGCGTCACCGAGCCGCGCGAGCATGCCCGTCACCCGACCGAGGCCGACGGTCGTCGGCGGTCCGATCTCCGATTGGCCGACGTCGGCATCGACGACGGCAATGCGCTCGCCGCGCGCGGCGAGCGCGCCGGCCAGTCGCGCGGTCAGAGAGGTCTTGCCGGTGTCGTTGGTGCCGAGGATCAGCGTGACGCGCGCTCGTTCGGCCGCCTCGAGCGCCGGATCGACGGTCACACGAGCGTCGCGATTGCCGCCTTCATCCGGCCGAGCCCGTCGCTGATGAGCGCGTCGCTCGTCGCATACGACAGGCGCACGTGCGCGTCCGAGCCGAAGTCGAGGCCGGGGACGACCGCCACGCGCGCCGCTTCGAGCAGGAACGCCGTCACATCGAGCGAGCCCTTGAGCGTGGTGCGCGTCGCGCCATTGATCCACGTACGCCCGAACAAGCCCGACACGTTGGCGAACGCATAGAACGCGCCCTTGGGCGTCACGCACGACACGCCGGGCAATGCGTTGAGACCGCCGACGATGAGCCGTCGCCGGCGGTCGAAGTCCCCGGCCATCTTCGCGACCTCGTCCTGGGGACCCGACAGCGCCTCGACGGCCGCCCACTGCGCGATCGACGACGGATTGGACGTGACCTGACTCTGCACGTCGGTCATCGCACGGATCAGCTCGCGCGGCCCCGCCGCGTACCCGATGCGCCAGCCCGTCATCGCGTACGCCTTCGAGCAGGTGTTGACGACGATCGTGCGCGCTTTGATGTCGGCACCGAGCGAGGCCACCGACACGTGCTGCCCCTCGAAGGTGAGCGACTCGTAGCACTCATCCGACACGATCCAGAGGCCGCGCTCCACCGCGAGGCGCGCGACGGCCTCCAGCGCCGCACGCGAAAAGACGGCTCCCGTCGGATTGTTCGGACTGTTCAGCACGACGAGCTTGGTCCGCGGCGTGACCGCGGCGCGCAGCCGCTGCGGATCGAGATCGAAGCCCGTCGACTCGAGCGTCTCGACCGGCACCGGCACCGCCCCGAGCAGGCGTGCCTGCTCGGGATACGACACCCAGAACGGGCTCGGCACGAGGACTTCGTCGCCGGGGTTCAGCAGCGCCGTCACGACGTTGTACAGCGTGTGCTTCGCGCCACAGGAGACGAGGATGTCCGCCGGCGTGTACTCCAGCGCGTTGTCCCGCTTGAGCTTCGCGCAGACGGCGGCGCGCAGCTCCGGAATGCCGCCGACCTCGGTGTACTTCGTCTGGCCGCGCTCCATGGCCCGCAACGCCGCGTCCTTGATGCGCTGCGGGGTGTCGAAATCCGGCTCACCCGCACCGAAGGAGATCACGTCGATGCCCTTCGCGCGCAGCTCCTTGGCCTTGGCCTGGACGGCGAGCGTTGCGGACGGCGCCAGCGTGCGGAGACGATCGGCGAGCACCACGGGCGAGCTCACTTGATGGGAAACTTCTCGGTGAGGCGCTTCTCGACGACGGGCGGCACCATCCCGGCCACCGAGGTGCCGAAGCTCGCAACCTCCTTGATGAGGCGCGACGAGATGTATGTGTACTTCTCGTGCGGCATCAGGAAGACCGTCTCCACCGTGGAGCGCAGCTTGCGGTTCATCAGCGCCATCTGGAATTCGTACTCGAAGTCCGACACGGCGCGGATGCCGCGCACGATACAGTCCGCGCGCTCGCGCGCGACGAGATCGATGAGCAGGCCGTCGAACGACACGATGCGCAGGTGCGGCCCCACGCCGAGGTTGGTCGTCGCCTCGTCGATCATCTCGAGCCGCTGCTCCACCGTGAACAGTGGCTGCTTGGAAGGATTGGCGACGACCGCGACGATGACCTCGTCGAAGATCGCGAGGCTCCGCTGGATGACGTCGACGTGGCCGTTGTGCAGGGGATCGAACATTCCGGGATAGACGGCGCGCTTGGCCACTCGCTCACCCTCGCTCGGCGGACGGATTCGACCACGCATCGTAGCCGCCTGGTCGAAAGAAAGTCAAGGCACGGACGGCGTGCTCGCGAGCGCGACGAGCGCGTCACGGAAGCGCCGATGTCGGTCGAGCACGCGCAGATACCGCGCCTCGCTCGTCGCTCCCTTGGCGCGCATCACGTCGCGCAGACGTGCGCGCTCGGACGTCGGCCAGCGCGCGAGATCGGGAACCAGCCCCACGACGATCGCGAGCCGCTCGAACGCCGCCCGCTCCGACGG
>JBKOUQ010000202.1:0-11484 GCA_046723475.1 Candidatus Methylomirabilota bacterium
CGAGACGACGACGGTGCCGCCGCCCTTCTTGATCGCTTCGATGCGGCGGTGGATGAGCTCTTCCTTGACGGGTTCGCCGTAGAGCGACTGGATGATCTTCGTCGCTTCTTCGGGACTCGCGGACACGATGCGGTCGAGAACGTCTTCGGGGTTCGCGTAGCGCGAGAAGACGCCTTCGAGATTCAGCACGGCGAGACCGCCGAGGCGGCCCATCTCGGCCGCGAGCTTCGGACCGACGACCCCGTCCATGGCGGCCGCGATGATCGGAATGCCGTAGCGGTGTCCGCACAGCTCCCAGGAAATGTCGACCTCGTTGGGATTGACGGTCAGCGTACCGGGCACGAGCGCGATGTCGTCGAAGCCGTATGCGACCCTCGCCTTGCGCCCCCGCCCAACCCACATCCCCATGTCATCCTCCCGGCTGTCCCGCGTTCCCCTCGCCGGCTCGCGATCCCCAAATATAGGGGGCGCCCGGCCACTCAGTCACTAGATTTGGTGCAGTATAACGGCCGACCCCGTGGGTGTCAATCGAGGCGGCGCGTCAGCGCGCCTGGGCCCGCGTCCAGAGAATGCGCAGCCCGTGCAGCCCGAGATCCTCGTTCACCTGGTCGATGGAGCGCGCCACGCCCTCGAGCAGCCGAGCGTTGCCGCCCGTGGCGATGACCTTCGGCGCGCCCGTCATCTCCGCCTTCATGCGCTCGACGAGCCCGTCCACGAGGCCCGCGTACCCGTACACGACGCCCGACTGAATGTTGGTCACGGTGTTCCGGCCGATCGCCTCTTTGGGCCGCACCAGCTCGACTCGGAACAGCCGCGCCGCGCGCGCGACGAGGGCCTCCGTCGAGATGGCGATGCCCGGCGCGATCGCGCCGCCGACGAACTCGCCGGCCGCGCTGACACAATCGAACCGCGTCGTCGTGCCGAGGTCCACCACGATCAGCGGCGGTCCATAGAGCGTGATTGCGGCGACACACATCGTGATCCGGTCGGCGCCCACTTCGCGCGGATGATCGACCGCGAGCGGCATGGCGGGCGTCACGCCCGGCTCCACGCAGAACGGGCTCACGCGGAAGTACTGCTCGGACATCCATTCGAGCGTCTGCTGAATCGGCGGGACGACGTTGGAGATCGCGACGCCGTCGATCTGCTGGGGCTCAATGGCGCGGGAGCGCAGCAGGGTGTCGATGAACATGCCGTACTCGTCGGCCGTCTGCTCGCGGCGTGTGGTGAGCCGCCACGAGACGCGCAGCGTCGTGCCGTCGAACACACCGACCTTCGTGTTGGTGTTGCCGACCTCGATGACGAGCAGCATGTCAGGCGACGACGACCTCGCCGGCGACGACGCGGTGGCGCCGCTCGCCGTCCTGCAGCACCAGTGCGCCATCGACGTCGAGATCGATCGCGACGCCGGTGATGCCGTCGATCGACACGCGGCGGCCGATCGTGTCGGCGATCGCCAGCCAGCGCTGGCGAATCGGCGCGAGCCCGTCGTCCTCCAGCCGCGTCCGCCAGCCATCGAACGCTTCGAGCAGCGCGGTCAGCACCGCGTCGCGCTCGATCATTCGGCCACTCTCGAGCACGACGGACGTCGCCCGCGCCGCGAGGCCGGCGGGAAACGCGCGCTGGCCGAGATTGATGCCGATGCCGATCGCGATGATGCCCGTCGTCCGGCTGTCGCCGCCGGCCGGCATGCGGCTCTCGAGGAGGATGCCCGCGATCTTCCTGCCGGCGACGAGGACATCGTTGGGCCACTTCAGCCGTGCGCCGAGGCCGGCGACGCGGCCCAGCGTGTCGGCCACGGCCAGCGCGCTCACGAGCGAATAGCCGCTCCAGCGCTCCGGCAGGCCGCGCGGCCGGACGAGAATCGAGGCGAGCAGACCGGTGCCCGCCGGCGCGTCCCAGGCGCGGCCGCGACGGCCACGGCCCGCGGCCTGATAGTCCGCAACGACGACGGTGCGATCGGCGGCCCCCTGCGCTGCGAGATCGAAGATCGTGCCTTGCGTCGAATCGACACGCGGCAAATGGATGATGCTCATCCCACCCACTCCAGGCTCGCGACGAGCTTGGCCCGCAGCGCTTCCTGCGCCGCGACCTTCTCGCGCTCTTTTTCGACGATGTCGGCGGGCGCGCGCTGCGCGAACTCGGGACGCTCGAGCTTGGCGCGCCCGAAGGAGATCGCTTCGTCCGCGCGACGGATCTCTTTTTCGAGGCGCTGGCGCTCCGCGGCCAGATCGACGACACCCTCCAGCGCCACGTAGAGCTCGGTGCCGCCCAGGACGCCGAGTGCGGAGCTGCGCGGGCGGCTGGCGCTCGGGTCGATCGTCAGTGTGGCGCGCGCCAGCGTTTCCACGAGCGGCGCGTGCTCCGAGAGCAGCGCGGCGTGCGTGCCCTCGGGCTTCGCGGTGACGGCGAGCGTCACGCCCGGCGGCACGCGCATTTCGCCGCGGATGTTCCGGATCGCGGTCACGGCACCCATGACGACGGCCATGTCGCGCTCGGCGCCGCCGTCGACCTGCCGTCGCGTCGCACGCGGATACGAGGCGATCATGATCGACTCACCCTCGTGCGGCAGCCGTTGCCACAGCTCTTCGGTGATGAACGGCATGAACGGATGCAGCAGCCGCAGCGTCGTCTCGAGCGTGGTCACGAGCGTGTGCTGTGTCGCCAGGCGGCGGGCCGGATCGTCCGCGCGGTACAGGGCGAGCTTGGCGATTTCCAGGTACCAGTCACACAGCTCGCTCCACACGAACTGGTAGAGGCTGGCGGTCGCATCGCTGAAGCGATAGGCGCCGAGTGCGGCCCGCACCTCGAGCGTGGTGGCCGCAAGCCGGCTCGTGATCCAGCGCGCCACGAGGTTTGGCCTCGCGCGCCGGGCCGCCGCAGGATCGTAGCCGTCGAGGTTCGAGAGCACGAGCCGCGACGCGTTCCAGAGCTTGTTGGCGAAATTCCGGGCCGATTCGAGCCGGTCTTCGGCGATGCGCACGTCCCGCACGCTCGGCGCGGCGAGTCCGGCCATCGTGAAGCGCAGCGCGTCGGTGCCGTACTTGTCCATGAGGACGAGCGGGTCCACGACGTTGCCGCGCGTCTTGGACATCTTCTGACCTTCCGGGTCGCGTACCAGCGTGTGGATGTAGACGTCCCGGAACGGCACGTCGCGCATCACGTGCACACCGAGCATCGCCATACGCGCGACCCAGAAGAACAGGATGTCGTAGCCCGTCACGAGCAACGACGTCGGGTAAAACGTCTTGAGCTCCGGCGTCTTGTCCGGCCAGCCGAGCGTCGAGAACGGCCACAGCCCCGACGAGAACCAGGTGTCCAGCACATCGGGATCCTGGCGCAGCGGCCCCTGACACTTGGGACATGCGGTGAGGTCCGTGCGCGACACGTGAACCGAGTCGTCGCGCTCGCAGTACCACGCCGGGATACGGTGACCCCACCACAGCTGCCGCGACACGCACCACGGGCGAATCGTGTTCATCCAGTGGGCGTACGTCTTCGTCCACCCGCGCGGGATGATGCGAATCTTGCCGGTGCGCACCGCCGACAGCGCCTTGCGCGCGAGCGGCTTGACGTTGACGTACCACTGCTTCGAGACGAGCGGCTCCACCACGGTCTTGCACCGATAACACACGCCGACGGCGTGGCGGTACGGCTCGATGCGCTCGATGAGCCCGAGCGCCTGCATGTCCTCCACGATCTTCTTGCGCGTCTCGAACCGATCGAGGCCCGCGTACTTGCCCGCGGCGGCGGTCATCTTGCCGTCGAAGCCGATCACCGTGCGGATCGGCAGCTTGTGGCGACGCCCGATCTCGAAGTCCACGGGATCGTGGCCCGGCGTGACCTTGATCACGCCGGTGCCGAACTTCGGATCGACGGCGGCATCGGCGACGACCTTCACGCGAATGGTGCCGTCGACGGACGGGATCTCGATCGTCTTGCCGACGTACTTGCGATAGCGCTTGTCGCGCGGATGCACGGCGAGGCCGGTGTCGCCCAGCTTCGTTTCCGGGCGCACCGTGCCGAGCGTGAGCGGCCCGTACTTGATGTAGACGAACTCCGCGTCCCGCTCCTCGCGCTCGACCTCGAGATCCGAGAGCACGGTCTGACACCGTGGACACCAGTTCACGATGTAGTCGTCGCGATAGATGAGCTTTTGCTCGTACAGCCGCACGAAGACCTCGCGCACGGCACGCGAGAGGCCCTCGTCCATCGTGAACCGTTCCCGCGACCAGTCGCACGAGGCGCCCAGGCGCTTGAGCTGGCGGATGATCGTGCCGCCGGACTCTTCCTTCCATCGCCACACCCGGCGCAGAAACTCGTCGCGGCCGATCGCATCCCTCGTCGTCCCGTCCGCGGCGAGCTGACGCTCGACGACCACCTGCGTGGCGATGCCCGCGTGATCCGTGCCCGGCACCCACAGCGTGTTGAAGCCATCCATGCGCTTGAGGCGGACGACGACGTCCTGGAGGGTGTTGTCGAGGGCGTGGCCCATGTGCAGCGAGCCCGTCACGTTCGGCGGCGGAATGACGATCGAGAACGGTTTCTTGCTGGACGGCAGCTGGGGGCGAAAGTAGCCTCGCTTTTCCCAGACGGGGTACCAGCGCTCCTCGACGGCGGCGGGCTCGTAGCGGTCGGAGATGGGCGCGGTGTCGCTCGACAGGTCCTTCATGCGCGGTGCGTTATTGTAACGGATGTCGTGCTGTGTGTGACGCCGTTGAGGGGTGCCCCGGACGTCTAGACGAGGCCCACCCGCGGTGGGCTGCGGCCTTGCCGTCTTTACAAGTGGTGGTCAGCCATCATTCCAGCACAGGCGACGCGGAGGCCAGGCGCCAGCGGGCGCCGCTGCGCCGAAACGTCAGTGCCCATGGCCGCCGCTCCGAGTCCGTGGCAGCGACCGAGACCGTCTCGCGCGGCCCGTCGGCGGCATCGCACGCAGGCTCGGGCACCAGCGCAGGCAGACGCGCGCGGAGCGCGGGATCCGGTACGACGGCGATGAGAGCGGCGTCGTCATGCTCGGCGAGCGCGGTGAACAGACGCTCGACCGAAACGTGCAGCTCGCGATGCCAGGCGTTGTACTGCTGCCGATGCACGCGCGTCAGCGTGCCCTGCGCGGGGACGAGCCGATACGTGTCCTCCTGCTCCGTCTGACCGTCGCAGCCGGGCGTCCACCCGGGGTAGCGCAGCTCGTACCGCACGCGCAGCTCACCGCCGCGCAGGAGCCAGGCGCGCGCAGCGAGGCCGTCGGGGAACACCGTGGCGGTGGACCAGGTCACGCGCACGCCGTCGGCGTGTGCCCGCACGAGGTCGAGGCGCAGCGGACGCGTACCCCGTCCCGATGCCGGGCCTTCCCAGGCCGCGAGGAATTGCGCCGGCTCACCGGGCGCCATCACCGGCGTAATGCTGGGCCGACCGTCTCGGTACAGCGTCGCGAGCAGTGCGGCCTCGTCGTGCAGCGGGCCATAGACGCGCACGCTGTTGCCGGCGCCCATCTCGGTCAGTCGAAAGGCCCCGACGACGAGGCGGCCGAGGCGCGTCAGTCGGAACTGTGCGCCGCCCCACGCCTCGCCGAACGCGTCGAGGCGGTCCTGGAGAAATTCGGACGATGCAAAGACGCCGCCGGAGGCCAGACTGTCGACGATCTCGTCATCGAGCAGCGCATAGATGTCGCGATAGATCTCGGAGGGATTGTCGGCGCCCAGATCGCCGAGCGCGAGACGCGACGTCGCCAGCTCGCGGAACCGCTCGAGACGATCGCCGCCGCCCGTCCGCATGCGCGCCACGGCGAGCGTCGTCGTCGCCGCGATGGCCACCAGGAGGACGGCGAGGACGGCGAGCCGTCGCCGGAGCTTCGTCACAACGGTATGGTACAACAATCGCGTGAGGCTTCCCGCGGTCCGGGTGCTCGACCGCTATCTACTCACCGAGCTCCTCTCTCCATTCGGCTTCGGGCTCGCGCTGTTCACGTTCTTCCTCATCATCGACCGCATCTACCAGCTCACCGAGCTCGTGATCACCAAGGGCGTGCCGTTCCACCTGGTGCTCCAGCTCCTGGTGTTCATGATGCCGTCGTTCCTGGCCCACACCTTGCCGATGGCCCTCCTCGTCGCGGTGCTTCTCGCAGGCGGACGCCTGGCGGGCGACCTCGAGATCATCGCGTGCAAGGCGGCGGGTATCAGCGTCGTACGGCTGTTCCGTCCGATCGTCCTCGCCGCGCTCGCGGTCACCGCATTGACCGCGCTGCTCACACTCGTGGTGAACCCGCTGGCCAACGAGGAGTTCCAGCGGCAGCTGTTCCGGATCGTGCAGACACGCGCGGTCAGCGGACTGCAGGAGCGCGTGTTCAACGCGACGTTCGGCGACGTGATCATCTACGTCGAAGAGGTGAGCCCCTCGCAGGTCGCGCTGCGCGGTCTCCTCGTATCCGACGAGCGCGACCCGAAGATCTCGCGCATCATCACCGCGCGCGAGGGGCGGCTGTTGACCGACGAGGCCAACCGGCGCATCACGCTGCGCCTCATGAACGGCGCGGTGAACGAGGCCGACGTGTTGCCCGCGTCGCCCCCGCCCCTGCCCGGCGTCGAGCAGAATCCGATGGGCGGCGCCGCGGCGTCGTCGCGCTATCGCTACACCAATTTCACGATCTACGACATGACGCTGTCCGTCGACACGCCGCTCCGGGCGGCCGCACGCATGGACAAGCCGGAGAAGGATCTTCGGCTGGGCGCGCTGCTGGCGCGCATCCGCGAGCTCGTCCAGGACGCGCACGGGCGCGTCCCGTACGAGGTCGAGCTGCACAAGCGCTTCGCGTTTCCGGTGGCCGCGCTCGTGTTCGCGCTCGTGGCTTTTCCGCTCGCCGTGCGCTCGCATCGCGGCGGACGCTCGATCGCGCTCGTCGGCAGTCTCGTGATCCTCGTCTCCTACTACCTCGTCATGACGTCGCTCGAAGGGTTCGCGATGCGGGACCAGATCGCGGCGTGGGTCGCGATCTGGACGCCGGACATCGCGTTCGCCACAATCGGCCTCACCCTGCTCGTCGTGACGGCGCGCGAGTGGCGGCCACCGCAGCTGACGTTCGCGTGGCGCGTGCTCGAGGCGGCGCGGTGGATCGTGCCCGGCAGCTCCGCGCCGACGGCGGGGCCGGCGCACGTCGGCCACGGCCCGACGCGCTCGACGCACATCCTCGACCGCTACCTGGTCCGCGAATTCCTGACGTTCGCGGGCATCGGCCTGGCCGTGGCCGCGACGCTGTACGTGATCGTCGATCTCGGAGACACGCTGAATCGCTATCTTCGCGTCAAGCCGCCGCTCGCCTACATCTTCGAGCATTTCCTCTACCGGTTGCCGGCCGCGCTGCATCAAGGGCTGCCCGTCGTCATGCTCGTGGCCACGATCTTCCTGTTTCTTTCCCTGAGCCGGTTCCACGAGCTCACCGCGATGAAGGCCGCGGGCATGAGCCTCTACCGTGTGAGCGCGCCCGTGCTCCTCATGGGGCTGTCGGTCGCGGTCAGCGCGCTGTTGTTCCAGGAGCTGTTTTTGCCGCGCCTGAACGAGCTCGGCGACGAGGTCGATCGCGTGAAGATTCGCGGGCAGCTTCCTCGCCACCTGCAGTCACGGCAGCGGCTCTGGGTGAGGAGCTCGGACAGTCGGTTCTATCGCGTCGAGCTCCTGAGCCCGCAGACGAACGACCTGTACGGTGTCACGATCCTCGAGGTGAGCCGCGACTTTCGCTTGCTGAATCGGCTCGACGCGCGCCAGGCGCACTGGACCACCGCGGGATGGGAGCTTCGCGACGGCGCGTTCCGCGAAATGGATTCCAACGAGAACGTGCAGACGGTGCCGTTCACGCTCACCGCGCTCGACCTCAGCGAAGACATCGAGGAGTTCACGCGCATCCACAAGGACGTCGAGTCGATGAGCTACTGGGAGCTGCGCGACTACGTGACGCGGCTGGAGGCCGCCGGCTTCCGCGCCAAGAAGTACCTGGTCGCACTCGACTCGAAGCTGTCGTTCCCGCTCGTCAACCTCGTCATGGTGCTGGTCGCCATTCCCTTCGCGCTGCAGTCGCCGCGGGGCGGTCGTCTGTTCGGCATCGGACTCGCCATCATCATCATGGCCGGCTACCTGGTCGTGCACTACGTGGCGCTCGCGTTCGCGCGCGCGGACCTGCTGCCGCCGTTCATCGCGGCCTGGACCGCGAACGTGATTTTCCTCGGCATCGGCACGTCGCTCTTCCTCCGCGCGCGCACGTAGCGACGCATTGCGTTCCGACCGCGCCGGGCTGGCGCCGTCGTCAGTGCTCGGCTCGACCGCAAATCGACGATGCGGTGCGCCTGTAATCGTGCACCGATTCCGAGCCGTGTCCGACGCAATACCCGAAACACGGGTCTCGCCGAGCATTGCCGACCTCGCCACCCCGGCGCCCCCGGCACCCAGTACGGCGCCGCCGTTCGAGCACACCGCTCCATCGCCTGCCTCAGCGAGGAGGGCGTTCGCGCGCCTCGCGAGTCGCGAGGTATGCGACGGTGGCGAAGGCGACGGACGGTAGCCAGACGTAGATGAATTCACTCGCGAGGACGGTGAGGCCGCGGGTGGTGATGAAGCGGCGCACACCGATCGGCGACACGGCGATCGGCCGCCACGGCAGGTAATACCGGCCGGGATCGAACGGTGCGAAGAAAGCCACGCCGGTGCCGCCGTCGGTCATCGCGTCCAGCACGCCGTGCGAAGCGGTGGCGAGGAAGAGATAGAGCGCCGCACGCACACGCACGCCGCGTGGGGCGACCACCGGAGTGACGATCGCAGCGAGCGCCATCGCGAACGCGAGCGAGTGTGTGAGCCCGCGGTGCCCCAGCATGGACCCGAACGGCACCCCGAGCCACAGGCCGAGCACGTCCGCATCCGGCAGGACCGCGCACCCCGCGCCGGCCCACCACACGCGCGCCGGCCAGCCGGGGCGGCGAAACGCCGTGCCGAGTGCCCACGCCGCGACGGCGTGCGACATGACGGTCGGCATCTCTGTCCCGGTGGTCTACCGGCCGCCGGCGAGCGAACGGAGTGCGTCTTCGAGATGCTTCTGCTCGGCGCCGTAGGCGGCCCAGTCACCGCGGCGCAGCGCGTCCTGTGCGCGCGTCCAGGCCTCCCAGGCGCGCTGCGCGGCGGCGCGGTCGACGGCGCCGGCCGCGGGCGTCGGTCCTGCCGCAGTGGGCGGGCCCGTCGCCATGGGGACGACGCGGCCGGTGAAGATGCGCGCAAGCGACTGCTCGAGCGTTGCCTCCATCGCGATCTGACCGCCGTACGCGACGATCACTCGACGCAGCTCGGGCAGCGCCCCCTGCTCGGAGGCCGCGAGGTAGAGCGGCTGCACGTAGATCAACGACTGCTCGATCGGAATGGCGAGCAGTGAGCCGCGGATGACCGTCGAGCCTCGCTGGTTCCACAGCGACAGCTGCTGGGAGATGACGGGATCCTGGTCGATGCGCGCATCGATCAGGCGCGGGCCGTACACGTTCTTTTGCTTCGGGAAGTTGTAGACGATCAGCCGACCGTAGTTCGGCGGGTCCGAGCGCGCGGCCATCCACGCGATCATGTTGTCGCGGCGACTCGGATTGAACAGCGTGAGCAGAATGAATTCCTCTCTCGCCTCGCCGGGCAACCGCATGATCGTGAAGTACGGCTCCATCTCGCGGTCGCGACCCTCGATCGACCGACGCGGGACGGTCCACAGGTCTTCCTTGTTGTAGAACACCTGAGGATTCTCCATGTGGTACACCGCGTACTTCCGCGCCTGAATCGTGAAGAAGTCCTCGGGGTAGCGCAGGTGGCGGCGCAGGTCGGCCGGCATGGTGTCCAGGGGCCGCAGCAACCCGGGGAAGGCTGCGCCGTACGCGCGCACGATCGGGTCGGTGGCGTCGGCAATGTAGAACCGTACACTGCCGTCGTACGCATCGACGGTCACCTTCACCGAGTTGCGGATGTAGTTGCCCATGCCGCGCACCGGCTCGGAATAGGGATACCGATCACTCGTCGTGTAGCCGTCGAGCATCCATACGAGTCGTCCGTCGTCCGTCACGACGATGTACGGGTCACGATCGAACCGAAAGAACGGCGCGATCATCCGGATGCGGTCGCCGATGGTGCGGTAGATGAGGATCCGGCTGTCGGCCGTCAGGTCGTCGGACAGGATGATCTTGGGCTCGCCGTACCGGGCGGCGAACAGCAAACGCCGGCCCCACGTGCCGATGGAGATGCCGCCCTGCCCCTGGTAGCGCGTGTAGACGTTCTGATCGCCGGCCGGATAGTCGAGCTCCTGCGAGCGCGTGCGGACGAGCGCATAGTCGTTCGACGACTCCGCATAGTAGATTTCGGGGCGCGCGATGCGCGGGAAACCGTCGGACGACCGCGGCGGAATGTCCTTCACGAAGAATTCGGGCAGGCCCTCGGGCGTCACGCGATTCACCGGGCCCACCACGATCCCGTACCCGTGCGTGTACGTGAGATGCTCGTTGATCCAGTTACGGCCGCCCTGCAAGTGCTGGTACGAGAGCTCGCGCGGCGACAGCATGAGCTGGCGGTATTCGCCGTTGACGGCGTAGCGGTCGTTGTCGACGTCGATGAACTTGTAGTAGGTGCGGATCTCCTGCAGCTGCGCGAACGTGCGGAGGAGCGGCCGATAATCCCACAGCCGGATATTCTTGAGCGTGACCTCGTTGCGGGCGAGCGCGCGCGCGTCGAGGGTCTCGTCCGCCGGAAACTCTTTTTCCTCGATGCGATCGAGCCCGTACGCCGCGCGCGTCATCCGGATGTTGTGCTCGAGGTAGGGGCGCTCGGCGGCGAGCTCGTTCGGCGCCACGCGCAGCCGCTGCAGGAAGGCCGGATACATCCCGAGGCCGACGATCCACACGACGACGAGCGCGGCGCCGGCGCCGGCGAGCAGGCGAAGCCCGGATCGCAGGATCTGCGCGGCGCAGGCGACGGCCGTGAGCGCCGCGAGCACGGCCAGTGCGCCGAGCATCGGCAGCGTGGCATGGATGTCGGTGTAGGAGGCGCCGAACACGACCCCGCGCGGTGAGAACACGATCTCGTAGCGGTCCAGCCAGAAGCCGACGGCTTTCAGCGCGAGCAGCCCGGCGCCGAGCGCCAGGAGGTGCGTGCGCGCGCCCGTCGCGAGCCGCGGACCGCGCGTGGTGAGCACGAAGCTATGCTGCAGAACGTAGACGATCAGCGTCAGGACCGCGGTGCCCGCGACGAGAGCAATCGCCCAGCCGTGGACGAGGCGCCAGAACGGCAGGAAGAAGACGAAGAATCCGAGGTCGTAGCCGAACACGGGATCGGTGACGCCGAACGGCGGACCGTTGCGGTAGCCGAGGACGACTTCCCAGTACGCGCTCGCGCGCAGCCCCGAGACTGTCTCTTATACACATCTGACG
This sequence comes from Candidatus Methylomirabilota bacterium, assembly GCA_046723475.1. GTDB lineage: Bacteria > Methylomirabilota > Methylomirabilia > Rokubacteriales > CSP1-6 > AR12. Next base: position 11,430 of record JBKOUQ010000202.1, read on the forward strand.
CTGCCGACGAAGGCCGTGGCGTGTTGGGGTGGGGGGGGGGGGGGGGGGGTGGGGG
>JBKOUQ010000151.1:0-28516 GCA_046723475.1 Candidatus Methylomirabilota bacterium
CTCCCGAGCGCAGCTTCTGAAGCATCACCGGCTCCTGGCCGAGCTGCGCACCGGGGAACTGATTGATGCCGAGCTTGCCGCCCGACAGCTCCTTGAGCTTGGCGTCGAAGATGTCCGCGGCGATCCCGTAGGCGGTCGACCGCGGCTGGTCGTATCCGAAGCTGAACATCCGCTGAGCGGCCGCGTCCGGCGGCGCCATCGTCACGAGCACCAATCCCAGTAGCGCGAGTCCCAGTGTCCTCGGCACAGACGTCATGCAGTGCCTCCTGTTCGAGCATGGAGCAGCGTGGCGCGGATGATACCATCCGCGCGCGAAGCAGAAGTGAGCCGATCGCGGTGCTCAATGTTCTCGTCACGATGCCGTTCGGCGAGGCGCGGCTGGCGCGCCTGCGCGCCGTCTCACCCGAGGTGACCGTGTCCGGCGCCGACCCGGCCACCGCGGACTATTCGCGCGCCGACGTGCTCTACGCGGGCAACCCGCCGCGGGATCTTCGTCGCGCGCCGCGACTGCGATGGGTGCAGGTGCACATGGCGGGCGTCGACGCCCTGCACGACCACCCGCTGTACACCGACAGCGCCGTCGCGATCACGACCACGAGCGGCGTGCACGCCGCCACCATCGCGGAGTATGCGCTTGCCGTGATTCTCGCGCTGGCACACCGGGTGCCCCGCATGGAGGCGTGGCGCGTGAAAGGCGGCTGGCCGCCTGACGCGCAGCGCTGGCCGCTCTTCGTTCCGATCGAGCTGCGCGGCGCCACGCTCGGGGTCATCGGGTACGGCAGCATCGGGCGCGAGCTCGCGCGCATGGCGACGACGGCGCTCGGCATGCGCGTGCTCGCGTGCAAGCGCGATCCGTCGCGCCGCGCCGACGAGGGCTATCGGCTGCCCGGCACCGGCGATCCCGAGGGCGCGCTGCCCGAGGGCTGGTTCGCGCCCACGCAGATGCGCGACATGCTGGGCGTCGCGGACGTCGTCGTGATGTGCGCGCCGCTGACCGCCGAGACGCGCGCGTTGATCGGCGAGGCCGAGCTGGCCGCGATGAAGCCGTCGGCGTTGTTCGTCAATGTTGGACGCGGCGCGAGCGTCGATGAGTCGGCACTGGCCGAGGCGCTGCGGGCGGGGCGGCTGGCCGGCGCGGCGCTCGACGTGTTCGCTCAGGAGCCGCCGGCCGCGGGCCATCCCCTCTATGCGCTGGAGGACGTCATCGTCTCCCCGCACGTCTCCGGATTTCTTGCGTCCTACGACGACCGCTGCACCGAGCTCTTCGCCCACAACCTCAAACGGTTCCTGGCCGGTGCGCCGCTGCTGAACCTGGTGGATCGCGCGCGCGGCTACTAGGCCGCGCGCGCGGTGCGGACTAGCGCTCCGGACTCGAGAGCTCGTCGGCGGCGGTGCGGAGCAGCACGAGGTGGGCCGGCCCGCTCGGCTGCCGATCGACGCGCACGACGTCGCCGGGCTGCAGCGTTCGCAGATCCGCCTTCACGGCGGGCGCCCAGCGGCGATGCTCGGCGCAGAAGAAGCGGCCGGCGACCAGGTCGGTCTTGAGGATCGTCATTCGCGAGCTGTCGATGAGGTCGGTGAGGCTCGCGGCACCGACGACGGTCGCGGAGACCGCCATGGCCGAGGACACGACGAACACGGTCGCGTAGAGCGCTCGCTTCAGCATTGGCGTCTCCTCCTCGACGGGATCTCGCCCGTCCGTTCCGCCTCGGCAAATCGCAAGCGCAGTGCCACACCGAAACCCCCGCCAACGCGCGCATCACGTGCGGAGTTCGGGCGATACGCCGTCTGATCGCGGCCGGCTCGATGGCAGCGCGCCCGAGCCGCCCGCGTGCGGTACGATGGCGGCCGTGCGCCAACCGCGACGCTTTCTCAACGTGCCGTACGGCGCCTGGCACGCGCGCGAGCTGCCGGCACCCGACCCGCTGCTGACGCGCACCGACCCGGGCACGCCGTGCGGCGAATACCTGCGACGGTTCTGGCAGCCGGTGGCGTTCGTTCGCGAGCTCGGCGACGTGCCGCGCCGAATTCGCATCATGGGTGAGGATCTCGTCGTGTTCCGCGGTCGCTCGGGACGGGTCGGGTTGTTACAGCTTCACTGCACCCACCGCGGCACGTCGCTCGAGTTCGGCATCCCTCAGGAGCGCGGGATCCGCTGCTGCTACCACGGCTGGGTCTTCGACGTCGACGGCCGCATCCTCGAGACACCGGGCGAGCCGTCCGACAGCACGCTTCGCCAGCGACTCTGTCAGGGGGCGTATCCCACTCACGAGTTCTGCGGCCTGGTCTTCGCGTACATGGGCCCGCCCGAGCACCGGCCCGTGTTTCCCATGTACGACACGTTCGACGTCCCGGGCCTCAGGCTGCATCCCGCCGCGCGCTTCGAGCTGCCGTGCAATTGGCTCCAGGTGAAGGACAACGCGATGGACCCGGTCCACACCTCGTTCCTGCATGCGCTCAGCAGCGGCTATCACTTCACGGAGGCCTTCGGTGCGCTCGCCGAGCTCGAGTGGCAGGAGACGCCGTACGGCATGATCTACATCGCGACCCGACGCGTCGGCGATTTCGTGTGGGTGCGCGTCTGTGATTTCATGGCGCCCAACGTTCATCAGTTCACGCGCGAGATCGAGCAGGCGATCGCGGAACGGATCGGCGCGCGCCCCGTCGTGATCCGCTGGGCCGTGCCGGTCGACGACACGCGCACCGTCAACTTCGAGCTCGCGCAAATCGATCCGGCGTGGGGCCTGACCGCCGAGCAAATCGCCAGGCCGGGATTCGGCCAGTCGCCAGACCGCGCCTACGAGGAGCGCCAGCGACACCCCGGCGACTACGACGCGCAGTCGAGCCAGCGTACGATCGCCGTCCACGATCTCGAGCACCTGGCCGCCACGGACCGCGGCGTCATCATGCTGCGCAAGATCGTGCGCGACGGTGTTCGCGCCGTGGAGTCCGGCGAGACGCCGCGCGGAGTCGTGATGAAGCCGGGTGACACGGTCACCACCTATTGCCAGGACACCGTGCTACGCGTGCCGCCGACGAGCTCGTCCGAGGACGACCGCGCCCAGCTCCGCCAGACGGGTCGGCGTGTCGTCGCCGGCGAATACCGAGCACCGTAGCGCCTGTCGATTTTTCAATCGCGGCCCCGGTTCGCGTGGCCCGTGGCTTGCGATGAGCCTCTTACATCGGGATCGCATACCGATGGAGGAGGACTGCGGACATGCGGACACTATGGACCGGGATCGCGCTCGCGAGCGTGCTGATCGTCGCGCCGACCCTGGCTTCGGCGCAGACCGCGCCGCGCCAGAACACGGCGAAAGAATCGAAGAGCTCCAAGTCGAGCGACTCCAAGATGTCGCGCGCCGACGGCAAGTTCATCAAGGAGGCCGCGGAGGGTGGCATGGCGGAGGTGCAGCTGGGGCAGCTGGCCGAGCAGCGCGCCGCGTCGGACAGCGTCAAGCAGTTCGGCAAACGGATGGCGACCGACCATCAGAAGGCGTCGAACGAGCTGAAGCAGCTGGCGTCACAGAAGGGCTGGGACATGCCGACCGCCCTCGATCGTAGTCATCAGCGCACCTACGACAAGCTGTCGAAGCTGAACGGTGCCGACTTCGATCGCGCGTACATGAAAGAGATGGTCAGGGATCACGACAGAGACGTAAAGGCGTTCCGGAAGGAAGCCGACTCCGGCAGCGACGCCGATCTGAAGGCGTGGGCGTCGAAGACGCTGCCCACGCTGCAGGAGCATCAGCAGCAGGCCAAGCAGGCGCAGGCGAGCGTCTCCGGCAAGAACAGCCCGGCCGCATCGCCGCGGACGAAGTAACGCGGGTCAGGACGCCGGTTTCTTCGCTCGCTGGGCGACGGGGAAACCGGCGTTCTTCCATGCCGTGAAGCCGCCGTCCATCTCCACGACGCGCGGCAGTCCCATCTGCTGTGCCACGTCCGCCGCCAGCGCCGATCGCCACGCGCCGTTGCAGTAGAAGACGAACTCCTTGCCCGACGCGAACACGTCCTTGTAGTACGGGCTGTCGGGATCGATCCAGAACTCGAGCATCCCGCGTGGACAGTGGAACGCGCCGGGGATGAAGCCCTCGCGCTCCAGCTCGCGCACGTCGCGCAGGTCGACGAACACGACATCGTCCTGCCCGTGCCGCTGCCGCGCCTCGTCCAGGCCGATCGTTTTGATCCGCGCCTTCGCCTCGTCAACGAGCTGACGAAATCCCTTCTTGAGTTTCATCGGGCACTCCTACTCGCTCGCGAGCGACGTGCGGCGGCCGCGGTGATAGTCGGCGAGCGTGGCATTCGCCTTCGCGATCGTCTCGGCCTCGGCGGCGACGCGAGCGACATCGCGGCCCGCGACCGCGACGTACAGCTCGTCGTCGCCCGCGTCCGTGTACACACGGTTGCCGATGCAGCCGGTGCTCGCGACCGCACCACCACTCAGCGCTGCCGGCAAGGCCATGCAGGTCGGACGCCCGAGCAGCGGCACACCGCTGCTGACGCCGGCGCGGATCGCCGCCTCCTGCAGCAGCATCACGCGGCCCGGCGGACCGACGAACATCACGACGTCGGGATCGACGGGCGTGTCGCCGAGTGGCGCATAGACGATTGCCCCCGGTGTCGTTGGCAGACGTGGGATCCCGGGCACGTCCTCCATCCGGAGATACCCGAGCCCGGTCATGATCTGTAGCACCTGCGGCAGCTCGCCCGCCCGCTCGCCGGGCAGGGGGATGTTGTGGGTATGGCTGCCGACCGGACAGTTGTAGTGATCGGACGGCACCGTGTAGAAGGCGCGGCCGTCCATCGCGAGCCGCCAGAACGAGCAACCCGAAGGCTCGGAGCCGCCGAACTGTTTCACGCCCGCGGGCGGCGCGTCGCGAAACGCGATCGCCACGGGCCGCCGCGTCAGCCCCAGGCTCTCGCGCAGCTGTCGCTCCATCGCGCGATAGTCGGTCATGTCTTGTCTCCCCGCACGACGTCCATGACCTGCGCCGGGTGCTTCGCCGCGTCGGCGACCTTCTTCCAGTGCTTTCTCACGAGACCGTCCGGGCCGATCCATACCGTCGATCGGATCACGCCCTTGGTCTTCTTGCCGTACATCATCTTGTCTCCGTACGCTCCCCACGCCGTCATGACCTTGCGATCCGGGTCCGAGAGCAGCGTGAACGGCAGCCGGTACTTCTGCGCGAACTTCGCGTGCGCCTCGCCCGAATCGGCCGACACACCGAGCACGACGACGCCGGCCGCCTGCAGCTCCTTCCAGAGGTCGCGGAAGCCACACGCTTCCTTGGTGCAGCCGGGCGTGTCGTCCTTGGGATAGAAGTACACGACGACATCCTTGCCCGTGAAGTCGCTCAGCGAGACCGGCTTGCCGCCGGCATCGTCGAGCGTGAAATCGGGCGCCTTGCGTCCTTCGGCAATCGGCATGCAGTTCCTCCGAGAGGTGAGACGCGGTCAGTCGACCACCGGATGCTCTTCGGCCACGAACAGCGGCGACCGCGCGAGGTCGATGAACGTGCGCTCGTCCTCGAGCAGCCGGCGGCCTGCGGCCTTGCCTTCCGGCGTCGCGCCGGCGGCCGTGAGCGCGTCCAGGCTGTCGAACCAGAGCTCGGCCACGCCGTCGTACGCGGTCGGCCCTCCGCGGCCACGACGCAGCCCGTCGTTGACCGGCGAATCGAGCGTATGTACCTGCACATAGCGGCGAATGCCGAGCGCCTTGGCGCACTCGCGGACGAGCGGGCCGTGCCGCTCGCGCCAGTAGCGCTGGAACTCCTCGCGTGAGAGATGTGGCAGGCGCATGGCACAGAAGACCAGCTTGATCACGGTAGCGCCTCGAACCGCCACGTCTCGCCGTGGCGGACGATGCGACCGGCGGTGGGGTCGTGGAAATGCGTGCCGAGCACGGTGACGCCGCCGCCGGCGTACCGCTCGCAGAATGCGCGTCGCGTCTTGCGGGCGGCGTCCGGATCGACGTCGAAGTGGCTGCACCAGTTCGGCTCGGCCATCTGGATCGGATGGTGCATGAGATCGCCGGTGATGACGGCGTCGTCGCCGCCCGAGCGCAGGCGAACGCTGACGTGGCCGGGGGTGTGGCCTGGCGTCGGCTCCAGCCACAGCTCGTCGCTGACGCGATGATCGCTGTCGACCAGTGTGGCCAGCCCCGCGTCCAGCACGGGCTTCACGCTGTCCGCCATGATGCGCATCGTGTCGTCGTCCCGCTCGCTCGACCAGTGCTCCCACTCGCGCCGCCCGAACAGATGACGCGCGCGCGGGAACGTCGGCACCCAGCGCCCGTTGTCCAAGCGCGTGTTCCAGCCGACGTGGTCGACGTGCAGATGCGTGCAGATCACGACGTCGACCGACTCTGGCGCGATCCCGGCCGCGCGCAGGTCGTCCAGGAAGGCGGTGCTCATCATGTGGAATGGCTGGCGGCCGCCTCGATCCTTGTCGTTGCCGACACACGTGTCGACGAGCACGGTGACGTCCGGGGCGCGGACGACGAACGTGTGGATCGACTGCAGGAACCGGCCCTTGTCGTCGAGGAAGCGCGGCGCGAGCCACGCGCGATGCCGCTCGACGGCGTCCGGCGCGGCGTCGGGCAGGAGCCACGTCGGGCGCGTCGGGCCCGCGCGCTCGACGACGGCGTCGATCCTCAGACGGCCCAGCGTCAGTGTGCGCATCACGACGACAGTCGCGCGCGGATGCGCGCGACCGCCTCCTCGGTCTGCTCACGTGCGCGGAATCCGGTCAGCCGGAAGTAGCCCTCGCCGCTCGGACCGAACCCCGAGCCCGGCGAGCCGACGATCTGGACCTCGGCCAGCAGCCGATCGAAGAAGTCCCATGACGACACGCCGGCCGGCGTCCGGAACCAGATGTACGGCGCGTTGCGGCCACCGTACACGGTGAAGCCCGCCGCCGTGAGGCCGTCACGGATGATGCGCGCATTCGCCATGTAGAAGTCGATGAGCGCGCGCACCTGCTTCTGCCCATCGGGCGTGTAGGCGGCGGCCGCCGCCTTCTGGATGACGTACGGCGCCCCATTCGATTTCATGTTCACGCGGCGCGTCCACAGCGCGTTCAGGCTGTGGGTGCGACCGTCGGTGCTGCGTCCCATCGCCTGCTGGGGCACGACGCTGTAGGCGAGCCGCATCCCCGTGAAGCCGGCGCTCTTCGACAGCGAGCGGCTCTCGATGGCGACCTCACGCGCCCCGTCGATTTCGTAGATCGAGTGCGGCACGTCTTCGTCGCCGATGTACGCCTCGTAGGCCGCGTCGTAGAAGATGACCGCCTCGTTCGCGCGCGCATAGTCCACCCAGCGCGCCAGCGCCTCCCGTGTCGCGACGGCTCCGGTCGGATTGTTCGGATAGCAGAGATAGATGAGATCGACGCGGCGATCCGGCAGGGCCGGCTGAAAGCCGTTCTCCGCCACACACGGCAGGTACACCATGCCGGCGTAGCGGCCGCTCTCGTCGGCGGGACCCGAGCGCCCGGCGACGACGTTCGTGTCGGCGTAGACGGGATACACGGGATCCATCAGCGCGACGACCGCATCGCTCGAGAAAATCTCTTGAAGGCTCGCGCTGTCGCTCTTGCCGCCGTCGCTGATGAAGATCTCGTCCGGCGAGAGCGCGACGCCGCGCGAGCCGAAGTCCTGTGCGGCGATCTCCGCGCGCAGCCACTCGTAACCGACGTAGGGGCCATAGCCTTTGAAGCTCTCGACGCGGCCCATGTCGTCGGCCGCCTCGTGCATCGCGCGCACCACCGCGGCGGGCAGCGGCCGCGTGACGTCGCCGACGCCGAGGTCGATTATTCGGGCGCTCGGATGCGCCTCGGCGAACATGTGCGTGCGGCGGCGAATCTCCGCGAACAGATACGACGCGCGCAGGTTGAGATAGTGCTCGTTGATCCGCGGCATGACGCGACCGCAGTATAATCCGCCGCCGCCGGCGCGGCACCTGGAGGTCCGGATGGTCCTGCGCGAAGACAACCTCATCGAGAAGCTCACCGCCGACCGGTCGCCGCATTACGAGCCGTTCGGTTGGCACCACTGGCCCGAGCATCCGTGGTTTTCGTACCAATTCCGGCGCGGGCTCGGCGAGACCCAGGAGGGCGGCGGCACAGTGAGCGAATGCTTCCAGGCCGCCGCGCGTATGGTCCCCGGCGATCGGGAATCGTGGCATCGCGAGTGGCTCGTCGTCGCCGACCGAAACTTCAGCCGCGGCGAGGACGAGGCCGCGCGCGGTCACGTGCGGACGGCGATGAACTGCTTTCTGCGCGCGGTGGACTACTACCGGCAGGCCGAGTTCTTCCTGGCTCCCGATGATCCGCGGCGGCTGGCCACGTTTACCCGCATGGAGCGCGCGAGTCACCGCTTCCTCGCGCACCTGCAGCCGCCGGGCGAGGTGCTCGAGATCCCGTACGAGCGGGCATCGCTCTACGCGTACTTCGTGCGGTCACCGTACGGCGCGGGGCGGCAGCCGTGTCTGATCGCGATGGGCGGGCTTGATTCGATCAAGGACGAGATGTGGTTCATGCAGGCGCACGGGGCGCTGCAGCGCGGAATCTCCGTGCTCATGATCGACGGGCCGGGGCAGGGCGGAACCCTCCGCCGCCACGGGATCACGAACCGGCCGGACTACGAGGTGCCGATCGCGCGCTGCATCGACTATCTGCACTCGCGGTCGGACGTCGATCCGGCGCGCATCGCCGTATGCGGCTCGAGTCTGGGCGGCTACTACGCGGCTCGCGCGGGCGCACGCGAGCCGCGGCTGGCGGCATGCATCTCCCACGGCGCGATCTGGTCGATCTACGACTTCTGGAAGGACGCCGACGAGAGCCACGGCCTGGCGTCGCACATCAAGTGGGTGTTCGGCGTGCCCACGATGGCGGAGGCCGTCGAGCGCTTCAAGGTCTTCACGCTCGACGGCGTCCTGGAGGACATGCGCTGTCCGTATCTGATCCTGCATGGGGGCCACGACGTCCTCGGCATGTCGCAGGCCACGAAGGTGTACGACTACGCCACGGCGCACGGCATGAACGCCACGCTTCGCTTCGTCACGCCCGAGGAGACGGGCGCCGAGCACTGTCAGCACGACAATCCCACCGTCGGGCAAGAGCTGATGGCGGACTGGCTCGCCGACGTGTTCGCGATCGATCAGCGCGCGCTGCGCGCTCGCATACACTCGCGATAGGCGGCGCGGTACTCGGGGTCTTCCGCGCGCTCGGCATTCATGCCACGCAGGAGCGGGTCGGGCGCCTGCGTAATGAACGAGCCCGTCGGATCCGTTTTCTCACCGGCCGCCAATCCACTCTGGCTCTGCGCCGGAGATGGTGAGGCCCGCAGCTTGCCGCGTGGCGCCGGCAGCGCGCTGCCGGTCGTTCGTTGTGCCGCCTGCTCATTACATGTCGCGACGTCGCTGAGCGTCGGCTCGACGGCGCGCGCGACGCTGCCGGTCGTCACGGGCGCGGCAGTGATTGCAATGAGGACGATGTTCCATGTCCGCAGAGTGATCATTTCAAACCTCCTCGCGGGACTTCGGCCGCCCTCTCGAGCTGCAACCGTGTCGCCAGCGGCCGTTCGCTGGCATGTCGTTCGCTCGACTTGCGCCCTTCTGAGCCGTCGCTGAACTCGATCGCGAAGGAGGTCGACCCATGGCGAAGAATCAGGGACGATCGGAGCGTACGGTGCGGGACGTGATGGTGACGGACGTCGTCAGCATCGAGCCGTCGGCGTCGCTGACGGACGCGGCGCGGGTGATGGAGGAGGCCAACGTCGGGATGCTGCCCGTCGTGCAAGACGGCAAGCTGCTCGGCGTCATCACCGACCGCGACATCGTCGTACGGGCCGTGGCACAGGAGGCGGACCCGGCGAGCACCGCCGTCGGCGACTGCATCTCGATCAACGCGATCGTCGCCGAGCCGGACTGGAGCACCGACCGCGCGCTGCAGACGATGGCGCAGGCGCAGGTCGGCCGGCTGCCCGTTCTCGACGACGACGAGAAGCTGATCGGCGTCGTGACGCTGAGCTCGATGGCGTTCCGCGCACCCGAAAAGGACGAGGCGCTGGAGGCCGCGCAGGAAGTATCGCGGCGCTCGGCGCGCCGGTCGGCCTAGCCGGCCGCCGCGGCGGCGGAGAGGGAGCTCGTCATCCTCTCCGTCGCCTCGTCGGCGGCGAAGAAGCTCTCCACGCGCACCTCCTGAAGCGTGATGTCGTGCGGCGTGCCGAGCATGGTGAGCGTGGTGAAGTATCGTAAGACGAGATCGCCCTTGCGAAACTCGATCGGCAGGAACGGCGCCGGCGAGGCGTCGAGGTCGAGCGCGCGCCAGTGGCGCGGCGTGTCGGGATACGACAGCAGCTCCTCGAGCAGCGCGCGCGTCTCGGCGTCGGCGAAGCCCGTCGCGACGTCGCGGTGCAGCCACTGGATCAGCGACGCCGCCGTGGGCTCCCAGTTCACGATCCAGGGCCGAAACGCCTTCGGATGGAACATGAGGCGCATCGCGTTGGGCGGCCCGAGCGCCGCGACGCTCGGGGGATCGAGGAAGAGCGCCTGCACGCGCGCGCTGCCCTCGTTGACCTTCAACACGTTCCAGTGGCGATCCAGCACGAGCGCGGGGTACGGCTCCTGCTGCCGCAGGATGTAATCGAGCGCGCGTCGCGCCTGGGCCAGCGCGGGCGCATCGAGGCTCGTGGCGCGGTAGATCGCCGCATAGCCCGCGGCGGTGAGCAGATCGTTGCGATCCCGGAACGGCACGTCGAGGGCGCGCGCCAGCAGCACGACCATCTCGCGACTGGGCGTCGCGCGGCCGGTTTCCACGAAGCTGAGATGACGCGCCGACACGCCGGCTTCGAGCGCCAGATCGAGCTGGCTCATGCCGCGACGTGAGCGCCACTCGCGCAGCAGCCGACCGAAGCCGCCCTCGTGGATCGTCTTCTCCACGCGCGGATGCTAGCATCTCGACGTCAAGCCAGACATTACCTGCAACGTAATTGCCGATGGCCGGCGGCGCGCCGATGCTGCGCGCGGAGGTGACCGGTGGATCTCGAAGGCCTGCACAAAGGAACGCTCGCGGAGCATCTCGGTATCCGGTTCGTCGAGGCGACGGCGGAGCGCGTCATCGCCGAGGTGGAGCATCGTCCCGCGCTGACGACCGTCGGCGGTGCGATGCACGGCGGCACGCTTATGGCGCTCGCGGACACCGTCGGGGCGGCGGCCACGTTTCTGAACCTTCCCGCGGGTGCCAGCACCACGACGCTCGAATCGAAGACGAACTTCTTCGCCGCCGGTAAGGCGGGGGTCGTCCGCGCCGAAGCGACGCCGCTTCATCGCGGGCGGCGCACGCAGGTGTGGCAGACGCGCGTGACGGACGCGTCGGGTCGGCTGCTGTCTCTGACGATTCAGACGCAGATGGTCCTGATGCCCTGACACTGACGTCGGCGCGCTACGGCCGTCGCGGCGCGCTCCCGAGACGAAACAGCCTCCAGGCCGCGCCGAGCGAGAGCACGGCGAACGCGAACGACGGCGTGTAGCTTCCCGTGAGGTCGTGCACGAAGCCCGCGACAGCCGGCCCGACGCCGGCGCCGCTGCGCCAGCCCAGGCCCACCACGCTCATGATCGTCGCCAGCGCCGCGAGGCCGAACACGTCGGAGACGGCTTTCACGAACGTGTTGTCGGCGCCCGACGCGCCGAGCCCGAAGAGCAGGAGCGCGCCGATCACCGTCCACGTCGGCAATCCGAGCAGCAGCACGCAGAGGGCGACGCTCTGGATCAGCAGGCACACGCGCATCGTCGGCACGGCGCCGAAGCGGTCGACCGCGGCCCCCGCGAGCAGACGGCCGCAGACGGCGCCGACGCCGAACGCGGACAGCGCGAGCGACGCACGCTCGAGCGGCAATCCGCGATCGCGCGCGTACGAGACGCTGTGGACCGTGATCATCATGAACACGAGGCCGAGGAAGCACCACGCGGCGAGGAAGCACCAGAGCCGCGTGTCGGCGAACGCCGCAGCGGGCGCGGTGGCCGGCGTGGCGACGCGCGGCGCCGGGCGCAGCTCGAGGGTGGGCGGATAGCGCACCAGCAGGCTCGCCGGCACGCCGATCGCGCCCACCAGCGTACCGAGCACGACATACGCGGTGCGCCAGCCGGCGTGTTCGATGAGCGACGCGGCCAACGGACCGCCCGTGAGCCAGCCGAGGTTGAACCCGCTGAGCACGACGGCCAGCACGAGCCCGCGTCGGGCCGCAAACCAGCGCGCGACGGTGGCGGCGGTGAGCACATAGATCGACGACATCCCGATGCCCACGAGCACGCCGTAGGAGAGGTAGAGCTGCCAGAGCGCGTCGATGCGCGCGCTCACGAGAAAGCCGACGGCGCCGATGGCGATCGTCGCCGCGAGCACGGCGCGCGGTCCGCGGCGGTCCGCGACCCGACCGACGGGGAAGGCCGCCACGCCGCCGAGCATGAGGCTCACGGACAGCACGACGGACACTGCGCCGCGACTCCACCCGAACGTCTCGCACAGCACGGGCAGAAACACGCCGAACGTCGACACCGCGGTGGCGATGCACGAGGTGACGATGAACAGCGCGACGACGACTCGCCAGCGCGGCGCGAGCATGCGCGCTCATCGTACGATACCGGCATGGCCAAACCCTACGTGCTCGAGTTCGGAATGGGCGTGGATGTGCACGGCGCGGACGCGACGACGGCGGCGCGACGCGCGGTCTCCGATGCGATCCGCCACTCCAGTTTGCCGTTCTTCGCCGACGTGCGCGCGCGCGGCGGTCGGATGCTCGTCGACGTCACGGTCGGCGTGCCCGATCCCACGGCCGTCGACGTCGCGGTGGTGCAGCGGGAGCTGCCGCACGGCGAGGTCACGGTGCGCGCGGTGGCGGGCGGGCTCCGCGTGCCGGTCGGCGACACGATCATCGCGTGCGTCGCGATCACCGTCAGTATCGAGGGATGACGCGCGCGCTCGTGCTGGCGGCGCTGCTGCTGCTCGCCGGCACCGCCGCGGCGTCCGAAACGGCGCTCACGGACGCCGAGGGACATCCGCGCGGCCGCCTGCCGCTGCGGCTCTACGTCACCTCGTTCGGTGACGCAGGGCTGGACGAGGCGGCCGCGCGCGCCGTCGACGACTGGAACGCCCTGACGCGTGACGTGCTCGGTGTCGCGGCCTTCGCACGCGTCGCGCGCCGCGATGACGCACAGGTCGTCGTGCTGAGTGAGCCGACGGGCGCCTCGGGAATGATGGGCGTCACCGAGGTGACCAGCGACGGCGGCGTCATCGGCCTGCCCGTCCGCATCCTGGTCGCTCCGCCGCAGCCACGCGGCCAGGTGAGCCGCGAGCTCGTCCTCTATCAGGTGCTCGCGCACGAGCTCGGTCACGCGCTCGGGCTGCCGCACGTCGCCGATCCGCGCTCGCTCATGTGTTGCGCGGCAGGCAAGGTCGATCTCAACGATCCGACCACGCGGGCCGCGTACATCGCCGCGCGACGCCATCCGGAGGTCGCCTCCGTGCGGGCGCAGCTCGCGGAGCACTACGCGCGGTTCTGGCACGGGCGATGAGCGTCGAGGCGGGCGTTATACTCTCGGCCATGACAACCCGTGCCGACGCGATCAAGCACCTCTGGACGCACAAGACTCAGGACCACCCGTGGCTCTCCGACGGCGAGCTCGTCATCGACCGCGCCGAGGGCGTCTGGGTGTGGACCGAGGACGGCCGCAAGCTGATGGACGGCTTCGCCGGCCTGGCCGTCGTCAACGTCGGTCACGGCCGCCGGGAGATCGCCGAGGCGATCGCCGAGCAGACGGTGCGTCTGGCGTACTACCCCACGACGCGACAGTTCTCCAATCGGCCCGCGGCGGAGCTGGCGGCGAAGCTCGCGACGCTGACTCCGGGCGATCTCGACTACACGCTGTTCGCCACGAGCGGCTCGGAGGCCAACGAGCGTGCGATGCAGATCGCACGACACTACTGGATCGCGCGCGGCAAGCCCGGCAAGCACAAGGTGATCTCGCTGCAGGGCGGTTACCACGGGGCCACGATGGGCACGTTCGCGGTGTGCGGGCTCCCGCACATGACGGCCGCGTATTCTGCGCTGCAGCCGACGGGCTTCACGAAGGTGGCGCCGCCGTATCCGTTCCGCGATCGCGGCGCGGGGAGCGACGCCGAGCTCGTGCGCCGGCGCGCGGGTGAGCTGCGCGACGCGATCGTCGAGCAAGGCGCCGACACGGTCTCGGCGGTGATCATGGAGCCGATCCTCTCGTCCGGCGGGTTCATCATCCCGCCGCTCGGCTGGCTCGCGGCCGTGCGCGCGATCTGCGATGAGCTCGACGTGCTGATGATCGCCGACGAGGTCATCACGGGCTTCGGGCGCACGGGCAAGTGGTTCGGCGTGAACCACGAAAACGTCGTTCCCGATCTCATGACGGTCGCGAAGGGCATCACCTCGGGCTACCTGCCGCTGTCGGGGACCATCGCGCGCGGGCGACTCACGGATGCGTTTCCCGAGAACGGTACGCAGGAAGTCGTCCATCCGAACACGTATGCCGCGCACCCCGTCGCGTGCGCGGCGGCGCTCGCGAATCTGCAGATCATGGAGAAGGACGGGCTCGTCGCCAACGCCGAGGTGATGGGCCGGCGGCTGCTCGAGGGACTCCAGGGGGCGCTGCGCGGCCACCGCATCGTCGGTGAGGTGCGCGGGCGTGGCCTGCTCGTGTGCGCGGAGCTCGTGCGGCCCGACGGTTCTGGAGCGCCTCTCGACCCAGGCGTCGTGGCGCGGCTGGACCGCAAAGCGTGGGAGCGCGGCGCGATCGTCTATGCGCGCGGTCAAGTCCTGCGCCTCGCACCGCCGCTCTGCATCACCGCCGCCGAGGTCGATCGGCTCGTCGAAGTCGTGGCGGCGAGCATTCACGAGCTGGAGCGCGAGCTGACGACCTGAGCGCCGTGCCGGCGAGCGAGCTCGCGCGCGAGCGCTACGTGAGTCTCGCGACCTTCCGCCGCAATGGCGCCGAGGTGCGCACGCCCGTCTGGTTCGCCGCGCGCGAGGACCGCTTGTGGATCGTGACGGGCGGCGATTCGGGCAAGGTCAAGCGCGTGCGGCACACGGCGCGCGTGCGCGTGGCCGCCAGCGACGCCCGCGGCGGCGTGCACGGCGTGTGGCACGACGGCACCGCGCGCATCATGCACGAGCCGCGCGAGATCGCCGACGCGCAGGCCCTGCTGCGTGCGAAGTACGGGTGGCAGGCGCGTCTGCTGAATTTCGTGTCGCGGCTGAGCGGTCGCATTCACCGGCGCGTGTGGCTGGAGGTTACCCTTCGGTAGTAAACTGCTACCGCTGGGTAGTCCACGGCTACCCGAGGAGGTCTGCCGATGCCGGCGCCCGTAAAGATCTCGGACCGACTCCTCGCCCGCGCGAAAGAGGAGGCGAAAGGCACGCACCGCTCGGTCACGGCGCAGATCGAGCACTGGGCCACGCTGGGCCGCGCCGTCGAAGTCATCACCGCGCACCGCGAGCTGCTCATGCTCAAGCGCGCCGGCGAGGGCCTCTCGATGCCGACGTGGGTGAGCCGTGCGGACGTCGAAACCGTCCTGACTCGACTCATGCATGACACCGATCGGGACGCGATTCGGGCCAGGATCGAGGCGCCGGGCGGGCCGCTGTACGAAGAAGATCCTGACGATGCCGAGGGCGTAGTCCGGATTGCGCCCGATGGTCGGCGGACGCGCGGGCACTTCGAAGGCCGCGCCTTCGTGGCGGCCGCGGGGAAGGCGCCCCGGCGCCAGCATGAGCGTACGCCCGTTCGCATCGCTGCGCGCCGCCGCCGCTGACGAGCGGCCCGTTCTCGTCGTGCTCGCGGGCCCCAACGGCGCGGGCAAGTCGACGTTTTTTGCGGAGCATCTGCACGGACTCGGCCTGCTGTTCGTCAACGCCGACCACATCGCCCGACTGCTCCGCGAGGCCGAGCCGAGCGTGCCCGTGTCGCAGCTCGACCGCCGCGCCTTCGATGAAGCCGAGCGGCTGCGCGCGGATCTGCTCGAGCTGCGCTTCGGCTTCTGCACGGAGACGGTCTTCTCCGACCCCGCCGGCGCCAAGCTCGACTTCCTCGAGCGTGCCCGGTCGTCGGGGTTCGTCGTGCTGCTGGTGTTCATCGGTCTCGCCAGCCCGGCGCTGTCGGTGGCGCGCGTCGCCACGCGCGTGGCGCGAGGCGGCCACGACGTGCCGACCGACCGGCTCTTCGCGCGCTACCCGCGAACATTGAAAAATCTGAAGGCCGCCGTCGACGTGGTGGACCGCGCGTTTGTCTACGACAACAGCTCGCTGCGCGTGCCGTACCGGCCCGTGGCCACCTACACGGACGGGCGAGTAACCGAGCGCTTCCCGCCGCTGCCGCGCTGGACGCGCGGGCTGCCCGGCTTGTGATCGCGCTATCGGGCTACTTCACCGGGACGGCGATCGGCTGCCCCTTCGGAGCGATCATGACGACGACACTCTTATAGGGTTCCGTTTGGCTGGCGTTCCGGGGAACGAGCACTTGGCGCGGCCGTGCGCAGTGAGCGTCACCGGCTTTGAGGTTGACGGGCGACTCGCCCTCTTTCTCGAGAGTCATCACACCCTCGAGGACGTAATTGCATTCGGTTCCCGGGTGATAGTGCTTGGCCCCGACGACGCCCGGTCCGATGTCGGTGCGCCAGATACGCACTTCGTATCCCGGAATGTCGATCAAGTCGGCGGCCACGAGAACTCGCCGCTGCTCGGTTTCCTGTTGAGCGCTCAGCGTGCGAACACCGATCGCGCCCGCCGCCGCACCAAGGATCACGGCGGTGGCGAGCATCAACGTCATCCGGCGCATGTCGACCCTCCCGTCAGAACCGCGGAAGATTTCTAGACCAGCTCGGCAAGGAACCGCGCGAGGACGCTCGCGGGCAGCAGCGCCGGGGCCCCGGTCACATCACGCACGACCTGCTTCATCGCGCTCGTGAAGCCCTGACATTCCATGACGACCAGCGACACGCCGCCGCGCCGCAACGTCTCGCACGCGGCGATCAGGCGCGACGGATCGTCGTATGGCGAGGCGACGGTGACGAGCACGCGCGCATCCACGCCCGCCCACCGCTTCGCCGACGACTCGACCTGCTCCACGATCGGCACGAGCACGCCGAGGCGTCCACCATCGAAGGTCGCATCGACCATCGCGGCCAGACAGCGCTCGGGGAGCAGCACGGGGCGGCGGCTGGTGAACGGGGGAAAAACGCCGGCGCAGAGAATCACGAAGGCGTCGACGTCGGTCGCCAGACGATCGAGACAGGCCTGCAGGCGGGGGACGATGCGCCGCTTCGCGACGAGGACGTTCGTGCCGTCGCGCAGGTGCGTGATGAGCGCATCGGTGTCGCCGGGGGCCGGAGCCAGCGCGTCGATGTCCGCGCGCGAGAGACCGTCGAGCGCGCCGGCTTCGACGAGGCGCATACCGGGACCGAGAATCTTTTCCATCTCGCCGACGATGTCGCCGCGCGGCGTCTGTCCGATCGTGATTGCGCCGACCGCCTTCACGCCAACCGTCCCGCAAGCGGTGCGACCGGCGGCTGCTCGGGCAGGTACTGGCCGAACCCGGGCTTCTGCTCGAGCTCGCCGGCGGCGTTCAGCAGGACCTGACCGCGCACGAGCGTGGTCCACGCGCGTCCGCGTATGCCCCAGCCCTCGTACGGCGTGTAGCCGGCCATGCTGAGATGATCACGCTGGCGGATCGTCCATGCGGCACCCGGATCCCAGATCGTGAGATCCGCGTCGGCGCCGACGCGGATTGCGCCCTTGCGCGGGAACAGGCCGAAGATGCGCGCCGGATTCTCCGAAAGCACGCGCGCCATCCACGACGGCGGCAGGCCGCGCTTGACGACACCCTCGTGCCAGACGAGCGGCGCCAGCGTCTCGAGTGACGGCGCGCCGAAGGGAATCGGCACGCCCTGCGCATCGACGAAGATGTTCGTCCGCCCGGGCTCCTTGAATTTCGGCAGCCGCGGCGCGTGATCGCTGGCGATCGTGTGAATGAAGCCCCCGGCGGAGCCCGCCCACATCGCCTCGCGGTCGCGGCCGTGGGCCGGGCGCAGCGGCGGGCCGATTTTCGCGAACGGGCCGAGTGTCGCCATTTCCTCGTCGCTCAGCAGCAGGTACTGCGGGCACGTCTCCGTCCACACACGCTGGCCCTCGGCCTGCGCGCGCTGGATGCGCTCCAGCCCGAGTCGCGTCGAGAGGTGGACGATATAGACGGGACAATTCGTGAGGCGACCGATGAGGATCGCGCGGTTGATCGCTTCTTCTTCCGCCCAGTCGGGGCACGTCGCGGGAAAATCGGTGGGCTTGGTGCGGCCCTCGGCGATGGCCTTGTCCTCGAGATAGCAGAGGATGTCGCCGTTCTCCGCGTGGATCTGGCAGACGGCACCGAGCGCGGCGATCTGTTCCATCGCCTTGCACAGAAATTCGTCGGAGACCATGCGCTTGCCACGTTTCTTGTACGTCATGAACATCTTGAACGAGCGCACGCCGAGCTCGACGGACTCGGCGAGGCCGTCGAGGATCACGGGCTCGTGCTCCAGGATGAAGTGGAAGCCGAAGTCGGTCACGGCGTTGGCTTCGGCCTCCTCGCGCAGCCGCCGAGTCGCCCGGGGCAGTGACTCGCCCGCGGTGTAGTTGACGAACGGCACGATGCTCGTCAGTCCCGTGCGTGCGGCCGCCATCGCGGAGACTTTCCAGTCGTCGTACTCAGGGCCGACGTGCAGGTGGCAGTCGATCAGCCCGGGAAAGACAAGTTTGCCGGTGGCGTCGATCACACGATCCGCGGGCGGCAGCCACTCGTCGGGCGCCAGCGCGACGATGCGTCCGCCCGCGATCGCGACGCCGGCGTCCAGCACGTCGCTCGCCGTGACGACGCGGCCACCTTTGACGACGAGGTCGACGCCGCGCGCGGTCATTGGAGCGACGTTCGCGAGACCGGCTCGCGCCGTGGGTGGCCTGCACTAGACGGTCGTGGCTTCATCGATTCGGCTCCTTCTCCGTCACCGGCTGCAGCAAGATGCCGTAGTGCTGCGGCTGGCGGCGCCCGAGAAAGTTCCAGCGCTTGCGCACGGGCGTCATCAGGTCGAGGTCGATGCGCGCGGTGATCAGCTCGTCGCCGGTTGTCGACGCCCTGGCCACGACCTGTCCTTGCGGGTTGATCACGCACGACCCGCCGATCAGCTCCACCCCGTCTTCGATACCGGCCTTCGCGATGCCGACGACGAAGCATGCGTTGGCGTAGGCGCCGGCGCGCATGCACAGCTCGTTGAGGTCCAGCGCCAGCGCGGAGATCGGCGTGTTGTAACCGATCAGGATGATCTCCGCGCCCTGCAGCGCGAGCGCGCGATAGCTTTCGGGGTAGCGACGATCCTGGCAGATCGCGATGCCGACCCGGGCACCGGCGCAGTCCCAGACGCGGTAGCCCGTGTCGCCGTGGGCGAAGTAGTAGGGCTCGTGGACCTGCGCGAAGCTATCGGGCGCCTTCGTGCCTGGCAGGTGGATCTTCCGGAAGGTCCCACAGAGCCGGCCGTCGCGATCCGTGAGCAGCGCCGAATTGAAGTACTTGCCGTCGGCCTTTTCGCAGAAACCGACGTGCACCGCGACGCGTGCCTCGGCCGCCCGTCGTAGCAGCGGCTCCAGCGCCTTGGGCGGCACCTCGGTCTCGAAGAACTGATCGAAGTCGCGGCGGATCTTCTTCGGGAAGTAGGTCGTCAGCGCCATCTCGGGGTAGGCGATGAGCTCGACGCCCTCGCGCGTCGCGCGCTCGAGCAGTACGAGCATGCGCTCGACGATCTCCTCGCGCGACGCTCCTTCGTTGTTCGGGCCCATCTGGGCGGCGGCGACCGTGACATAGCGCGGCATGGTGGCTCCTTTTCCCGATCCGACGGCCGGGCGCCTCATGCTCGTACCCGCCGCGGCGCTCGTCAAGTCGCGGGACGGCGTTGTTATTGCACGCACCAGGGGTGCGTCCCAAGCGCATTGCAAACCGTACACGAGCGATCCAGGAGAGAGCGATGAGCGCGACGCGGCTGACACCTCGCCGAGACTGTGACATCGTTCTGGTCGTCAACGGGGCCGAACACCGGTTGACGGTGGAGGCGCGCACGACGCTGCTCGATGCGCTGCGCGACGGGCTGCATCTCACCGGTACGAAGAAGGGCTGCGATCTCGGTCAGTGCGGCGCGTGCACGGTGCTCGTGCAGGGCCGCCGCGTCAATGCCTGTCTCACGCTCGCCGTGGCGCACGCGGGAGAGTCCGTCACGACGATCGAGGGACTCGCCGACGGCGCCAGCGCGCTGCATCCGGTTCAGGCCGCGTTCATCGAGCACGACGGCTTTCAGTGCGGCTACTGCACGCCCGGCCAGATCGTGTCCGCGGTCGGTCTGATCGCCGAGCGCCGTGCGGGCTCCGACGACGAGATCCGTGAGCACATGAGCGGCAACCTGTGCCGCTGCGGCGCCTACGCGAGCATCGTCGCCGCCATCCGGCAGGCGGCGCGGCGGGCGGCGTGACGATGGTGCCCTTCGCGTATGCCGCCGCGCCGAGCGCCGAGGCCGCGATCGCGCACGTCGCGCGTGGGCGCGGCGCCGAATTCATCGCCGGCGGCACCGACATGCTCCAGCTCGTGCACGAGGGCGTGCGCGCGCCGGCCGAGCTGATCGACATCAATCGCCTGCCGATGAGCGCCATCGACGCCGACAGCGACGGCGTGCGGATCGGCGCCAACGCGCGCATGAGCGACGTCGCCGACCATCCGCGGATCCGCGCCGACTACCCGGCGGTGGCCGAGGCGCTGCTGCTCAGCGCAAGCCCGCAGGTGCGCAATATGGCCAGCATCGGCGGCAACCTGTTGCAGCGCACACGGTGCGGCTACTTTCGTGACGTCGTCACGCCGTGCAACAAGCGCGAGCCGGGCGCCGGGTGCTCGGCGCTGGAGGGTGAGAATCGGCTGCACGCGATCCTCGGTGTGAGCCCGCACTGCATCGCGACGTACCCGGGCGACCTCGCGGTGGCGCTGGTCGCGCTCGACGCCGGCGTGCTCGTCCGCGGCGTCAACGGCGCGCGCACGCTGCCCGTGGACGCGCTGCACCGCACGCCCGGCGACACGCCGCACATCGAGACCGTCCTCGAGCCCGGCGAGCTCATTACCGCGGTCGTGATTCCCGCGTCCCGGCACGCGCGCCGCTCGCACTACCTGAAGATTCGTGACCGTGCGAGCTTCGAGTGGGCACTCGTCTCCGCCGCCGTCGCGCTCGACATCGACGACTCCATGATTCGCCAGGCGCGGGTCGCCGTCGGCGGCGTCGCGACCAAGCCGTGGCGGCTTCCGCACGTCGAGCGGGCGCTCGTCGGCCGCCGCATCGACGAGCAGCTCTTCCGCATCGCCGCGGCACGGGCCTCCGATGGCGCCGAGCCGCACGGCCAGAATGCTTTCAAGGTGACGCTGCTCGAGCGCACCGTCGAGCGGGGGCTCCGTACGGTGGCCAGCCGGCCATGAGCGCCGTCGGTCGGCCCGTCGATCGCGTCGACGGCCGCGCCAAGGTCACCGGCTCCGCGCGCTATGCCGGGGAGTTTGCGCCGCCGCGGCTCGCGCACGCCGCCCTCGTCACGAGCACGATCGCCCGGGGCTCGATCCTGACGATCGACGCAGCCGCCGCGGAGAAGTCGGCGGGAGTGCTGGCCGTCATCACGCACGTCAATGCGCCACGGCTGCCGTACCGGCGCATGAAGGAGCGCCCGGCCGTCGACCCGCCGTCGGGCGAAGCGCTGCGCGTCTTCCAGGACGCCGACGTGTTGTTCAGCGGCCAGCCGATCGGCGTCGCGGTGGCCGAGACGGTGGCGCAGGCGCGGCACGCGGCGCGCCTCGTGCGGGTGACCTACGACGAAGCGCGCGCCCGGACGGTGTTCGAGCCCGACCGCGCGACGCCGCCGAGCGAGGCGACCGCCGAGGACGGCGAACCGGGCGAGACGCGTCGTGGTCACGCCGTGCGCGCGCTCGACGAAGCCGACGTGCGCGTGGACGCGACGTATGTGCACCCACGCGAGCACCACAATGCGATCGAGCCGCACGCCACCATCGCGGCGTGGGAGGGCGACCGGCTGACGCTCTGGGACAAGACGCAGTGGGTCGGGAATACGCGTGCCGTCATTGCGCACGTGTTCGGGCTGCCCGAGGAGCACGTGCGCGTCGTGTCGCCGTTCGTGGGCGGCGCGTTCGGCTCGGCGCTGCGCGCGTGGCCGCACGTGACGATCGCGGCGCTTGCCGCGCGTCACGTCGGCCGCCCCGTGCGCGTCGAGCTGACGCGACGCGAGTGCTACACCTCGATCGGCTGCCGTCCGCACACCGAGCAGCGCGTGGCCCTCGGCGCGCGGCGCGATGGCCGTCTGACGGCCGTGGTCCACGAGGCGACGGCGCAGACGTCCGTGTACGAAGAGCACGCCGAGGAGACGGTCAACCCTGCGCGGACCACGTACGCGTGTCCGAACGTGCTGACGCGCTACCGCTTCGTCCGCATGAACACCAACACGCCCACGTCGATGCGCGCACCCGGCCACGTCAGTGGCGCATTCGCGATCGAGTGCGCGATGGACGAGCTGGCGGTGCAGCTCGGCATGGACCCGGTGGAGCTGCGTGTCCGGAATCGCGCCGACCGCGACGAAGCACAGGACCGTCCGTGGTCCAGCAACGAGCTGCTCGCGTGCTATCGCACGGCGGCCGAGCGCTTCGGCTGGGCACCGTCATCATGGCACCCGCGATCGCTGCGCGACGGCTCGATCCTGATCGGCCACGGCATGGCGACGGCGATCTACCCGGCACACCGGTCGGCGGCGTCCGCATCGGCGACGCTGCTTGCGGATGGGACCGCGCTCGTGCGCACGGCCGCATCCGACATGGGCCCCGGGACGTACACGGCGCTGACTCAGGTCGCCGCTGACGCGCTCGACCTCCCCGTGGATCGCGTGCGCGTCGAGATCGGCGACACCGACATGCCGAAGGCGCCCGTGCACGGCGGGTCGATGACGATGGCGAGCGTCGGCAATGCGGTGCACACGGCGTGCGAGAACGTGCGCAGGAAGCTCGGAGCGAACGCGCGCTCGTATGTCGAAGCGCTGCGCGATCACGGCGTCGATCGGCTCGAAGCGACCGCCGACGCCGAGCCCGGCGACGAAACCGAGCGCTTTTCGTCATACGCGTTCGGCGCGGTGTTCGTCGAGGCCCGCGTCGACGCGGACCTCGGCGTGATCCGCGTGCCGCGCATGATCGGCGCCTACGACGTCGGCCGCGTCGTCAACCCGAAGACGGCGCGCAGCCAGTGCATCGGCGGCATGGTCGGCGGCCTCGGCATGGCGCTGCTGGAGCGAGCCGACTGGGACGCGCGCTTCGGCCGCGTGATGAACGCGAATCTCGCCGAGTACCTCGTGCCCGTCAATGCGGACGTGGTCGAGGTCGATGCGCTCTTCGTGCCGAGCGACGACCGATGCTTCAACCCGCTCGGCGTGAAGGGGCTGGCCGAGATCGCCATCTGCGGCGTGGCGCCGGCCATTGCCAACGCGATCCACCACGCCACGGGCCGGCGCGTGCGCGAGCTGCCGATCACGGTGGAGAAACTGCTGGCGTAGCGGTCACGCCGGGCCTAGAGTTCCGGCCATGCGATACGGTTTCTATCTGCCCACGCGCGGCCGGAGCGCCGAGCCCGATGCTCTGGAAACACTCGTGAGCCGGGCGGAAGCACTCGGCTTTCATTCGACGGTCGTCGCCGACCACGTCGTCTTCCCCGTCAAGATCGAGTCGAAATATCCGTATACCGTCAGCGGCGCGTTCCCCGGCGCCGGCGACGCGCTCGAGCAGCTCACGCTGATGTCGTTTGTCGCCGCCAAAAGCACGCGGCTGCGGCTGATCACCAGCGTGATGATCGTGCCGCATCGCAATCCGGTCCTGACGGCCAAGATGCTCGCGACGATCGACGTGCTGTCGCGGGGACGCGTCACCGTCGGCGTCGGCGTCGGCTGGCTGCGCGAGGAATTCGCCGCGCTCGGAACGCCGGACTTCGACCGGCGCGGCGCCGTGAGCGACGAATATCTGCAGATCTTCAAGACGCTGTGGACGCTGAACCCGGCGTCGTTCCGCGGCGAGTTCTATCGCTTCGACGCGCTCCGGTGCCTGCCGCAACCCGTCCAGAAACCGCATCCACCCATCTGGGTCGGCGGCCACAGCCGCGCGGCGCTGCGCCGCGCCGCGCGGTACGGCGATGGCTGGCATCCCGTCGGTGCCAACCCGGCGGCGATGCTCGCGCCAGCGGAATTCACGACGCTGCTCGACGAGCTGCGCCGACTGACGGAGGCGCAGGGCCGCGACCCGCGTGCACTCACGATCTCGTTGAAGGCCCCGGTGTATGACGAAAGCACGCCTGCCGGCGGTGCGCGCCGGCCGTTTTCGGGCACGGCGCAGGAAATCATCGACGACATCGCGACGTACGCGAAGCTCGGCGTGAGCGAGCTGATCTTCGACTTCAGGAGTGAGGAGCCGAAGCAGAGCCTGGAGCGGATGGAGCGCTTTGCCGAGGTGATGAAGACCGCGCGCGTCTAGGACCGCCTCACGCGGCGCTCGTCAGTCGAGGCGCCGCGTGGTCCGCCCCTCGAGCGCCATGAGCTGATTGTGCAAGCGCTCCTTTGCCTCCGCCAGCTCGGCGAGCACCGCGCCCCGTCGCATGTCGTAGCGCATCCGCTCGATCACCATTCCGGACACGAATCCGAGGCTGATCAGATAGACAGAGATGAGCCCGATGAGCGCCGCACGCCGATGCGGAGGCGTCATGGCGATGGCGCGATTGCGTGCACCCGAGCCGCCACGTCCGTATCCCCCAGCGCGTCGAACGCTCGAGCCACACGCGAGATGCCGTCCTCGGACCTGGCGTGGCGCGCAAGCGACAGGGCGCGAAGATAGGCGAGGCGAGCCTCGGCCCGGAAGCCGATCAGGTACCCCGGCACGTCCCCGCTCAGGCTGTCGATCCTCGCCGCCGCGTCGCCGACGTCGACCATCGCATCCCAGCGCCGCGTGGCGAGCGCGGCCGTATAGGCCTCGCCCCACGCCGAGATGGCGACACTCGTGTCGCGGCGTGCGATCGCGCCGTCCAGGACCGCGAGCCGCTCGACCAAAATCGCGGCGCCGTCCCGCCGCGCGAAACCCGTCTTGCCGCTCGTGACGCTCGCCGCCGCGACCCCACCGAGGCCCGCCAGCAAGGCGATCGACGTGATGATCCCGCTCCACGTCATGGTCGCCTCGCCTATCCGAGCCACGGGACCAGCACCGGCGCGACGACAGACACGAAGATCGCGGTGAGCCCCATCGCGATGCTCGCCGCGGCGCCTTGGAGCTCGCCCTCGAGGACGGCCTGGGCGGTGCCCTGACCGTGCGAGATCGTGCCGAGAGCGAGGCCGCGCGCCACGGGATCGTGAATTCCGGTCGCGCTCAGCAGCCAGGGCCCGATCATGGCGCCGATCATCCCCGTCGCGATGACGAACGCCGCCGTCACCGCCGGGCTCGCGTTGATGATCGGCGCGAGCTCGATCGCGATCGGCGCCGTCACCGACTTGATGCTGATCGACGCACGCACGACGTCCGGCAGCCCGAGCACGCGCGCGACGAACACGGCCGCGGCCAGCGTGCCGAGCGAGCCGACGACGAGCCCCGCGCAGGCGGGCAGGGTGTTGGTGAGCAGCGCGCGGCGGTTCTTGTAGAGCGGTACCGCGAGGCTTACCGTCGCCGGTCCGAGCAGCGACACCAGAATGCCTTTGGCCCCTTCGTAGTCGGCCGCGCGGAGGCCGGTGGGGATGAGCACGAGGATGATGAGCACCGTGCTGAAGAACACGGGCGTCGTCAGCGGCGACGGATACCGACGGGCGACCACGCGGCTCAGCGTGTAGGCGCCCACGGTGAGCCCGATGCAAAACCACGTCACCCCACTCGTCATGATGGCCTCCGTTCTCGTCGAGACGCCAGCCGTTGCGAGCTGAGGCCCGCCACGCAGAGCCCGACGACCGCGCTGACGGTCAACGTGATGACGATCGCCGCGCCGTTGGCGCGAAACAGATCGCCGAGCCCCATCAGACCCACCGTGATCGGAACGAAGAAGAACGCCAAATGCCGCACGAGGAGCGAGGCGCTCGCTTCGATCCATGCGAGCCGAACCACGCCGGTCGCAAGCAACGCCAGCAGCAGCAGCATGCCGAGGAGGTTGCCGGGCACGGGCAGGTGAAGCCAGGATGCGATGGCGTATCCAAGCTGGCTGACGAGCAGGAGTCCCGCGAGCTGCGCGATGACGATCAACAGTCTTTTCATCGGACTCACACGACAGGCAAGCCGGATACCAGACCGGTGCCGAGGCGAGGACCCCGAGCAAGTATGTGAAATGACGAGGCGGGCGATGCCGTTCGGTGCGGCTCGCGCCCGCGGCGCGCGGCGGCGGTGTCGCGGTTGCGCGACGCCTCAGTCGCGCGAGCGCATCACTCGATACCGAGCGCGCGGATGAGTCGCAGCAGGTGCGTTCGGTTCAGACCGAGCGCGGTCGCCGCGGCGGCGCGGTTGCCGCCGGTCCGGCCGAGCGCGCCGATGATGAGCTCGCGGCGGTATGCATTCACCGCGGCCTGATATGTGCCGGCGTCGGCCGGACGGGCGGATGCGACGGCGGCCACGCGGGGTGGCAAGTCGTGCGCGGCGACGTGCGGCCCCTCGCTCAGGACGACCGCACGCTCGATGACGTTGGCGAGCTCCCGCACGTTGCCCGGCCACGCGTACGCGACGAGGCGTTGCAGCGCCTCCGGCGCGACCCCCGTGAACGGCTTCTTCGTCTCCCGCGAGAAGCGATCGACGAAATAGCGGGCGAGCTCGGGGATATCGCCGCGGCGCTCGCGCAAGGGCGGCAGCGTGATCGCGATCACGTTGAGCCGATGATAGAGATCCTCCCGGAACTTGCCGTGTTTGACGGCGGCCTCGAGATCCCGATTGGTGGCGGCGAGGATGCGGACGTCGACGGAGATGGGCCGGGTGCCGCCCACGCGCTCGAAGTCGCGCTCCTGGAGGAAGCGGAGCAATTTGGTCTGCAGCTCCTGGCTGATATCGCCGACCTCGTCGAGAAAGACCGTGCCGCGGTGCGCGAGCTCGAGCTTGCCCTTCTTGAGCCGGTGGGCGCCCGTGAACGCGCCTTTCTCGTGCCCGAACAGCTCGGACTCCAGCAGCTCGCGCGAGAGTCCCACGCAGTTGATCGCGACGAACGGCTCGTGCACGCGATCGCTCCAGGCGTGGATCGCGCGCGCGAACACCTCCTTGCCCGTGCCGCTCTCCCCGAGCAGCAGCACGGTCGCCCGGCTCGCGGCCGCTTTGCGCGCGAGATCGATCGCCTGCGCCATGGCCGGGCTCGCGGACGTGACGAGGTGATACCGCTCGCCGGTCTCCTGGGTGAACGCGGCGACTTCACGCCGGAGCCGCTGGTGCTCCAGCGCCTTCTGGATGGCGAGGACGATGTGCTCGGGCTCGAACGGCTTCACGACGAAATCGATGGCGCCGAGCTTCATCGCTTGCACCGCGACCTCGATGCTGCCATGGGCGGTGATCATGACGACGGGGACATCGCTGTCGCTGTCGCGCAGTGCGCGCAGCACGTCGAGCCCGCTCATGCCGGGCATCATGTAGTCGAGCAGCACCAGGTCAGGCGCGACGGTCTCTACCTTCTGGAGGGCCTCGGAACCACTGCGCGCCCGAACGATGGCATAGCCGCGGTCGGTGAGCTCCTGCTCGAGGACGTCGAGGTTGAAGGGTTCGTCGTCGACGATCAGAATTTTGTCGGCCATCGCGTCCTATCCGAGGAAGTGTTCGATCTTCGCGAGGAGATCGTCTTCGTTGATGGGCTTCGCCATGTAGTCGTCGCAGCCCGCGGCCCGTGCCCGCTCTTCGTCGCCGACCATCGCGTGCGACGTGATCGCGATGATCGGAATGTGCACCAGGCGTGGATCGGCCTTGATCCGGCGCGTCGCCTCCCAGCCGTCCATGACCGGCATTCCGAAATCCATCAAGATCAGATCCGGCCGTTTGGCCTCCGCCTGCGCTATGCCGTCGGCGCCGTCCACCGCGACGATGACGGTGTAGGTGTCTTCGAGAATCTGCACGAGGAGATCGCGATTGAAGTCGTTGTCCTCGATGACGAGGATCGTCTTCCGAAGGGTCATCGGGCGCGCGCCGAGGCGGTACGGTCGGCAAGCTGCCAGGGAACGGTGACCGTGAACGTCGACCCCTTGCCGAGCTCGGTCTCCGCCGTCACGGTCCCTCCGAGGAGCGTGGCAAGCTTGCGGACGATCGTGAGACCGAGGCCCGTGCCCCCGTGCCTGCGTGTGCTCGACATGTCCACCTGTCGGAACTCTTCGAAGATATAGCCGAGCGCCTCTCGCGGCATGCCGATGCCGGTGTCCGCGACC
>JBKOUQ010000293.1:0-10885 GCA_046723475.1 Candidatus Methylomirabilota bacterium
CGACATGGTCGACCGCATCACCGACGACGAGACGATCGAGCGCGCCAAGCACGAGCCGCCGCAGACCACACGCGCGCGGCTGCGCGGCGAGTTCATCCGTCAGGCCAACCTCAAGGGCAAGGACTACCGCGTGGACTGGGTCTATCTGAAGCTGAACGACCCGGAGCGCGAGACGATCCTCTGCAAGGACCCGTTCCAGTCTCACGACGAGCGGGTCGAGCGCCTCATCCGCTCCTTCTGAACACCCTGGATCCGTACCAGGGATTCGGCGCCGCTCGTCTCGTCCTGCTGCTCGTGCTGGGGGGCGTGTTTTTCTGCCTCGCGGCCGGCCGCCTGTCATCCCGACGCGCCTCCGCGATCGCCGCCGCGCTCGCCGTGGTCGGCGCGCTCGCCTATCCGAACTTCGGCCTGTTTCACGTGCGCGATCGCAGCCCCATCCACTGGCACGAGACGTTTCACTACTTCATGGGCGCCAAGTATCTGCCCGAGCTCGGCTACACGAGGATGTACGAGGCCACCTGGCTCGCCGGGCGCGAGCTCGGGGCGTTTGCACAGATCCGCGAGATCCGCGACCTCAACACCTACGAGCGTCGCGACGTCGCGACGCTCGACGCGGCGGCGGTGCGCGCGCGGTTCACGCCCGCCCGATGGCAGGCGTTCAAGCGCGACCTGCTCGTCTTCGGCCCGCGCATCAATCATTGGGACGCGCTCCTGCTCGATCACGGCTACAACGATCCGCCGCCGCGCGCGCTGCTGCTGCACGCGCTCGTGCGCTGGGTGCCGGCGTCACCGGTCACGCTCGGAGTCCTGACGTCCCTCGACTACATCATCATCCTCGTCACGTTCGTGGTCGTGCGCCGGGCGTTCGGGGGCCTCGCCGCCAACCTCGCGTTCGCGTTCCTGGGGTTGTCGTTCTTCGCGCGCTTCGACTTCATCGGTGGCTCGCCGCTGCGCTGGGACTGGATCGCCGCGCTGCTGCTGGGTGCCGTGGCGCTCACGCGAGGCGCCGGCGTCGCCGCGGGCGTCGGCTTCGGTTACGCGGTGGTCGCGCGTCTGTTCCCCGCGATGTTCCTCGTGCCGCTCGCCGTCGGCTGGGTCCATGCGCGTGTCACCGCGGTGCGGGATGCGACGCGCGGTCGGTGCCTCATCGCCGCGGGAGGACTCGTGCTCGCCACCGCGCTCGCGGTGGTGGCGGTGCCGTCGACCCGGCAGCTCGCGCAGGAGTTCTCGGCGAAGATCCGCGTCCACAACGCCGGCGTGTACGCCAATCACGTCGGCCTCGGCTCGATCATCGTGTTCCACGCCGCGCCGTGGGTCACCCGGCCAGACGGCAGCGTCTTCGTGCCGCACGAGGCCGCGCTGGCCGCGCGGCCGGCGCCATGGGTCGCGCCGGCCATCGCGCTGATCTATGTTCTGGCCGCGCTGCCGCTCATCGCCCGCGCGCGCCCCGTCGAATCGCTGATGTATGCCGTGCCGCTGATCTTCTGCGCGTTCACGCCCGCGGGCTACTACTATTCGTTCCTCGTCCTGCTCGTGCTGCTGCCGTGGCATGACGGCGTCGCCGACCCGGTGCGGCTCGTCGCGATGGGATTGCTCACGCTCGTGAGCGCCGCGGCATACGCGCTCGAAATCCGGTCGTCGGACATGGTCCCGCTGTTCTACAACGCGTCCATCCAGCTCGCGTTCTTCTTCGTGGTCTGGCTCGGCCTGGAGTATGTCCGGGTCGCGCGCGGCGTCCGCGATGCGACCGACACGGCCGGACACGAGCCCGCGCGGATCGCAGTCCCGCGCGCCGGGAGCCCTCCGGCGACAGGCGACCCGAATTAAATTGACCCGATCACGCGCGCGATGCTAATTCTGGCATCGGAGCGCTGGTACCACGCGGCACCTCGCCGCGGCACACGCGACGCGAGTCCGCCATGTTTAGCAAGAAGACGCCGAAGACAATCGCGCCCCGCGCCGACGATCTGAGCGCCTTCATCGACGAGGCCTCGGAGATCGACGGCAAGTACACCTTCCGCGGCACGGTCATGCTGAACGGCAAGTTCAAGGGCGAAATCTGCTCGAACGACACGCTGATCATCGGCGACAAGGCGGTGGTGAACGCCTCGATCCGCGCGGGCGTCGTTCTCATCAGCGGCGAGGTCGTCGGCAACGTCCTGGCCACTGACCGCGTGGAGCTGCGCGGAACGGCACGCGTGTTCGGCGACGTCGAGGCGCCCGTGGTCGTCGTCGAGGAAGGCGTCATGTTCGAGGGCCAGTGCCGCATGACGAAGCCCCCCACGACCGAGTCCGGCGCCGCGCCCGAGTCCTCGGCGGTGTCCGGCACGCGCTAAGCCACCCGGCCACGAGCCGCCGGGAGCGGCCGCGTCAGTCGCGGGCGCTCGGGGTCGCTGAGATCCAGCGCATCCCACGGAACCGTATGGCGATGGCGGCGTAGCGCCCACGGCCCGAGGAAGCTCGCGACGAGCCGCTCGGCCGCCAGCCGCTCGAGCAGACCGCCGGCGCCGAGCACGTACTCACGCACGATCCATTCACCGTTGTCGCGCTCGGCACGCACCTCCTCGACACGCCCGATCGGACGGCCGTCGACATCGAGCACGCGCCGGCCGACCAGCTGTTCGACATGGACCTCGGACATCAGCGTCCTCCAGGAATGTGCGCGAACAGGCGGCTGAGCCAGGCCTCGACCCGCCACGCCGGAGTGGTGGTCGCGTCGATGGCGACGCGGAGGTCTCGGCCCACGGCCAGGACCGCCTCGCGCGGAATCCGCGTGGTCGTCGTCCGCCGTCGCCACCACGCCAGGGGACGGGCCAGCCAGTGCGGCAGTCGCCCCAGCCGCGTGGCCGCGCCGACCTCGAGCGCGAGCACGCGCGGCGCGCCGTCCGCGCGAATGTCGAGGACAATGCCGTCGACCTTGCCGAAGCGTCGGCCGTCGATGTCGAGGAGCTGCTTGTCGAGCACGTCGCGAACGAGGTCGAGCATGGTCAGCCTCCCACCAGGTCGAGCGGCAGCGAGACGAGCGCGAGCACGCACGCCAACACGGCGACACCGAGGACCAGCGCGTTCGCGAGAAACCCATTCGGACGGTCGCCGACGTATTCCGGGTCGTTCATGAGGATCAAGAACGGCACCACCGCGAGCGGCAGCGAGGCGGCGTTGAGCGCCATGGCGAGGTTCGTCACGCCGAGCGGGTCGAGGCCGACGACCACCAGCGCCGTCGCCGCGACGAGGGCGAGTGTGTAGCTCACGCTGAAGCGCGCCGCGTCGCGCGGGCGCGCGTTCTCGCCCCAGTTCCAGCCGAACCCCTGCGCGATCATGTAGGCGAGCGCCAGGCTCACTTCGAGCGCGGCGCCGAAGCACGCAATCCCCAGCGCGGCGACGAACAGCGGAAATCCCCATGCTCCCAGCGCATCGACGAGCAGCGGCGCGGCTTGATCGTACGACTCGACGCGCGCGCCGCGCGTGAAAACGAGCGCGGCCACGACGAGGACGGCCGCGGCAAGCGTCGCCCCGAAGCTCATGCCGAACGTCGCGACGAACCGATTGGCCGGCACGTCGTCGGCGTCCCACTCGTCTTCGACCGCTCCCGCCGAATAGAAGTAGAACAGGTACGGTGTGAGCGTCGCGCCGAGGATGCTGACCGCGAGGAACCAGTAGCGGCCCGAGTCGTACGGCGCGGTCGACGGCAGCAGGCCCGACGCCAGCTCGCCGACCGCGGGCCGCAACCGCACGGCCGCCACGAGAAACGCGACCGTGACGAGCCCGAGCAGGGATACTCCCTGCTCGACAAGCCCGAAGCTGCCCCACCAGAGCAGCCCCCAGATCACGACCATGACCGGAACCGCCCACCACTGAAACCCGACTCCGGTGGCGAGTTGCAGCGCCATGCACACTCCGCCCACCTCCGCCGCGAGCGTGAGCACGCTGACGGCCGCCACGCCGAGCAGGGGGAGAAGAAAGAACGGCAGGCCGA
Source organism: Candidatus Methylomirabilota bacterium (assembly GCA_046723475.1). Taxonomy (GTDB): domain Bacteria; phylum Methylomirabilota; class Methylomirabilia; order Rokubacteriales; family CSP1-6; genus AR12. Next base: position 3,977 of record JBKOUQ010000293.1, read on the forward strand.
ACCGCTCGCGCATCGCGCTCGCGATCGTGTGATGGCTCACCGCGGCCAACCGTCCCGACATTTCGATGAGCGCGATCAGGCAAATCGTGCCGAGCAAGAGCACCCAGAGCAGCGAATAACCGTACTCGGCGCCCGCCTGGATCGAGCTCGCGATGGAGCCGGCCTCGAGAAAACCGCCAAAGCTCGTCACGATCCCGAGCGAGACGTTGAGCAGCTTCTTCACGAAACGCCTATCGACTGCAACGCTCATGCCTCGCGCGGTGCACCGGCGCGCGAATTGCTTTCCTCGACGAACACGGGAGTCATCGTGCATCGGCTCAAGTCGGGACGGTTTCGCTGGCCGCGACTCGCCGTCGCGCTCGCGGCGGCGGCGCTGATGACGGTTTCCACGCTCGCGGCCATCGATCGTCAGGATCATGCGAGCGCGGCGGCAGACGAGGACGGTCAGTGGGTTCGCGCCGCCGGCGATTTCGCAAGCACGCGCTATAGCCCGCTGGCGCAGATTACCGCAGCGAACGTCAAGCAGCTGCGCGTCGCGTGGTCGTTCACGACCGGCGTGCAGCGCGGCCATGAAGCCGCGCCGCTCGTCGTCGGCGACACCATGTACGTCGTGACGCCGTATCCCAACGTGCTCTACGCGCTCGATCTGCGCGCCGGCGGCGGGGCGGTGCGCTGGAAATACGAGCCGAAGCCCGCCGCGGCGGCGCAGGGCGTGGCGTGCTGCGACGTCGTCAATCGGGGCGCGGCGTACGCCGACGGCCGCGTCGTGTTCAACACGCTGGACGCGCATACGGTCGCCGTCGACGCGCGCAGCGGGCGCGAGCTCTGGAACACAAAGCTCGGCGACATCAACCGCGGCGAGACGATGACGATGGCGCCGCTCATCGTGCGCGACCGGGTGCTCGTCGGCAACAGCGGCGGCGAGCTCGGCGTGCGCGGCTGGCTGACGGCGCTCGACCTCAAGACAGGGACGATCGCGTGGCGCGCGTACAGCACGGGCCCGGACCGCGACGTCCTCATCGGGCCGTCGTTCCGTCCGTTCTACGGCGCGGACCGCGTCCCGAACCTCGGCGTGACCACGTGGCCGTCCGAGGCGTGGCGGATCGGCGGCGGCACCGTGTGGGGCTGGATCTCGTACGATCCGGCGCTGGATCTCATCTACTACGGCACGGCCAATCCTGGTCCGTGGAACCCCGAGCAGCGCCCCGGCGACAACAAGTGGACGTCCTCGATCTTCGCGCGCCGGCCCGCAACGGGCGAGGCCGTGTGGGCGTACCAGCTCTCCCCGCACGACCTGCACGACTACGACGGTGTCAACGAGCAGGTGCTGCTCGACCTCCCGATCAACGGACGCCCGCGGAAGGTGCTCGTTCGCCCTGAGCGCAACGGCTATGTCTACGTGATGGATCGCGCGACCGGCGAGGTGCTCTCGGCCACGCCGTTCGCGTACGTGAACACGAGCACGGGCGTCGACCTGGCGAGCGGCCGGCTCAACGTCCGCGCCGACAAGGCGCCCGTGCTCGGCAAGGTGGTTCGCGAGATTTGCCCAGCGTCGCCGGGCGCCAAGGACTGGCAGCCCTCCGCGTGGTCGCCGCGGACCGGATTGCTCTACCTTCCGCATCAGAACCTCTGCATGGACGTCGAGGCCGTCGAGACGAGCTACATCGCCGGCACGCCGTTCGTCGGCATGAACGTGCGGATGTATGCGGGGCCCGGCGGCCACCGTGGTGAGCTCACCGCGTGGGACCCGGTGAAAGCCCGCGCGGCGTGGACGCTGAAGGAGCGCTTCCCCGTGTGGAGCGGCGCCCTCGCCACGGCGGGCGACGTCGTGTTCTACGGCACGATGGACCGCTGGTTCAAAGCCGTCGACGCGCGCACCGGTGAGCTGCTCTGGCAATTTCAGACGAGCTCGGGGGTGATCGGCCAGCCGGTGACGTACCGCGGCCCCGACGGCAAGCAATACGTCGCGGTGCTCGACGGTGTCGGCGGCTGGGCGGGCGCGATCGTGACCAACGATCTCGATCCTCGCGACGCGAGCGCGGCGCTCGGCTTCGCGAACGCGATGCAGGACCTGCCGCAGCACACACCGAAAGGCGGCACGCTCTGGGTGTTCGCGCTGCCATGAGACCAATCGGCGGCGTGCTCCTCGGTGTGCTGCTGCTCGGCGCGGGGCCGGCCCCGCCGCCGCCGCTCCCGGCCACGCCACCACCACTGCGCGTGTGCGCCGACCCGAACAACCTGCCGTTCTCGAACGCGCGCGGCGAAGGGTTCGACAACCGTGTGGCCGAGCTCCTCGCGCGCGAGCTCGGCACGCGCGTCGAATATACGTGGTGGGCGCAGCGCCGCGGCCTGGTGCGCAACACGCTCAAGGCCGGGACGTGCGACGTGCTGCTCGATGTCCCGGCGGGCTGGGACCCGGTGCTCGCGACGCGACCGTACTATCGCTCGACGTACGTCTTCGCCTGGCGCCGCGAGCGTCCGCTCGACGTGTCGAGCCTCGACGATCCGCGGCTGCACACCCTGAAGATCGGCGTGCAGCTCGTCGGCGACAACGGCGTGAACACGCCGCCCGCACACGCGCTGGCCCGCCGCGGCATCGTCGACAACGTCCGCGGATTCCCCGTCTATGGCGACTACGGCCGCGCCAACCCCGGCGCACACATTCTGGAGGCGCTCGCCGCGGGCGAGATCGACGTCGCGATCGTCTGGGGTCCGCTTGCCGGATACTTCGCCGATCGGCTCGCGTCGCCGCTCGCCTGGGCAGCCGTGTCACCGGCGATCGATCCGCCCGCCCTGCGGTTCACCTTCCCGATGGCGGCGGGCGTGCGCAAGAACGACACGGCGCTGCGCGACCGTCTGCAGGCCGCGCTGGATCGGCGCGCGGGAGACGTCCGCGCGATCCTCGACGCGTACGCCGTGCCGCGCGTGGAAGCGACGCCGTGAAGCCGCTCGCGCTCGTGCTCTGCGCCGCGCTCGCGCTCGTCGCGTGCCAGCGCGAGCAGCGCCGCTTCAGCGAAGTAGCGCCGTCGTCCGGCCGCCCGACGCACCCGACGTCGCAAGCTGGTCCGAACCCGGCCGAGCGTAACGCGTGGGCAACGTCGCAGGGCAAGCAGCTCTACCAGGCGTACAACTGCGACGGCTGCCATGCCAACGGCGGCGGCGGGATCGGCCCCGCGCTCATGGACGCGCGCTGGCGCTACGGCAGCCAGCCCGACGACATCTACGCGAGCATCGTCGAGGGGCGACCGAACGGAATGCCGGCGTTCGGAGGCCGCATTCCCGACCAGCAGGTATGGCAGCTCGTCGCGTACGTTCGCTCGCTGAGCGGGCAGCCGCGGTTCGACATCAGGCCGACGCGCAGCGACCACATGGCGGTCAAGCCCTCCGAACAGGCGCGACGGCCCGAGCGTCCGCAGCCTGCATCGCAGGAGCCCCGATGACGCGCGTGGTGGTGCTGGTCATCGCGGTGATCTCCGCCGCGTGCAGCGGCCGCATGCCGGTGCTCGACCCCGCCGGGCCTCAGGCCGGTCGCATTGCAACGTACTGGTGGGTGAGCTTCTGGCTCTCCGTCGTCATCCTCACCGCGGTGCTCGCCTTCCTGCTCCACGCCGTGACGCGACGCCGCGTCCTCGTCACGCCACCGGCGAGCCCGATCGAGGACGTGCGCACCGAGCGCCGGCTGACGCTCGGTGTGTCCGCGGCGGTCGGGGCCACCGCACTGACGCTCGTCGTTCTCCTGGTGACCAGCATCGCGACCGGCCGCGCGCTGCACACGTTCGGCGGCACGCAGCCGCTCACGGTGGAGGTCACGGGTCACCAGTGGTGGTGGGAGGTCGAGTACTGGGATCCGGTGCCGTCGCAGCGCGTTCGCACGGCGAACGAGATCCATATCCCGGTCGGCCGGCCAGTGCTCGTCAAAACGCGCTCGCTCGACGTCATTCACAGCTTCTGGGTGCCGGGGCTGCACGGCAAGAAGGACAACATTCCGGGTCACCCGTCGTCGCTCGTGCTGCAGGCCGATCGCGTCGGCACGTTCGGTGGGCGCTGTGCCGAGTTCTGCGGTGTGCAGCACGCGCACATGCAGCTGCTCGTGATCGCCGACCCTCCCGACGCGTTCGAGGCGTGGCTGCAGGCGCAGCGCCGGCCGGCCGCCATTCCGACCGATCCCGCTGCGCACCGCGGCTTCGACGTATTCATGCAGGGCCCGTGCGCGCTCTGCCACACCGTGCTCGGCACGCCGGCGGGCGGCCGAACCGGGCCTGACCTGACGCATCTCGGCTCGCGCACCACGCTGGCGGCGGGCACCCTCCCCAACACGCCCGGGCATCTCGCGGGCTGGATCATCGACCCGCAGAGCGAAAAACCTGGCGCGCAGATGCCGGCCAACAGCTTCAGCGCCGACGATCTCAGCGCGCTGCTCGCGTTTCTCGGAGGTCTTCAGTGAGCGCCCCCGCGCGGCGGCGGCTGGCACCGGATCCCGCGGAGGCCGCGCGCGAGGCACTCGACCGCGCCGCGCTTGAGCGCGCCTGGTCGAATCCGGCCGGCTTCGTCGGCTGGCTCACCAGCGCCAACCACAAGTCGGTTGCGATCCGCATGATCGTCACCGCGTTCGGCTTTTTCGCGCTGGGCGGCGCGCTCGCCGCCGTGATGCGACTGCAGCTCGCGCGGCCTGAGAATCACCTGGTCGGTCCGGATCTCTACAACCAGATCTTCACCATGCACGGCAGCACGATGATGTTCCTGTTCGCGGTGCCCGTCATGGAGGCGTTCGGCATCTATCTCGTACCGCTCATGATCGGCACGCGCAACGTCGCCTTCCCACGGATGAACAACTTCGGCTACTGGATCTACCTCGCCGGCGGGCTGATGGTGTGGACGGCGTTCGTGCTGAACATCGGGCCGGACGCGGGCTGGTTCGCGTATGTGCCGCTGTCCGGACCCGCGTACTCACCCGGCAAGCGCGTCGACCTCTGGGCGCAGCTCATTACGTTCACGGAGATCGCCGCGCTCGTGGCCGCCGTCGAGATCGTCGTCACGACGCTCAAGATGCGGTGTCCCGGGATGTCGCTCAATCGGATGCCGCTGTTCGTCTGGGCCATGCTCGTCACGGCATTCATGGTGATCTTCGCCATGCCGGCCATCATGGTGGCCAGCACGATGCTCGCGATGGACCGCATGGTCGACACGCACTTCTTCAACCCCGCCGAGGGCGGCGACGCGCTGCTGTGGCAGCACCTGTTCTGGTTCTTCGGTCACCCCGAGGTCTACATCATTTTCATCCCCGCCACCGGCTTCGTGTCGACGCTCGTCTCGACGTTTTCGCGCCGCAGGATTTTCGGCTATCCGGCGATGGTGCTGGCGTTGATCGCGACCGGGTTTCTAGGCTTCAGCCTGTGGGTGCACCACATGTTCGCGACGGGCCTGCCGCTGCTCGGCGAGTCGTTCTTCACGGCGGCGAGCATGATGATCGCGATCCCGAGCGGCATCCAGGTCTTCTGCTGGCTCGCGACGCTGCGCAGCGGCCGCGTCGTCCTGCGCGCACCGCTGCTGTTCGCACTCGGCTTCATCGCGCTCTTCGTGCTCGGTGGCCTGACGGGCATCATGCTCGCCGCCCTACCGCTCGACCTCCAAGTCCACGACACGTACTTCGTCGTCGCGCACTTCCACTACGTGCTCATCGGCGGCGCGCTGTTTCCGCTGCTCGGCGCCGTGCTGTTCTGGCTGCCGAAGCTCACAGGACGGATGCCGAGTGAGCGGCTGGGGCGCTGGAGCTTCGCCGTGACCTTCATTGGCTTCAACCTGACGTTTTTCCCGATGCACCTGCTCGGCCTCGGCGGAATGCCGCGCCGGGTCTATACGTACGGGCCGGGCGTGGGACTCACCACCGGCAACGTCGTGGCGAGCGCGGGCGCCGCCGTGCTCGCGCTCGGGCTGCTGCTCTTCTTCGCCAACGTGGCGTGGACGCTGCGGCGCGGGGCGCCGGCCGGCGACGACCCGTGGGGCGCCGAGACTCTCGAGTGGGCGACGACTTCGCCGCCGCCGGCATACAACTTCGCGTACCTGCCGACGGTCGACGGCAGCGCACCGCTCTGGTCGACGCGCGAGCGACCGGTCGTCACCGGTCTGCGCACGGACGTCCGCGAGGTGCTGATCACCGATGGCATCGACGCGACCCCCGATCACCGCCACCGGCTCGACGGCGCGAGCATCTGGCCGTTTTTAACCGCCGTCGCGGCGACCATCGGCATCGTGACGGCCTTGTTCACGCCATGGGGCGTGACAATCGGCGCGCTGCTGGGCCTGATCACGCTGACCGGCTGGTTCTGGCCTCGCGGTGCGCCCGAGCATGCCATCGCCGAGGAGCAGCCATGAGCGCGACGTCGCCAGTCGCGCGAGCGCGCGCGCTCGACGTATCGGCGCTGCCGACGATCGTGTACGGACCACGCGCCCCACTGTGGTGGGGCGTGCTCGGTCTCGTCGCGATCGAGGGCACTGCACTCGCGATGGTCGGCGTCGCGTACCTCTATCTGCGCCAGAACTTCGTTGCATGGCCGCCCGAGGGAACGCCGCTCCCGCGGCTCGGTGCCGCGACGGCGGAGCTGATCGTGCTCCTTGCGAGCGTGCTGCCGATGGCGGCCGTCGATCGGTTCGCCCGCGCAGAGCGCCACCGCCTCGTCGTGCTCGGGCTCACGATCGGCATCGTCTTCGGGCTGGCGTCGATGGCACTGCGCGCGCTTCAGTTCGCCGGCGCGCTCGGCTGCCGGTGGGACAGTCACGCGTACGGGTCGGTGGTGTGGACGCTGCTCGGCATGCACGCCGCGCACGTCATCACGTCGACGATCGAGAACGCGCTGCTGCTGGCCGTCTTGCTGATCGGTCCCGTCGAGCGGAAGGACTTCGTCGACGCGC
>JBKOUQ010000291.1:0-14981 GCA_046723475.1 Candidatus Methylomirabilota bacterium
CCTCGTCGGGTTCCGGTTCAGGCTCGAGCTCTTCCTCGTCGTCTTCCCATTCCTCGCCAGGCCCTTGCGGCAGGTCATCGGGGTAGCGGGGTTGAATGCGAGCGATCGGCTCGTGGATCATGCTCATGCGGATACCTCTCGGTTGTCGTGATGCCAAAAGCGGAGTTAGCGGAGCCGAGGCCGTGGGAGCCGTGCAAGTCGGCGGCCAGCAACTCACGCGGGCTTGCTGGACCAGAGCATGCCCAGCATGCGACGCAGCATCCGCACGATCTTGGGAATCAGCCACGCCATCGCGATCAGCGCGAGCACGAGGAGCACGAGAAACACGAGCGGGAAGAACGTCATCAGCGTCGTGAACCCGACGGCGGCGACGTCTTCGAGCACGCTGACGATCGCGCCGGCGCCGGGCATGGTCGTGTTCACGGCCACGCGCGTCGCCGCCTTGCCGCCGTGCGAGCCCAGCGCGAGGCTGCCGCCGATCAGCAGCGCGGCGACGCGGACGGCGGGGTCGAAATCCGCGAATGCGGCCGCGGCCAGGATGGCGCCGGCCGGCACGCGGATGAACGTATGGACCGCATCCCACGCCGAATCGACGACCGGAATCTTGTCGGCGACGAATTCGATGACGTACAGCACCGCCGCCAGCCCGATGATCCACTCGTTCGAGAGGACCGCGAGATCGCCGGGCAGCCGAGCGAGGCCCAGCCGCTGGAGCAAGCCGAGCGTCGCGACGGTCGCGTACAGATTGATGCCCGACAGCCATGCGGCGCCCAGTGCGGTGGTCAGCGTGATGAGCCAGTCCATCGCGTCCTCTATATATTGCTCATGCTGACACGCTTCGTCGCCCTCTACGCGCTCATGTACGCGGCGTACGGCGTCGCCTCGCCGTTCATGCCCGCGTTCTTCCAGAGCCGCGGGCTGGCGGCCGAGCAGCTCGGAATCGTCTTCGGCGCCGGCACGGCGATCCGCCTCGTGTCGGGCCCGGTCGTCGGACGGCTCGCGGATCTCACGCAGGCGCTACGCGCGGTCCTCGCGATCTGCGAAGGCCTTGCCGCGTTCGTCGCGCTCGCGTTGCTGCGGGCGTCGCCGTTCACGCCGCTCCTGGCGACGAGCCTGTTTCACGCGGCGGCGCTGGCGCCGACGACCGCGCTGGCCGATGCGCTGGCGCTGGGCGCTTCCGTGCGACCGGACGGCTCGCGTCGCTTCGAATACGGCTGGGTGCGCGGAACCGGCTCGGCCGTGTTCGTGATCGGCACACTGGTCAGTGGGCAGCTCGTCGACTCCTGGGGCCTCGGTGCGGTCGTCGCGCTACAGGCCATGCTGCTCCTCGGCGCGGCCGGCGCGGCGACTCTCGTGCCGAAGCCCGAGCCTCACGCGCCGACGACCGTGCCGCACGAGCGCGCGTTCCACGCTCGTCCGGCCGGGCGCGCGGGGGTCATCGCGCTGTTGCGCATCCCCGAGTTCCGGCAGCTCATGCTCATCGCGAGTCTCGTCCTCGGCAGCCACGCGATGCACGATACGTTCGCGGTGATTCGCTGGCGAGCGGCGGGCGTGACGTCGCCGATGGCGAGCGCGCTGTGGTCGGAGTCCGTCGCCGCCGAGGTGGTGGTGTTTTTTCTCATCGCGCCGCTGATGCTCGCTCGCGTCGGGCCCGCCGCCGTGCTCGCGCTTGCCGCCGCGGCGGGCGTCGTGCGGTGGATCGCCATGGCGTCGTCCACCAGCCTGATCGTGCTCGCGGCGGTGCAGCCACTGCACGGCTTGACGTTCGCGGCGCTGCATCTGGCGTGCATGCGGCTCATTGCCGCGCTCGTGCCGCAGCGCCTCGCGGCAACGGCCCAGGCGATGTATGGCCTGGCCGCGGGCGCGACGACGGCGCTGCTCACCGTCGCGTCGGGGCGGCTCTACGCGACGCTCGGCGCGCGGGGATTTCTCGTGATGGCGGCACTCTGCGCGCTCGCGGTGCCGCTGACGTCGAAGTTGCGATCCGTCGACGTTCGCTGACTATCACTTCCCGGGAGCGACCACCAGCGCGTTCGGCACGCCCCACCCGCCAGGGACAGACAGCGAAAGCGACGGCAGTCTCACGACGAGCTGTGTCGACGGCCCCCCGTCGAGATTGAGCGCATCCGCGCACCCGAGACCGCCTTTGTCGGGCCGTTCGGCAAGGAAGCGGGCGAACGGCGTCGATTCCGCGCGGGTGGAGACGACGAGCACCACGACGCTTCCGCCCGCGCACACCGCGGTTCGCTCCGCGATTTGCGGCTTGAGTGACGGGATCTGCCCCGCCACGACGAGCCGCGGGATGCCCTGAACGATGAGGCGATGGCCGAGCGGCTCCGGAATGTCCGCGCCCAGGACGATTCGCGCCTTGTCGCTGACCGCGAAGGCGCCCCAGTTTCTGAGCTTGCTACCGGCGGCGACGCTTCCGTCGTAGACAGCCAGGCCCATCGCCCGGTTCTCGGCGTCGAAAAAGCTCGCATTGACCGCGACGACGGCGGGATAGGACGCGACGATGTCTTGTACTTTTCGACGAGTCGGCGACGCTCCCGCAGCAACCAGCCGCAACTGCGCCGCATCGAGATCGACTCTGAACGCGTGGCCCGAAAACGGCTCGGAGTTCGGGGGATCGACCTCGAACGTCGCGTGCTCGATGCCGGTGGCCACCGGCCGAAATCGCACATTCTCGCCGCTGGCCGCCGTCGCGAACGCGCTCGTCGCAGCCAGCAGCATCCCGAGCGCGCAGAGCGCGCGACGCCTAACAGCGACCTTGCTTCGCCAGGCCTGGCGGGCAGCCCTTTCCGGCACCGTGCTTGTCCCACTTGTCTTCGCGCTCACGCCATTCACGCTCGTGGGCCTCTTCACGCCACTCGCGTCCGTAATGGGCGTCCCAGCGCGGCGGCACATCGTGACGCCACTGGGCCCAGTGCTTCGGCGGCACAGGGTAATAGGCCACGGGCACCTGAAGAACGGGCCGCGGAATGTACGCGGGTTGGACGACAGCCCACGGGCCGTTCCAGGTGGGCCCGACGTACCAAGCATTCGTGAAGACCCAGTATTGATTCGCATAGAAGAAGACGTTCGCTGGCGCGCGCGGCGCGTAGTACACGGGACTGCCGCGAACGACGACAAATGCCGGCGGTGCTGGCAGATGAATGCCGATATCGATCCCGATCTGGGCCTGAGCGGGCACCACGGCCGCGATACCGAGCAGTACGGTCAGTATGACGCGTTTAAGCATGAGTCGAGGGTAGCCGGCTCCGCCACGGGAAGAAAAGAAAAACCGCGGTCGCGCGCCCGTCACATCGACACGTCTTGCGTGAGCGCGCGTACCGCCGGAAGATTCTCGAGCGACGCACGCAGACGCGGCGCGCTCAGGCTGGCCAGAACGTCGTCGACCACGGCGCGCGCCGCCGCGTACGCGCCGCGCGCGGCGTCCGCCTCGCCGCGCAGCGTATGGTAGCGGCCGACGGCCACGTGCGTGCGCCACAGCTGCGTCGGATTGCCGATCGCTTTTGCCAGCACCAGCGCCTCGCCGAGCGCTTCGCGCGCCTCGTCCCAGCGTCGCGCGGCACAGGCGATCTCGCCGGACAGGCGCCAACCCTTGACCAGGTTCTTGCGCGCGTTCGTCGGGGTCGCAAGCTCCAGGCACTGCCGCGCTCGCGCGCGGGCCCGCTCGAGATCGCCCTGTGCCAGCGCCAGCTCGCCCATGCTGGCCCACAGCCGGTTCGAATATCGGAAGCGCATCCACGGGCTCGTGGCGACATCCGCGGCGAGACGCTCGACGCTGCCGAAGAGCTCCGCCGCCGAGGCGAGATCGCCCCGCGCGAGCCAGACATCGCCGAGATTGATCTCCGCGTTCGCAAGCGTTCCGTCATCGCCGCGCCGTCGTCCGATGGCAGCGCTTCGGGCATTGAGCTCGGCGGCCGTCTCGAGATCGCCGAGCTCGAAATGAAGCCAGCCGAGACAGTTCAGCAGCCGGTGGTGGATCGCCTCGTCGCCCACCTTCTCCGCCAGCGCCAGGCCTTCCTCGAACGTCGCGAGCGCCGCGTCGTAGCTGCCCTTCCCCGTGAGCGTCAGGCCGCGCAGGAAGGCGCTGAACAGCAGCGGCACGAGCAGGCCGTGCTGTCGCGCGATGGTGAGGCCGTCGAGCTGCAGCCGATCCGCGTCTGGATATCGCCCCTCCCAGCTGTCGATCAGACCGGCGACGGTCAACGCGAGCGACTGATGCACGTGATCGCCAGCGGCTCGGCTCGCGGCGAGCGCGTCCGCGATCTCGGCCTTGGCCTCCGAGATGCCGCCGGTCACGCCGCGCACGAATCCGACCGTGAAGTGCGCCCGGGCAAGGACCGCGTCGGCGCGGATAGGTTGCGCCAGCGCGATCGCCTCACGCGCGTGCGCGACGGCGCCGCTGAGATTGCGCCCCCACGTGGCCGCCCATGCCTGCGCCGCCAGCGCGACGCCTTCCTGCGCACGGTCGCCGGTGTCGCGGGCGAGCGCGCGGAGCGAGGCGGCCGCCGCATAGGACTGCGCGAAATCGCTCAGGACGAAGTAGAGGTTGCTCTTCGCCTGATGGATCGCCATGAGCGTGGCGGGTGCGGCGTCGCCGGGAACGCGCGCCGCCGCCTCGAGCGCCTCGTCGTACAGCGCGAGCGCGTCGGTCGTCGCGAAGGACCGCGCCGCACGGTCGGCGGCCTGGACGAGGTAGCCGAGCGCGCGGGACCAGTCCTCCGCCGCGGAGTAATGCCGCGCCAGCAGCAGCGCCATGTCGCCGACGCGATCGTGATGCAGCGTCTCGACCGCCTCGGCGATGCGCCGGTGCAGCGCGCGCCGCTCGTCGCCGGGCACCGACGCATACGCGACGTCGTGCGTCAGCGCGTGCTTGAACGCGTGCTCCACCTCCGGAAACAGACGCCGCTCGTGAATCAACCCGGCCGTCGTCAGCTCGGCCAGGGCGGCGTCGACCGCGAGCGACGAGCCCACGACGCGGCCCAGCAGTGAGCGCGTGAACTCGCGTCCGATCACGCTCGCCACGCCGAGCACACGGCGCGGGTCGGCGGCGAGGCGCTCGATCCGCGCCATGATCACGTCCTGGATGGTGTCCGGCAGCCGCACGTCCGTGAGCGGACGCGTGACGACAACGTCGTCGCCGCGTCGCTGAATCACACCGCGCTCCTCGAGCGAGCGCACGAGCTCCTCGACGAAGAACGGATTGCCGTCGGTCTTGTCGACGATCAGCGCCTCGAGCGCCGGCGGCAGCCGATCCGCTCCGAGCACGCCTGCGGCGACGCGCACGGTGTCCTCGCTCGGCAGCGTCGAGAGCGCGAGCGCGGTCTGGTAGGTCAGGTGGCCCAGCGGTGGACGGTAGCCGGGCCGAGCCGTCACGACCAGCATGGCCCGCTTGGCCGCGAGCCCCTCGGCGAGGCGCGTGATCCAATCCTCCGTCGCCGGATCGGCCCAGTGCGCGTCCTCGAGCACGAGCACGTGCGGTCGCAGCTCGGCACCCCGCTCGAGCAGCAGATGCGTCGCACGGACGATGTGCGCGTGCCTCAGCCTCGGATCCATGGTCGCGATGGCGGGATCGCCGGGATCGACGTTGAGCACGTAGTGAAGGAACGGCAGCACGTCGCGAAGATCGTCCCCGAGGCGATGCACGGCCCGGCGCACCTTGTCGATCACGACGGCCTCCGGATCGCCGTCGTCGATGCGGAACACGCGCTTGAGCATGTCGACAACGGGATGGAACGCCATCGCGCGGCCGAACGAGAGCGCCTGACCTTCGACCCAGGTGGCGGCGGCACCAACCTGGCGGCGGAGCTCGTGCACCAGTCGCGACTTGCCGACGCCCGCTTCGCCGACGAGCACGACGACCTGCCCATGTCCGGCGCGCGCTCGCTCGAACCGCTCCAGGAGCAGCCGAAGCTCTTCCTGCCGTCCCACGAAGCGGCTGTGACCGGCCTCGGTCGGCCGGACGACCTGCCACGCCGCAACCGCCGTCACGTCGTCGTCGAGACGCACCAGCTCGAAGCGTCGCGCCAGGAAGCGCGAGGCAGACATACTCGCGATCACCCTCCCCGGCTGCGCGCGCTCGAGGATCGCCTGAAGCGCACGACGGGCCTCCCGCGCGTCGTCCGTCTCGATCGACACGTGATCGGCGTCGCGCGCGAGATCGACGAGCGCGCTGTGAACCGCCACGATCGCGACGGGCAGGCGCGCGTCCTCGAGTCGTGCCCGGGTCGCGAGCTTCTGCACCGCGATCGCGGCGTGCGCCGCTCGCTGGGGCGCGTCCTCGTCCGGCTCGAGTCCGAAGACGGCGACCACGCCGTCCGGGCCGGATTCTTCGATCCGGCCGCCGAAGCTCTCGATCTTGCCGACCGTCGCGTCGAGCGCGCGCCTCTGCTCCCACGGCGCGTCGTCGCCGCGTGCGGCGATGAGCCGCGCCTCCAGAAACGTCACACGTCGCTGCTCGTGCTGTGCCGGCAGCGCGGGCGCGCGGGGCGGCATCGTGCCCTCGCGCGGCGGCGGCGCCGCCCCCTCGCGCGACGGCGGCATCGTGATCGACTCTGCCGTTCGTGTGGGACGACCGCCGCGGCGCCGCTCCCCTGGCGCAACGAGCCCGAGGCGGTCCGCACGATAGCGCAGGGTGTTGCGCGGCACGCCGAGCTGCGCCGCCGCTCGCGTGAAGTTCCATGCCGAGGCATCGAGGACATCGAGCAGCCGCCGGCGCTCATCCACGTCGGCGACGGTACCGCCGCCGCGTGCGGGCGACGACGTCGCGATGCGCGGCAGCGCGAGGTCCGCGGCCGTGAGACGTGTTGCGTCGCTCAGCAGCGCGGCACGCTCCAGCACGTTGACGAGCTCGCGCACATTGCCGGGCCACGGATACGCGAGCAGCGCGGCCTGCGCATCGTCGCTCAGCGTCTTTGGCGGCAGCCCGTACTCGTCACAGACCCGGGCCAGGAAGTGCTCGGCGAGCAGCGCGATGTCTCGGCCCCGCTCGCGCAGCGGCGGCAGCGTGAGCGTGACGACGGCCAGTCGGTGATAGAGGTCCGGGCGGAAGCGCCCCGCCTGCGCCGCGGCCGGCAAGTCCTCGCTCGTGGCCGCGATGACGCAGACGTCAAGCGCCTCGTTGCGCGTGCTGCCGAGCCGGCGCACGGTGCGCTCCTCGATGACCTTCAACAGCTTCGCCTGCATCGCGAGCGGCAACAGCCCGACCTCGTCGAGAAACAGCGTGCCGCCGTTCGCGGCCTGAAATAGACCCGCCTTCGCCTGCCGGGCATCGGTGAAAGCGCCGCGCTCGAAGCCGAACAGCTCCGCTTCGAGCAGCGTCTCGGGGATCGCGCTGCAGTTGACGTCGACGAACGGGCCGGCGGCGCGAGCGCTCCCGCGATGAATCGTGGCCGCGATCAGCCCCTTGCCCGTGCCCGTATCGCCGAGGATCAGGATCGGCGGAAGGCGGCGGGCGGACGAGCGCAGCAACCGGCCGACCTGCTCGCGCACCGCAGCGACGCCGGAGCTGTCCCCGAGCACGACATCGAGCGACGACATGTCCGTTGATCCTACCCGGACGCGTCAACTGCCGGAAACCGCCGAAAACCGCCGAGCCCGACGGTTCGCACGACAGCACCATAACGTCGCGTTTTCATTGCAGCGCCATACGGCACGCCGGTTGCCCTTTCCCTTGCCCGCGCGAGATCGACGAATCAGGAGGAGAGCGATGGCAGCAACGGCGACGAAGACCGCAAGCGTAAATGGGCTCGACGTGGACGCGCTGCGCGAGGTGATGCGCGAGATCAGCGCGGACCCCGCCAAGGGCCAGGTGGAGTTCCGTGTCCGCTCGGAGTGGAAGGGACAGACGAAGAGCCGCACCTCGGTGACGTCGTACACGATCGGGGGGCAGGAGGTGCACCGCACGTTCACCATCGACGCCGACGAGCCGTTCGAGCTTCTCGGTCGCAACACCGCCCCGAATCCGCAGGAGCTCCTGATGGCCGCGCTGAACGCCTGCATGACGGTCGGGTACGCGGCCGTCGCGGCGGTCATGGGAGTGACGCTCGACACGCTGCAGATCGATACCGCCGGGCAGCTCGACCTGCGCGGCTTCCTGGGGATCGATGCATCCGTTCCCCCCGGCTACGAGACGATCCGCTACGTCGTGCGGATCAAGGGCAACGGCACGCCGGAGCAGCTGCAGCAGATCCACGAGACCGTCATGAAAACCTCGCCCAACTACTTCAACATCACGCGCCCGGTGCGTCTCGACGCCCGGCTGGAGGTGGAGTGAGCCATGTACTCATATGCAGACTGCTTGCAGAAGTCCTACCGGGTGAACTGGAAGATCGGCGACGTCGTGGACGGGCGCCGGTTCGATCCGTCGCGGCGCTGGCTGCCCGCGCGGCTGTCCGCCGCGGACGCGGTCGCGTCGCTCAGCGCCGACGACAAGACCAAGCTCAACCACGTGGAAATGGGTGCCTACGCGCACCTGTTCGGCTTCGTGGAAGAGTTCATCGCCCCGCGAATGATCGAGCTCGCACGCGACTTCCAGCTCGACAATCGCGAGGCCTTCGACGCGCTCACGAACTTCGCGGCGGAGGAGGTCAAGCACATGAATCTCTTCCGCGAGGTGCGCGCGCGCATCGACGACGCCATGGGTTTCCCGCTCGCGCGGCTGACCGGCGAGCGGGACGTCGCGCGCGCCGTGCTGAGCAAGCAGACGGGCGCGATGCTGCTGCTGACGGCGGCCATCGAGTGGTTCACGCAGCTGCACTACCTCTCGTCGTTCAAGGACGACGAGGCGCTCGATCCTTTCACGCGGCACATTTTCAAGTGCCACTGGCTGGAGGAATCACAGCACGCGCGCATGGATCATCTCGAGACGCTGCGCGCTTTCGCGAACATCACGGACAAGGACCGACAGGCGGCCGTCGACGATCTCATCGCGCTCGTCGGCGCCGTGGACGGGCTGCTGCAGCAGCAGGCGCGGCTCGACGTGGACAACTTCGAGCGCTATCGCGACGGCGCGCTGGGCCCCTCACTGCGGCAGGAGGTGTACGCGCGCGTGCTCGACGCCAAGCGCTACACGTTCATCGAGAGCGGTGTGACGCACCCGAATTTCCTCGAGCTGTTCGGAATGGTCACGACGAACGGGCAGCAGGCGCAGGTGCAGGACGCGCTCGGCGGCCTGCTGAAGTCGGCGGCCTGAGCGTTCGGTCTACGTGGTCGCGTGCCGGTCTCTTTGGGCGGGCTGCAGAGCCGCGATCGTCTCTGCCGACCGCCCAAAGATATCCGGCACCGGCCAGCCCTCGAGGCCGGCGTACGTATCGATCTGCGACCGGTGATGGACCTCGTGCTCGAGCATCATCATCAAGATGCGCCAGCCCGACAGCGAGCCGGGCGTGTCGATCATGTCGACCTTGCGTGAGAGCCACGCCGCCGGCGTGTCGCGAAGCAGGTGCCCGAACCGCTCCGCCGACGATCGCAGCCACGGGATCCACGTCCGCGTATCGTCGCGGTCCATCTCGGGCAGCACGTTGATCCAGCCCTCGCCGCGATAGGCGCTGGCGAAATACAGGCGCGAGCTGCCGATGTGCCCCACGATCTCGCCGATACTCCAGCCGGTTTCACCGTGCACTGCGGGCGGCCGCCACGCGGCGGCATCCGGCGGCAGCGCGGCGATGTCGCGCTCCGTACGGCGACGAATGCTGTCGAACCAGCGCAGGTACGCGGCGATGTCCGTGATCATGTCGTCCTTCGCCGCTATGCGCCCAGCTGTCCCACGATCGTGACGGACGAGACGTTCTGGCTCGGGAAGCCGCCGAGGTTGTGCGTGAGGCCGAGCACCGGGTTGCCCATCTGCCGCTCGCCGGCGCGACCCGACATCTGCAGGTACATCTCGTAGAGCATGCGCAGCCCCGACGCACCGATCGGATGGCCGAAGCACTTGAGCCCGCCGTCGATCTGGCAGGGCACTCGCCCGGCCGAGTCGTAGAAGCCGTCGAGCACGTCGGGGATGGCGCCGCCCTCCGGCGAGAGCTGCAGGTCTTCGAGCGTCACCAGCTCGGTGATCGAGAAGCAGTCGTGCACGTCGAGCAACGAGATCTGCCGGCGCGGGTCGGTGACACCCGCTTCCTGGTACGCACGGTTCGCCGCCACGCGCGTGGTCGCGAAGTACGAGCCGTCCCAGTCGTCGTACTGCAGCTCCTGGCCGTTCGAGACCGCGATCTGCAGCGCCTTCACGCCGATGAGATTCTTTTTGCCGAGCGATCGCGCGATCTCCGGCGTCGTCACGATGGCGCACGCAGACCCGTCCGAGACACCGCAGCAGTCGTAGAGCCCGAGCGGTTCGGCCACCATCGGCGCCTTCATGACGTCGTCCTCGGTGATGACGTTTTTCAGGTGCGCCTTGGGATTCTTCGCGCCGTTCGCGTGGCTCTTCACCGAGATGTGCGCCATCGCGCGCTTGAGATCGCCGCGGTCGACGCCGTGCTTCGAGCGGTACGCGGCCGCCAGCTGCGCGAACGAGCCGGGCGCGGAGAGATTCGGCCAGTAGAGATTGTTCAGGTTGCCGCGGCCGCGCTGGGGCAGGCCGCCGTACCCGGTGTCTTTCAGCTTCTCGACTCCCAGGGCGAGCGCGATGTCGACGGCACCCGACGCGACGGCGTACGAAGCGCCGCGAAACGCCTCGGTGCCGGTGGCGCAGTAGTTCTCCACGCGGGTGACCGGGATGTACGGCAGCCGCAGCGTCATGGCCAGCGGCACGCCGGACTTGCCGACGTGCTGGTCCTCGATGGCGGTGCCGAACCACGCGGCCTCGATCTGATCGCGCTCGATGCCGGCGTCCTTCGTGGCCTCCTCGAACGCCTCGACCATGAGGTCCTCGGCGTTGGCGTCCCAGCGCTCGCCGAACTTCGAGCAGCCCATGCCGAGGATGACGATCTTGTCCTTGATCCCGGTTGCCATGAAATGTCCCCTCTCAGCGCCGCACCGGCGCCGCCTTCCAGAAGTACCGCACGAATCCGCGCGCCGCATCCACGTCCTTGATCCGGAACATCATGCGCATCGGCGTGCCGACTTCGACCTTCCCGTCTTCGACATCGGTGAAGTCCACCATCATCCGGCCGCCGCCCTCGAACTCGATCATGCCGTAATACGCGGGCGGATCCGGGCTATACGTGAGCAGGTCCGCTGTGTACGACATCACCGTCGCCGGACGCTCGGCGAACGGCTCGTCGTCCTGGCTATCGAGCGCCTTGCACTTCGGGTTCACGCAATACCGCCCGCGCGGATACTGCACGGTGCCGCAGTTGCGGCAGCGGCCGCCGATGAGGCCCGTGATCATGTCGCGATTGCGGTAGAGCAGACTGAGCGGCGTGCCCTTGTCGACCTCGGCACGCATGCCGCGATCGAGCGCGATGAGATCGTTGAACGCGAGGTACTTCTGATACACGTTCTCTTCGCGGCGGTCCGCGAGCGAGCCCTTCACGCCGCACCGGGCCGACAGCGACCCGATCGCCTCGGTCACGCGGAACAGCAGCGCATCGCAGCCGCTGTCGAACGCGGCGACCAGGATCAGGTCTCCGGGCTTCGCCTCCTCGAGCGCGTGGACGAGCATCACGAGCGGGTGCGCGGTGCCGGTGTCGCCGCACACGGCGGCGAGGTTGTCGCGCACCGCCGCCTCGCCAAGGCCGAGCCGCTTCGCGACGCCGGGAACCACCCGGGACAACGTGCACGGCAGAATGAACGCGCCCACGGACGCGGGCGCCGTGCCCGTTTGCTTCAAGAGCGCCGCGACCGCGCGCGGGACGATCTTCATGTAGCCCTCGTCCCGAATCCAGCGCTCTTCCCACGCATAGTCGTGAGCACGATCGCGCGCGCGGAACTGCGGCACGAAGTCGACCGTCTCGCTGTGGGCGCCGACGAGCGTGGCGATCGGCTGACCAGTGCCGATCAGAAACGCGGCGGCGCCGTCGCCGTAGTGCATCTCCTGCGCGCTCGCCGCCTTCGCCTGCCGGTGGTCGCCCGCGACGATGAGCGCGTGGCCGTTGGCGCCGCGCGCTTCGGCAAACGCAGCACCGAGCGCCGACGTGCCGGCGCGAAGGCTGCCGCCGACGTCGAGCGAGCGCAGCCCGGGACGCAGGTTCAGCGCCCCGGCCGCGATGCTCGTGTTCTGCCGGTCGTCGAAGGGGTGCGTGGTCGAGGCCAGCGACAGCGACGCCACCGCTGCGGCGTCGAAGCCAGCGAGACAATCGCGCGCCGCTTCGACGGACATGGTGACGGTGTCCTCGTCCCAGTTGGCCATCGCGCGCTCGCCCTTGGCCATGCCACGCAGCGCGGGATTGAACCAGGCGTTCGCCGCCGCGACGGCCTTGCGCTGCAGGCGAAGCTGCGGAATGTACGCGCCGAAGGAGAGAATGCCGACGTCCTGTGCCATAGGTAACCTCCGGGACGCCGCAAGCTTACCAGAGCGACCGGAGCGCTGCGGCGCCCCGGCGCGACTCGCAAGCCGCACCCGGCGGGGCGCCGACGTCCCACCGGGGCGGTGACGCCCCTGTCGCATTCCTGTAAGCCTCTGGATTTCCTCGCCACGCCTCTGGCATTGCCCATGCTCCGCAACGGCCCTAAGCCACGCGGGCTCTAGGGCCGGGGGAGGGCACCTCGCCAAGATGCAGATCTATATCGTTCGCCGGCTGCTGGCGCTGATCCCGACGCTCTTCTTCGCGAGCCTCATCGTCTTCGTCACCGTGCGACTCATTCCAGGCAGCGTCATCGACCTGATGCTGTCGCAGAACGACATCGCCGTCGGCAAGGATCGCGCGCAGCTCGAGGCCGCCCTCGGTCTCGACCGCCCCATGCTCGTGCAGTACGTGCGCTGGGTTGGTGGCGCGTTCCGCGGCGATCTCGGCCGCTCCCTCTGGCACAACACCCCGGTGACGGCGCAGCTGCTGGAACGGCTGCCCGTCACGTTCGAGCTCGGTGTGCTGGCGCTGGCGATCGCGCTCGCCGTGGCGCTGCCGATCGGCATGTATTCGGCGACGCGTCAGGACACGGCGGGCGATTACGTCACACGGTCCTTCTCGATCCTGATGCTCGCGATCCCGAGCTTCTGGCTGGGCACGCTCGTGATGGTGTTCCCGTCGATGTGGTGGGGCTGGTCGCCCGAGCTCAAGTACGTGGCGCTGCGTCAGGCGCCGCTGCGGAACCTCGCGCAGATGATCGTGCCGGCGATCATCCTCGGCACGTCGCTGTCCGCCGTCACCATGCGACTGACGCGGACGATGATGCTCGAGGTCCTGCGGCAGGACTACATTCGAACCGCGTGGGCGAAAGGGCTGAGCGAGCGCCCGGTCGTCACGCGCCACGCCCTGCGCAATGCGCTCATCCCCGTGATCACGCTGATCGGTCTGCAGGCCCCGCTGCTCATCGGCGGCGCCGTTATCATGGAGCAGATCTTCGTCGTCCCGGGGATGGGACTGCTGCTGCTCGAGGCGGTCGGGCAACGCGATTACCCGGTCATTACGGGCGTGTTCCTGGTGCTCGGCGTGTGCGTGATGCTGGTCAACCTCCTGGTGGATCTGAGCTACGGCACGCTCGATCCGCGCGTGCGCTACCAGCCCTCATGAACGTCATCACCCACGCCATACCAATGCCGCGCGGACAGCGCAGCATGCTCGCCGCCGTCGTGATCCGGCTGGTGCGGCGCAAGCCACTGGGCGCGTTCGGCGCGTTGGTGTTTGTCGTCTTCCTCGCATGCGGCATCTTCGCCGGAGCGCTCGCTCCGCACGGGATGAACGAGATCAACCCCCTCTACCGCATGAAACCGCCCTCACTCACGTTTCCGCTCGGCACCGACAATCTCGGCCGCGACATGCTCTCGCGCATCCTCTATGGGGCGCGGCTCTCGGTCATCATCGGCTTCTGCGCCGCCGGCCTCGCCACGGCGCTGTCCGTGGTGCTCGGCCTCACCACGGGCTACCTCGGAGGTCGGTTCGACCTGGTCATGCAGCGGTTCGTCGACGCGTGGATGACCTTTCCCGATCTCGTCATTCTGATCGCCGTCGTCTCGGTGGTCGGGCCCGGCATGCTGCAGCTGATCGTGACGCTCGGACTGCTGTACGGCATCGCCGGCTCGCGCATCATCAGAGGGGCGGTCGTCGCAGTGCGCGAGGACCTGTACGTTCACGCGGCGCAGTCGCTCGGTGCCCGGACGTTTCGCATCCTGTGGCTGCACATCTTGCCGAACGTGCTGCCGCCGATCATCGTGCTGTTCACCACGCGCGTCGGTATCGTCATCCTTGCCGAAGCGGGCCTGTCATTCCTGGGCCTCGGCGTGCCGCCGCCGGCTCCCACGTGGGGTGGAATGCTGGCCGGAAGCGGCCGCGCGTACATGTATCAGGGGCCGTGGCTGGCGCTGGCGCCGGGCCTCTGCCTCACCATCGTCGTCTATGCGATCAACATGTTCGGCGATGCGCTGCGCGACGTGCTCGATCCGCGCATGCGCGGCGCCGGATAGCGGCATCAGGGGAGGCCGCCATCCATGACCAGAATTCCACGGATCCACGGCACGCTCGGCGTCGCGCTCGCGCTCTGCCTGTGCTTAGGCAGCACCACCTCGGCGCAGGCGCCGGCCAAACCGCAATACGGCGGCACACTCGAGATCGGCAGCGTGTACGTCACGCTGTCGGCGCTGTCGTGGGATCCGCAAGACTGGAACTGGAAGCTGAACCACGACACCGGGATGTATTTCGAGCAGCTCTTCGCCGCCGATCTGGACAAGAGCGTGCGGAAGGGGGGCAAGCACAAGTTCTACGCCGACGCCTGGCTGCCGAGCGACGCGATCCGGGGCGAGCTGGCCGAGCGCTGGGAGTGGAAAGACAACCCGCTGTCGCTGGTCGTGCATCTGCGGCGCGGCGTCATGTTCCCCGACAAGCCGGGTGTGATGAAGGCGCGCGAGCTCACGGCCGACGACGTGGTGTTCAGTTACGAGC
>JBKOUQ010000083.1:0-8637 GCA_046723475.1 Candidatus Methylomirabilota bacterium
GGCCATAGATCAGCGCTCCGAGAAACGTGCCCCAGAACGAGCCGAGCCCCCCGATGACCACGACGACGAACGCCTCGACGATCACTTCGGTGTCCATGCCGGGCGTGGTGGCGCGCATCGGGCTGATCAGCGCGCCGCCGAGCCCGCCGAGAAACGAGGCGAGCACGAAGACCCCGGTGTAGAGCGCGTCGACGTTCACGCCCAGCGCGCCGAGCGTCTCACGGTCGAGCGCGGCCGCGCGGATGTAGCGGCCCACGCGCGTGCGCTGCAGCACCAGCCAGAAACCCAGCGCGATGGCCGGGCCGAGCAGGATGATGAACAGGTTGTAGTGGGGGATCGTCGCGCCGAAGAGCCGGAGGGCCCCGGTGAGCTCGGGCGGCCGGCTCACCGATTTCTGCTGCGTGCCCCACAGCATCTTGGCCGCGTCGCTCAGGATCAGCGCGAGCGCATACGTGAACAGCAGCTGATAGAGCTCTTCCTTGCCGTAGAGATGCCGGAAGAGGAGGCGCTCGACGAGTCCGCCGAGCGCGGCGATCGCCAGGGCGCCCCCGAGCGCGGTGATCCAGAAGCGCCCGCCGCTCACCCCCAGCCATTGCACGAGCTGAAACGTGGCGTAGGCACCGAGCATGTAGAACGTGCCGTGCGCGAAGTTCAGCACGCGCAGCACGCCGAAGATCAGCGAAAGCCCGGCCGCGATGAGGAACAGAAACATCGCGGCCGTGAGCCCGCTGACCGACTGCGCGAAAACGAACGACGGGTCGATCGCCTAATCCATGAACTTCGTCGGGTCGACGTACGTGATCGGCTTCATGATCGCAAAGGGATACTTCGGATCCTTCACGGTCTTGCCATAGAGCTGACCGCGATTGGCCTGATGATCCTTCTCGCGGATCGTCTGCGGCCCGATCGGTGTCTCGACCGTCAGCCCCAGCAGCGCCTTCGCGACCTTGTCGGAATCCGTGCTGTTCGCCTTCTTGATGGCCTCGGCCAGGAACTGCATGCCGATGTAGCCCTGGATCGCCCAGGACGATGGGTACTCGTCCTTCAGGTACTTCGACAGCCGCGCGGTGTAGTCGCGGTGCGCCGGCGTCTCGCCCCAGTAAAAGGCGTCGTACGAGTTGCCCCAGATGCCGACGGGATAGTCGGCGCCCATCGACTTGGTGGTCTCCGGCGTGGCGGCCTCACCGACGCCGATGAAGTTGTAGTTGATGGCGTCGAACATGCCGACGGCTTTGGCCTGCTTGGAGTACGTGACGAAGAAGCCGCCCCAGATCGACGAGAAAATCGCCTCGGGCTTCTTGGCCATCTGCGCGTTGATGAACGGGTTGTAGTCCTGCTCGCCGAGCTTGGGCCACTGCTGGTCGACGATCTGCACGCTCGGCTTGACCTTCTTGAGATATTCGACGAACGCTTTCGTCACGTCCTGGCCGTACGCGTAGTCGAATGACATCGTCGCGATCTTCGTGACCGGCCACTTGGCCACGATCTCGGCCGCGCTGCGGCCTTCCATCGTGGTGTTGGCGGCCACGCGAAACACGTAGGGGTGCAGCTTGTCGGGTGCCGTCAGCTGATCCGTCTTGGGGATCGGCGCGATGAAGACGACCTTGTTTTCTTTGGCGACAACGGAGACGGCCGGGCCTTCGGCGGACGTCAGGGTGCCGACGAGGAAGTCGACGTTGTCCTTCAGAATCAGCTCACGCGCCTGGCGCACCGCCTCGTTGGCGTCGGCCTTGGAGTCGCGCGTGATCAGCTCCATCTTGCGTCCGAGGACGCCGCCCTTGGCGTTGAGCTCCTCGACGAACATCATGGCGCCCTTGCTGGCCGGCTCGCCGAACAGCGCGGGCGGACCGGACAGCGGCATCGGCATGCCGACCTTGATGGGCTTCTGGGCGTCGGCGGCCAGCGGCAGCGCAACCGCGACGGAGAGCAGGACGATGAGCAGCGTGCGTCGGTGCATGGAGTCCTCCTTCTCGATCAGAAAACCGGGAAGCCCGCGATCGGGCGGCGGATGCGATAGAGCGAGGTCGAGGCGGTGACGAAGAGCGAGCGATAGTCGTCGTCGCCCCAGGCGAAGTTGGCGGTGTGCTCGGGCGTCTCGATCACCTCGAGCAGGTGAGCATCGGGATCGAACACGTGGATGCCGCCGGGCCCGCAGCAGTACACGTTGCCCGCAGAGTCGAGCTTCATCCCGTCCGGTGCGCCGGGCTTGTCGCCTCTGGTCTCGGCCCAGAGGCGCCCGTTGCCGAGCGTGCCCTTGGCCGTGACGTCGAACACGCGGATGTGTTTGCGCACGGTGTCGTTGATGAACAGGCGCCGCTCGTCCAGCGAGAAGCAGAGCCCGTTCGGGCGGTCGAAATCGTCCACGAGCAGCTCCGGGGATTTCGCATCGGGCCCGACGCGAAACACGCCCTGGAACGACAGCTCTTGTGGCCGCTCGACGCCGTAGAACTTGGCGCGGCCGTACGGCGGGTCGCTGAAGTAGACGCCGCCATCGGACTTGCACACAATGTCGTTGGGGCTGTTGAGCTGCTTGCCCTGATAGTGCGTGGCGATCGGCACGATGCGCCCGTCGGCCTCTGTGCGCGTGACCTGACTGCTCGCGTGCTCACACGCAAGCAGACGGCCCTGACGATCGTAGGTGAGACCGTTCGACATGTTGCACGGCTTGCGAAACGTGGTGACGCCATCGCGCGCCGACCAGCGCCGCATGTGATCGCCGGGCATGTCGCTCCAGAGCAGGAACTTGCCCGTCGGATGCCACAGGGGCCCCTCGGTGAAGAGAAAGCCGGTGCCGAGCTTCTCGAACTCCGCGCTCACTTCTTGCCGGGATTGCCCGCCACGTACCAGTCGGGCGGCGTTACCTCGTTGAAGACGACCCACACCGCCTCGCGCGGCAGCTTGCAGACATCCGTGATCGTATCGGTCACGCGGCGCGCGATCTCGTCCTTGCGCTCTTTGCCATGGCCTTCGTAGATCGTGATGTTGACGAACGGCATGCGCGGCCCTCCGTCGGAAGCGGACGTCGGAAAATTGGGCGGTAAGGTACCACGCGGTGCGGGGGAGCGCCAAGAAACGCGGGCGTCGAGGACGATCTAGCTCGGGTCGGGTTCGAGGTCCAAGGTCTTCGCGCAGAAGAAGACGCCGACGTCACTCTGAAAGCGCCATCCGGTCGCCTTCGTGTAGATGACGCACGTGTTGACGTGGTCGTCACTCCACCGGCTGAGGTCATGCGCGGGAAACTTCCGGTCGGCGTCACTCCCAGGCACGACCCAGGTCAGCAGGGCGTAGTGATAGGGGCTGTCCAGGCCCAGGCCGACCATCGCCATGCCGAGGTAATGAATGCGCAGGCGAGCGTTCGGCTGCCGCTTGAAGAAGTCCGCGATCGACACACGCGGGCGGTCGCCGTCCCGAACATGCCGCTGCAGACATGTCGTATCGAACAGCGCGCACGCCAGCCCGCTGTCCGGCTTGGCGAGGCGTCGCCGTGCCTCCTCAGCCATCTCGGGCCAGGCATAGCGCAAGAGCGTGTCCGTGTCGCGCATCGTCACCGCGTGGGCGATCGTGCCCGCGAGGACTTCCAGCTCGGCGGTGTAGCGGGCCTCGTCGTCCGAACCCCCGGCACCGGCGAGTCCGGCGCACGCTGCCAGGACACATCGCGCGTGACTGGCCGCGCGAAGAAGAGCTGAGTTCACCGGGGGGGGGGCTTATAGCGAGGCCGTGGAAAAGGCGAGCAGGCGGCTGACTCCGGCGCCGACAAGCAAGACATCACGCTCCAGATGCATTCGGTACGCGCCATACGTCGCCATAATGCTCGGGTTAGTGGAACCACGACGGACGTCGACGGAGCGGAGCACGCTGCCGTCCGTTGACGACAGGATGAAGAATGAGGTCTTGGTCTCGCCGAGATAGAGTCGCCGACGAACGGCGTCGAACACGGGTTGGTGGGTGATGAACGTGACGATGTTCGGGTGACGGTGCTCCAGATCTGCGCGCCAAACGATTTGCTCGGAACTGACGTCCCACGCCGCAGGACGACCGCCGCCCAAATAAACGATCCCATCGTGAAACGCGAACGGATCGGCGAGGGAGTCGATCGTGTGTGACTTGAGAATCGTGCCGGAGTTGAGGTCTACGATATGTAGCTTGCACCCGTTACCCGGTGGGACAGGGGAGACGATATACGCTCGATTATCGGCGACTAGCATTGCTTCTGCTCCGAGCTCCTGCTGTCCTTGAAGGCGGACGCGCCACACCGTTGATCCGGTCGCGGGATCCACGGCAAGGAGATCTCCAGACGCGTCAGCGCCGCGAGTGACTCGCGAACGCACGAGCAGTCGGCCGCCGTGCCAGCCGAGGCCATCACGCAGCGCCATGTGCGGGATGTAACGAGACCACACCGTCTCGCCGGTGTCGGGTCGCAGTCGAAACAAATTCTCACTGTATTTGCCCGAGATCAAAACGAAGATGCCATCTGGCCGCACGACTGGTGTGACGTAAGGGACGTTCTCCCGTTCACGATCGACGATCTTTATTCGACGGGTCCACCGCGTTTGAACCGAGCGCGGGTCGACGCAGGCGATGTACACGTCCTCGTACCAGACGTACCAGCCAAACACGATAGCCGATGCGGTTGCTGCAACCGCGTCCGGGCCCTCAGCATTGGACGATCTACGAAGGCGTGCGCTGCGCCGCTCCTGACCCGTCCTCAGGTCGAGCGCTCTGAGATAGCGTCCGACCGTGATGATCTCGTCTCCGAGTACGGCAAACTCCTCGACGTCGCCTGCATCCCAGATCGGCTCTGCGGCGGCCGCCGGTGAGGCCACACCGTCGACGATCGCCGCCGCGCCGAGACGAAGGAACGCGCGTCTGGAGTACATCATCTGGATATCAAACTCCTGATCTTGTTCAGCACGATCGGGTTCGTCATGTACCCGGTGTGGGAGGTAAGCGCGTCAAAAGTTCCGGCCTCGGTCTGATTTGTGGTCGTGACATTGGTGACGTTCGGCCCGTATTTTGTGGTCGACAGAATGTCGTATCTGTCGTCGAAGTTGGTGATCGGTACGTCGGTCGGCATCGGTGAGTTGATGGTGCCGGGGAACAGTGGCGTGCCCATCATGATGAGATTGTCGACCGGGATGCCGCGTGCGCGGAGCGTGTTCGCGGCGTTGTTCGCGATGATGCCGCCGGCGCTGTGGCCGATGACGTTCAGCTTCTCTCCCGGTTCAAGAGGTCGCGCCTCGAGATCGCGGACGATCTGATCGACCAGGGCGTCGCTCGGCGTCTTCGCCGATGGAAAAATGTCGAAGAAGATGCTGCTGCTCCAGCGGAAGACTCGCACGTCTGGATCCCAATTCTCCAGTCCGGTAGCAAAATCACTCCATTCTTTGCGACTCTTCGCGTTCTGACAGCAGCCATGCGCGGCGTACGTCCGCAATCCCGACGGATCGACAAACGACAGCGGGTTGTTCGCCGCGTACACATACGGATTGCCGCCACCGGCACGGCCGAGCGGATCGGGCTGAAGGAAGCGGGCCAGACGGGGCGCGTAGTAGCGCGCCCGGTAGTAGTACAGCCAGTCGGTATCGCGTTCCCGCCCGGTGAACTGGTACCGAACGCGGTCGGGATCGCCGTCCGTCGAGGCATGGCCGAACGGCTCGTAGGCGAACGTCTGTGCGAGGCCACCGCCGGCGTCCGCAAGGCCGATGGTGCTTCGCCGACCGTCGATCATGTACGCGAGCGAGCGTTCCTGACCCAGCGTCTCGTCCGTGCCGAGACCACGCAGGTACGGTATGTCAACGCCGGCGCTGCTGTCGCGTGCGACGTCGGCACCCGCATACTGGTACCGAGCGATCGTGTCGCCGATCACGCGCTCGGTACGCCGACCGATCGGATCGTAGGCGAACGTCAGCGTCGTATCTGGGAGCGTCACACGGCGCAGTCGGTCCCGGGCGTCCCACGCGAGCGTTGCCAGGCCGCTGCGGCCAAGCAACGACGTGGCGTTGCCGTTGGCGTCGTACGTCAACGTGTAGTCGCCAAACAGCAGTTGCTGGTTCGCGGCATCGTAGCCCGCGAGATCGACGGTGTCGGGGAGCAGCGTGCGCGCGAGGCTCCCCGCCGTCGCCGTTCGGCGCCCCGCGCCATCATACGTATACGCAAGATCGCCGCGCACGACGCCGCCCGTCATCTCGTACGTCAGACGTGTGAGCCGAGCCGCGTCGTCGTACTCGTACCGTGTCGCAAAGCCGCTCGGAAGCGTTCGTCGCTGGAGCTGTCCCGTGGCCAGGTAGTCAAGCGTCGTGGTGCCCCAGCTGGCATCGGTGAGTGTCCTGAGGCGCGAGTTGCGATCGTAATCGTACGTAAGAGCGATCCCGGCGCCCATGTCGAGACTGCGCCGACGTCCGAGCACGTCGTAGCTGAACCGTACGGTGCCCTGGTCGCTGGTCTCCGCGATCAGGCGGTCCTGGGCATCGTAGGTCAGTAATAGCGAACCCGCCTCGGTGTCCGTCACACGGATCAGGCGACCGACGGCGTCATAGACGTATTCCACGATCGTTCCGTCGGCATGGGTGGTCCGGATCCGGCGATTCAGCGCATCGTATGCGTGCTCGGTTGCTTGGCCTTTTGCGTCGACGCTGCGGATCACATTGCCATTCAGGTCGTACGCAAAGGTCCGGGTCCGCCCGAGCGCATCGGTGCGCGTGCGCAGGCGGTCCATCGAATCGTAGGTGTATGTCGTGGCGCTCCCACGCTGATCCCAAAAGCTCAGCAGGTTGCCCTTGGCGTCGTACTCGAACGTCGAAACGCCTCCGTTCGGATCGACCACTCGAGTGACGCGATTGAGGGCGTCGTGGAACCAGCGCGTGACACCGCCTGTGGGGTCGGTGGCCGTGACGAGTCGTGATCCGGCATCGTGCTCGAACGTCGCCGTGTTCCCGAGCGGATCGCGGATCGTCGTGACGTTCCCCGCCGCGTCGTACGTATATGTCGTGGTGCGGCCGAGCGCGTCGGTGACGCTCGTCGGCGCGCCGCCCGCGTCGTACGTGAACTCCAGACGGTCGCCCTCGGGATTGATCCTCGCCGTGAGGTTTCCGGCGCTGTCGTACTCGAACCGGCTCACGTTGCCGAGCGGATCGGTGATCGTCTGAGCATGGCCAGAGGCATCGTATGTGAACGACCAGCGATTGGCGTCGCGATCGACGACCGTGGCGGGTCGGAGAGCGCCGTCGTATTCGATCCGTGCGGAGCGACCCAGCGCGTCGGTAATGACGCCGGCCAGGCCGGTCGTATCGCGCTGGGCGCGCGTCGACTGGCCCAGGGCGTCGATCACCTCCTCGCCACGGCCGCTGGCGCCGATGCGGTGCGTCGTCGTGTGCCCGCGCGGATCCGTGACCCGAACGACGGTATGCGCGCCGACCGGCCCCTCGTAGACATAGCGCCACACGCCGCCGTCGGCCAGCCGCTGACTGCTGACCCTTCCCTGCGCGTCGTACACGTCCTCGACGTACGTGACGCCGTTCTGATCGCGAATCGTCAGGATCCGGCCGGACGTGTCATAGGTGTATCGCGTCTCGCCGGCCGCCGCGTCGATGACGGACGTGAGGCGCCGGGACGACGCGTCATAGCCGTACTGCACCGTGCGGCCCACGGCATCGCGCACCGCGGTGAGCCGCGCGGACGTCGGATCGGCGGGCTCGAGGAGCGACGTGGTAAACACGATGCTCCGACCGTCCGACTGTGTCACCGCGGTCGGGCCGCCGTTGGCGTCACGCGAGACGGTGAGGGCGTTGCCGTGGCGGTCCCGCTGCTCCACGAGAAGATTCAGTCCCGTGGTTGGCCGTATCCGACCGCGTCCGATCCACCCGCCGCGAAATCGCCACACGGTGCCGCTGGCAAAGCGAAGCGCCTGAACGCCGTCGGCTTCCTGCACGATCGTCGCACCACGGAACCGCGGGTTCGTGCGGTTTACGAATCCGCCGTCCGGCTCACGGGCGAAGTCATACCGCGCGTTCCCCGGCATGATGAGGCGGCGCGCCGACGTATTGACGTCGAGCAGCGCGACGTCGATCGACAGCGCCCAGCCCTGGCCCAGCACCAGCTCGAAGCCGCTGATGCGTCCGAACGCGTCGAACGGGTTGTACGTCCGGTACACGACGGCCGGCACGCGACCCGGCTGCACGAGGTCGACCGCGTCGACGAGGTGCTGTCCCATGGCGAGGTTCACGGGCTCGCCGTCCTCGGGCGTGCCTTCGTCGGCGGAGGGCTGCGCGTCCTCGTTGTCGATGAAGCAGCTGAGCCCGCACACACCGCAGAAACGTGCGATGCCGACGCCGGGATCGGAGGCGATCGTTCGCCCGTCTGCGCTCACGGTGCCAAGTCCCGCCATGCGCCACGCCGCGGCCACACCGGGGAGCGGAGCCGCGTCGTAATACCACAGCTGCGCCTTTGCGCCGGGATCGAGTCCGAGGTCGTTCGGCAACGTGACCGGCAGCGGCGCCGACGGGACGCCGCCCATGGGCGTGCCGAAAAAGAGCTGATACAGCGAGCGCGTCCGCCCCGGCGGGGGTGGTACCGGCAAGCGGTCGAGCGCAATGCGCTCGAGGGCAATCTTGGTCTTGACCGCGCCATCCCAGCCCGTGA
>JBKOUQ010000287.1:0-22653 GCA_046723475.1 Candidatus Methylomirabilota bacterium
AGCCCACCCTCTCCCGCACCGTCGCGGCCCCAGCCGTCGCCACAGCCGCCGCGCGGGCGCGGCCGTCTGCGCCATCGCCTGCGCTCGCGACGGTGGCCTCGGCGCCAGCCGTCCCCGCTCAGCCGGTGGCGTCGCCAGCACCGGTTGCCCAGCCCGCGGAAGCGGCGGCACCACACGGACGCCGGGGGGCGCCGCCCGGCTCGACGCTCGTCACACAGATCCGGCTCAGCGGCCAGCATATCGAGATCGAGACGCCGGAGCAGCAGCGCGAGCGCGAGGAGCTCTTCCAGCGTCTCGCCGAAGACACGGCCCAGTGGTGGCTCAGCGCGCGCGCCGGTTGGGAATCGATCGTTCAGCGTGGGCTGCGTCCCGCCGACGCCGTGCGCGACACGCTGAAGCGCTTTCCGCATCTGCTCGCGGTACCCCTGTCACGCGCGGACGAGTACGACGGCGGCCGGATCGCGGAAGGCTACGGCATCCTGCTCCAGCGCCTCGAGAAGGAAGAGCCCGGTTTCGTGCGCGAGGCGCTCACACGGCTGAACCCTCAGCTGACCGGGCGCGCACCGGACGACAACTTTCCCCTCGGGCAGGAGCTGTATCAGTATGTCGTCGCCGAAGGGCGACTCTACAAAACGTTCCCGGCGTTTCTGAGCGAGGTGCTCGGCCACGTGCTGCCCGAACCGGGTCTCTGGCTTTCGGGCACGATCAGCGAAACCGAGGCCGCGACGACCGTCGTGACCCGCCCGGAGCAGCCCGGCAGCCACGACGCGAACACGCGGACGCTCACGAGCCCCGCCGAGCGGTACATGAAGCACACGTTCGAGGTCGCAACGGGGCCTCTGACCGCGCGCGTGTTCACTGTCGAGACAAGCGAGCTTCCGGTGCCCATCGACCTCGAGATCCGCCTTGCAGAAGAGGGCACCCCGCGCGACCACGCGTGGATCGTCGTGGCTCCGCTCGGCGGCAAGCCCGAAAAGCCACGCAAACACCGCGCGGGGGGGACGAAAATCGAGCACTTCGGACGCGACCACGGCGCGGTCTGGGTGGCCGTGTTCAACTCGGACGCCAACGCCGACAAGCGCTACGAGCTCACCATCGCGCTCACGCGTAGAGGGCCGAAGATCCAGCCGATCCAGCCGGCCTTCGCGAACAAGGCCTCGCCGTTCGGAAAGAAGCGCTGAGCCGCGTCAGCGGGTGACGCGGCGCCACATCAGCCGCGCTTTGGCGACGACACGCGCGCGGAGCGGGCGCCGCGGTCCGAATTCGAGCGCCCAGGCCATTCGGGGCGTCCCGGTTCGGTTCGGCCCGGTGTAGTGGACCGTGCGCGGAAAGTGCACGGTGGCATCGCCGGCGCGGATAGGGCAGGCCACGGCCTGCGAGGTGTCGAGGTCGACCAGTTCCAGCGCGTGTGCGTCGCGCAGCCGGTCGCGACGATGATGGCGGCCGAGCGCGCCACGGTGGCTGCCCGGGATGAACTCCATGCAGCCCATGTCGCGCGTGACGTCCTGGAGCGGCACCCAGAAGTGCGCGCTGAGATATTTCCGCTCCAGCGCATACGCCTCGTCCTGATGCCATGAGGTCGCCGCGCCGTTGAACGGCGGCTTGTAGATGGCGTGATCGAACCGGTACTCCACCGGCCGCCCGAGCAGGCGCTCCGCCACGGCCGCGCAACGCCGAAACGTCAGCGTGTTGGCCAGGCGCGGCTCGAGCTCGACGGTCTGATTGATCTCGAGGATCGGCCGCGCAGTGTCCTGATCGCTGCCCAGATCGTGCGCGCGGCGAGCGTCGAACAGCTCCTGGAACCGCCGATACAGGCCGGCGAGCAACCGGGCGACCTCGTCAAGGTCCTCACGTGTCGTGAACCCGGTCACGGCCATGAAGCCGTCGCGGTGAAACCTCGCGACGCTTTCGTCGTTCAGCTCTGTCTGACACTCGACCTTGTCGGCCACCGCTTCCATCACTCGCGAGAGAATGCAACGCGCGCGCCGATCTTCGTCCGCAATGATGGAGTTCCGGCGCGCGCGCCGCGGCGCGCAAACGCCGCGTCCGGCAGGCAGGACGTTCGTCCTATCCGACGTGCGCGCCCCCTGGCTCGACGACCGTCCGAGCGCGCTCGAATGCCCCGGCGGGGACAGTCCGACACGCGGCTGATACGTCGCGTGCTAATCCACGGGCATCCGATGCCCAGTCGCACGCCAACACTACAACACCGCGGACGAACTGATCACCGGCTGACCACTCGGACCGCTGGGGGGAAGCGCTGGTGGAGCGGATGTCGCTCCGTCGCGTGCGCTTACGCCCGCGCGCGATGGCTGCGACGGGATGTGGCGCGTAGTTCAGGCTGACGACTGCGCTTCATACTTTTTGGAAAATGTCGTCATGCCGGTGGCGCGCCTGGTTCAGCGGCGACCCACTTCCGCAAGCATGTCCCTGAAGACCCGGTAGAACTCGTTGTTGTCCTCGAGGCCCTTCCGGATGATGGCGGGCAAGTGCGGGAGGTCGTTCAGGTTCACGACCACGTTCACGGAGCGCGCAAACGCCATCATGTTGTCGAACGTCTTGAACTCCCGCCCGAGCAGCACGACGAAGATCGGCCGGCGCAACGCGATCGGCATCGTGTTCAGGGTCCCGAGCACAGCGTTGTCGAGCACGCCGCTCGACTCGAAGCGCTCGTCGACGATGACGATCTCGAACGCGTGCCGGCGCAGGCGCTCGGTGGCCTCTTCTGCCGTCGCTGCCGGAAGCATCGTGTAACCGAGCTGCTCGAGCGCGGCCCGGATGATCGGCTGGCGCTCCGGCGCGTTTTCGCAGACGAGGACGAGCCGCTGGTCAAACGGGTTCTGGGAGGTCTCGCTCATCGCTTACCCCTTGATCCCGAGGCGGCGGTTGTAGTCGGCGTCGAGCCGCAGTCCGCCGAGGGTGGTCGTTTGCTCGCCGCGCTTCTGCTTGATCTGGTCGATGCCGCGCTGCACGACGCTCTTGCGTGTGCAGTATGCGGTGGCGGTCTCCTCGGTGACGAGCCCCTGCTCGTACGAGCGCAGCAGCGCCACATCGAACGTCGTCATGAGGTACGGCTCGCCGACGTCCTGCACGTCGTAGAACGACTTGCCGTCGGACTCGCCGTTGAGGATGAGCTCGTTCGTGCGAAGCGTGTTCGCGAGAATGTCATGGACGGCCCAGCGTCCGCCCCCGATCTTCGGCACGAGGCGCTGACCGGTGATCCACCGCACCGTCTCCGACAGTCGCTGGCGGATCTGCTTCTCTTCCTCCTGGTCGAACATGCCGATGATTCGGCCGATGGCCTGACCCGCGTTGACCGTGTGCAGGGTGGACAGGACGAGGTGGCCGGTCTCGGACGCCTTGAGCGCGAGCTCGGCGGTCTCCCGGTCGCGCATCTCGCCGACGAGGATGATCTTCGGCGCCTGGCGCAGCGCAGCCCGGAGGCCGCTCGCGAAGGAGTCGAAATCTTGTCCGAGCTCGCGCTGGTTGAAGGTGGCCTTGCGACCGTGATGGACGTACTCGACCGGGTCCTCGAGCGTGACCACGTGAACGGCCTTGGTGTTATTGATCTCGTTCAGCAGCGCGGCCAGCGACGTCGTCTTTCCGGAGCCCGTGGCACCGGTGACGAGGATCAGCCCGTTCTTCTCCTCCGCCATTTTCTTGAACGCCTCGGGAAGCTTGAGGTCTTCGATCGTGGGGATCTGGGTCTCGAGCTTCCGCAGGACGATCGAGAAGTTTCCGCGCTGCGAGAAGATGTTGACGCGGAACCGCGCGCGTCCCGGCAGGGCGTACGACGAGTCGCACGAGCCCTGCCGCAGCAGATGCTCGGTGAGCCGGTGCTCGCTGTTGATCAGGTTGAGCGCGAAGATCTCCGTCTGAAACGGCGTCAGGCTCTCGATCGCGGGGTCGGCCGCCACCGGGCACAGCTCGCCGGCGGCCTCCACCTGGAGCGGCCGCTCGCAGGTGATGTTCAGGTCCGACACGTTGTCGTGCGAGTCGAGCATCAGGCCGAGCAGGTCGTCGATCTCGGATTTCCGCATGGCCGCTCCTTTATTGGTTCAGCTCGTCGGGTGGCGTCTTCAGGAACGACCGGAACTTCGACTTGTCGATACCCTTGTCGTACGCCTCTTCCGCGCTGATCCAGCCCTTCTGCAGCACCGCCATGATGGCGTCGTCGAGCGTCTGCATGCCGAACTGCTTGCCTGTCTGGATGGCCGATGGAATCTGAACGGTCTTGCCCTCGCGGATCAGGTTGCCGACGGCCGCCGTGCAGACCAGAATCTCGAGCGCCGCGCAGCGCCCCTTCTTGTCGATGCGCCTGAAGAGGTTCTGGGCGACGACGAGCTTGAGGCCCGTCGACAGACCGTTGCGCACCTGCGCCTGTTCTTCGGCCGGGAAGACCTCGATGATGCGGTCGATGGTCTTGGCCGCGCTGGTCGTGTGCAGCGTGCCGAGCACGAGGTGGCCGGTGTTGGCCGCCTCCAGTGCCAGGCGGATCGTCTCGAGATCCCGCATTTCGCCGACGAGGATGATGTCGGGGTCCTCGCGCAGCGCGCCGCGCAGCGCTGCCGCGAACGACTTGGTGTGCATGCCGACTTCACGGTGGTTGACGAGACAGCCCTGGCTCTGGTGCACGAACTCGATCGGGTCCTCGATCGTGACGATGTGGTCCTTCCGATTGCGGTTGGCGTGATCGACGATCGCGGCCAGCGTCGTGGACTTGCCGGAGCCGGTCGGGCCGGTGGCAAGCACGAGGCCTTTGGGCAGCATCGCGCACTTCTTGAGGATTGGCGGCAGCCCGAGCTCGTCCGCGGTGACGACGCGGCTCGGGATCTGGCGGAACACGGCGCCGCAGCCGTACTTCTGCATGAAGTAGTTGGCGCGGAAGCGGGCGACGCCCGGGATCTCGTAGCCGAAGTCGACGTCCCCCGTTTCCTCGAACTTCTTGATCGTGACCTCGGGCGCGATCTCGTACAGCATCGCGCGCAGGGTCTCGTCGTCCATCGGGTCGTACTTCACCCGCTCGAGCTCGCCATGCACGCGCAAGATCGGCGGCTGGCCCGACGTGATGTGCAGGTCGGAGGCCCCTGAATCGAACATGAGCTTGAAGAAGGCGTCGAGCCTCGCCATGTGTGGCTCCGCGTGTGAACCGAACCCGGGCGGGCGCCCGGCGCAGCAGCAGGGGACTCTCACCCACCGTAAGATGTCGGCTCGCGCGCCGTCAAGATTATTATCAGGTTGACACTGCCGGAGAGACCTGTATCGACGCGGACTTACGTATCGAGCGCGGCCCAGCGCACGAACGCCGGGTCCTGGTAGAGACGGTCCGCCATAAGCGTGAGAACCGGGCTCAGGGCGAACACGTCGGCGAAGCGCGCGTGCAGTACGAGCCGCTGCTCGATGAGTCGGACGGCATCCTTGACGTCGCCGAGTCCAACCGTCGAGCGCCCACGGCGTGATGCGGTCAGCTTCGCCGCCCACCGCGTGAACGCGTAGAGCACGAGCAAGGTCTGATATCCACGGAACACCCCGTGCAGCGGCGTCAACGTCTTGCGGAACACGACGTGGCGCCAGTACTCACGCAGGAACCGCTGGTGCTCCGGCTCCGTGGCATCGAAGGCGACGGCGCCGACCTCACCAATGTCGAAGGGAGGCCCACCGGTGATGAAATCGGGCACCCGGCCGCGACCGCGCCGGAATCGGAGCACGTTGCGATACAGCGCGCAGACGAGTCCGATCCGCGAAGCCCGTCGATGCTGGAACTCGAGCCATGTGTACAGCGGCGCCAGCGGCGTGAGGCGCGGCCGCCGCGGCGCGCGCGCGTGCTCGGCGATCGCAATGACGGCGCGATAGCCGTCGGCCTCGAGCTGAGCGAGGCCGCCTTCCACCGTTTCGCGCGGCGCACGGCCGCCCCGCTGCGCGGCCGCTTCGGCGCGCGCGAGTCCGACGCAGACACTGATCAGCACGCTCCCGGCGACCAGCGCCGTGGGAAGCGCGCAGCGCTCGTCGCCGAGCAGCGTCAGCAATGCGCGCTCGATGGGCCGGTACTGCGTCCACGTGAGATCGATCCCGGAGTACAACGTCAGCGGGTCAGGCAACCGGCGGACCCGCGTGCTGCCCGACAGCACGCTCTCGATCTCGTCCTGTTGCTCGGATAGCGCGCGTCCATGATGCGCGCGGACGGCCGTGCACGCGAAGGACAGCCCCACCGCTACGCCGTCGGGTGTCTCGACGAACGAGTACGGAAACTCGCGGCACACCTGAGGCTTGGCGGCCGCACCGAGGCGCGTGTGGATGCCGCACCGCCCGTCGCCGTCGAGAAACACGCACGCGCCATCGGCACGACGCGCGAACGTGGAGCGCTCGCCGCCGGGCAGGGCAAACGGCAGCGGCACAAACTTCGGGCCGGCAGGCAGCGGCGGATCGACGCGCGTCCAGTCGGTCGCCTCCAGACGTGTCCGCGCGGCGGCATCGACGCCGATGAGCCAGTCGCTCCGGCAGCAGGCGCCCGACTGCTGACATGTGAAAACGACGTCGTCCGGCAGGAGCAGTCGGGACACCTCGGCTACTCTGCGAGGTGCGTGCCCCTGAGGTCAAGCCGAGAACGCGGTAAGATGTGCGCCTATGTCCGGCTGGCGTGTCGCGTTCGTCGTCCTTCTCATCGCCTCCGGTGTCGCGCCGATGGTCGCGGCGCCGGCGCGCGCCGCCTCGGATGCCGCGACGGCCGCGCGCGAGTATCGCGAGAGCCTCGCGACCGTGTTGCCCTTCCGAGAAGATGCCGTCCTGCGCGCGCGGACGACGCTCGATAAGCGCCGGCAGCTCGCGGCTGAAGGCCTCGTCGCCCGCCGCGATGCCGTCGCCGCGGAGGACGCGCTCGCCACGGCGGAGGCCGCGCTGGTATCGACGCAGGCGGAAATTGCGCAGGCCGATCGCATGCTGGCCGAGGCCGAAGCGGCGGCGGTGCTCGCATCGATGCCGCCGCCCGCGCTCGGCGCGGTCGACGTCACACCGACGCTCGTCCGCTTCCGTGGCCCGCGCGAGTGGTCGCTCACACAGCTCGTCGGGCAGATCGGGACATTCTTCGCCGAGCGCTTCCGGCGTGCGTTGCCGGTCAGCGCGCTGGGACAGACGCCGGCGCACGATCGCCTCGGCTTCGACCATCGGAATGCGCTCGACGTGGCCGTGCATCCCGACAGCCCCGAGGGCCAAGCACTGATCGCGTGGCTGCGCGCGCGCGGCGTGTCGTTCCTCGCGTTCCGCGGCCGCGTGGCCGGCGAGGCGACAGGCGCGCACGTGCACGTGGGCGATCCTTCGCCGCGTCGGGCGCCGCGCGCCAGCTGATCACCATGCGCGGCACACGATGAACTGGCACGCCCTCGGTGAGGAGGCCGTCGAGCTGCTCGGCGCCTACCTCCGCATCGACACGACGAACCCACCGGGCAACGAGATCGCGGGCGCTCGCTTCCTGGCCGAAGCGCTCGGCCGAGAGGACATCGAGAGTCGCATCGTCGAGTCCGCGCCCGGACGCGCGAACCTCATGGCCCGGCTGAAGGGCGATGGATCGCTCGGCGCGCTCGTGCTGCACCACCACATCGACGTCGTGTATGCCGACCCGCGGTTCTGGACGGTCGAGCCGTTCGGCGGCGAAATCAAGGGCGGATTCCTCTACGGGCGCGGCGCCATCGACATGAAATCGACCGGGATCCTGCAGCTGGTCGCGCTCCTGGCGCTCAAGCGCGCCGGTCGCCGCCTGCGGCGTGATCTGATCTTTCTCGCGACCGCCGACGAGGAAGCGGGAAGCGCGTTCGGGGCGCAGTTCGTCGCCGCGTCTCAGCCGGATTGGCTCGCCGGCGCCGAGTACGCGCTGACGGAGCTCGGCGGCATCGAGATCGATCCGCACCACCGGCAGCCGTTCGGCCACATCGTGATCTCCGAGAAGACGGGCCTGCCGCTGACGCTGACGGCGCGAGATACGCCCGGCCACGCGTCGATGCCGTGGCCCGACACGGCTCCGCACCGCCTGATTCGTGCGCTGGCACGGCTGCTGGCCGCCGAACGGCCGCTGCGCGTGCTGCCCGAGGTCGGCGAATATTTCCGTGCGCTGGCGCGAGTGCTTCCGGCCGGCGACGCGGACGGGTTCGACGACGTCGCGGCTTCGCTGCGCGAGCCCGCATTCCGCGCGCGCTTTCTCGCGCGACGCGACTGGGCCGCCATGGTGCGGACGACGTTTGCGATCAACATGCTGCGCGGCAGCCAGAAGCTGAACGTCATCCCGCCCGAGGCGGTCGCGGACATCGACTGCCGCCTGCTCGCCGGCGACGATCCCGTCGAGGTGCGCGATTGGGTCAGGCGCGTCGTCGCCGACGACCACGTTCAGGTGGAGTTTGCTCGGGAACCGAAGACGCCCAACCTCTCGCCGCCGGACACGGAGCTCTACAAGGTCCTCGCCGACGCGCTGGCGCGCCGCGCGCCGAACGTCGTCGTCGCCCCGGAGATCCTCGTCGCGTTCACCGACAGCTGGGTGTTTCGCCGGATGGGGTTGCAGTCGTACGGCTGGAGCCCATTCGTGCTGGACGACAACGAATGGGGCCGCGTGCACGGCAACGACGAGCGCATCTCGCTGGAGAACGTCCGCGAGGGCACGCGCGCGTACACGGAGATGCTGCTGCAGATCGCCGGAGCCTGACGTGGCGAGGCCTCGGCGGCGGCAGGGCCACATCACGGTGGGACGCGGCCGCCCGCGCGACGCGGCGGCGATTTGTGAGCTGATCCGCGGCCTCGCGCGCTACGAGCGGCTCGAGCGGCAGTGCGTGATCGGGCCGGCCGCCATCCGTCGCCACGGCTTTGGCCGTCGGCGGTACTTCGAGACGTTGATCTGCCGCCGCGACGGGCGTCCGATCGGGCTCGCGCTCTATTTTTTCACGTACTCGACGTTTCTCGGGCGGCCGAGCCTCTATCTGGAGGACCTATTCGTGCTGCCGGAGGAACGTGGTGCGGGCGCCGGGCGCGCGCTGCTGCGGGCGCTCGCACGCATCGCGGTACGGCGGGGCTGCGGGCGCATGGAATGGACGGTCCTCGACTGGAACACGCCCTCGATCCGTTTTTACCGGCGGCTCGGCGCCGAGCTGCGCCGCGAATGGCTGCTGACGCGGCTCACCGGGCCGGCTCTACGTCGGCTCGCCGCCGGCGACGCGCGCCGCGGTTAGGGCTCGAGTCCCTCGATGTCGGCGATGGCCCAGCCACCGTCGGCCGCGCGCGTGTGAACGACGACGGTCCTCGCGACGAGCTCGCCGTCGGGGCGCTGCACGATCACGCGGAACCCGTGCCATTCTTCGTCATCGCCACCGGCGCAAGACGTTCCCAGCAGCCGGAGCCCGTGACGTGGCACTCCCGCAGCGCGAGCCCGTCGACGTACGAGCTCCAGGCGGATCCGAGGTCGGCACTCGCCCACAACACGCTCGGGACCGGCTCACGATTCCGCCACGCGTCGAACACCTGCGTCGACACGCGCAGGCCATGGTCCGGGCCCATCAGCTCCGGGCAGGACCGGCGTCCGATCACGTGGAGCATCGGAAGCGTGAGGAGCCCGAGGACGAACAACGCGACAGCGCCGCGCGCGAGCCCGCCCGCGCCGCTCGCGACCACGGCAACGGCGAGCACCAGGACGAACGCGAGCCCGATGGCGACGAGAATGTATGCGATCACCACGCGGAGGGCGGAGTCGTCGAGCAGACGGAGCGCGAGGAGCGCGACCGGGATGACAAGGACGGCGATCCACACAGCAACCCAGGGGTGGCGGGCCCACCAGCGCGCCGGCCGCGCGTACCAGGGGCGCCCCCGGGGGCGAGACGCTCAGTCGAGTCCCCAGCAGAAGACGTTCGTCGGGGTGACTTCCACGATCACGGAATCGGAGACCGACAAGGCCGCCTCGCGAGCATACTGCGGATATTTCGCGTACAGTCGCGCGCGAGCGCGCATGAACGCCCGGCCGCGGCGCACGAGCGTTGCCGTGCCCTGCACCATGACGCCGCGCAGCTGAGACCAATCCTCGCTGTACAGATCGACCGTCACCGCGACACGGGGGTTGTGTCGGAGGTTCAGCACCTTTCGTGCGTCGTCGCCCGAGCCGAAATAGAGGCGGTCGCCGACCACGACGTGGCACACCGGAACGACATGGGGGATGCCGGCCTCACCCACCGTCGCGACGCGACACACGCGCTCGGCGCCGAGAAGCTTCGCCACGCGCCTGGACAAACGCGCTCGTTTGACCGGCATCCGAGGCTACTGTAAATTGCGCGCCATGAAAAAGCGAGCACGCGCGAAAAAGCCGATGAAGGTGAAGGCGGTGGCGAAGGCAGCGCCCAAGTCCGGCGCGAAGGCAGAAGCGCGACCGTCGACACCGGCCGCGCCGCGCACGTCGAGCGTGAAGACGTACACGCCGACGCCGATCCAGGGGATCGGGTGGGCGCCGTTCCGGTACCCGCTCGGGTAGTCGTCGCGCTTCTGCTCGTCGTGCTCCCTGCGGGCAGCGCGCCGTCGAGCTCAGCCGCGGGAGCGGAGCACGTTGAACGCGGTGATCGGGCGCGCGAAGCCGCGCAGCGTCAGCTCACCGAGTGGCTCGGCTTCCACGAGCGGCTCGACGGCGGAATAGAGCCGGCGTGACACGAGGATCTGACCGCCCCGCGCCTCGCCGCAGAGCCGCGCGGCGAGGTTGGTGACCGTGCCGATCGCGCCGTAGTCCCAGCGCCCTTCGAACCCGATGGCGCCGAGTGTCGCGTAGCCCTGGGCGATCCCCATGCCGATGTGCAGGTCGAAGCCGAGCTTGCGCCAGCGGCCGGTCAGCGCCTCGACGCTCGTGCGCATCGCGAGCGCCATGCGGAGCGCGCGGGCTTGCGGATCGGGCACGGACACGGGGTCGTTGAAGAACACCATCATGCCGTCGCCGGTGAACCGCTCGAGCGTGCCCTCGTGCGCCAGGACGAGCTCGCCCATCGCGGCATGGTACTCGCGGAGCACGCTCATGACTTCTTCGGGCTCCGAGGTCTCGGCGAAGGCGGTGAAGCCGCGCAGATCGAGAAAGACGACGACGATCTCGCGGCGGTGACTCTTGAGGGGGTCCTCGGCGCCGCCGCTGACGATCGCCTCCGCCAGCGCCGGGGAGAAAAACCGCTTGAGGCGCGAAAGCCGCTCGAGCTGTGTGACCTGTTCGCTCACGCGATGCTCGAGTGTGCGGTTGAGGTCCGTCAGCTCGTCGTACAGACTCTTGATCCGGAGCAGCGAGCGTACGCGCGCCAATATCTCCGGCTGGTGGATCGGCTTGGTGAGGAAATCGTCGGCGCCCGCCTCGATACCCTTGACGCGCTCCTGGCCGGGGTCGAGGGCGGTGACCATGACGACGGGCAGCATCGTCGTTGCAGGATTCGCGCGCAGCTTGCGGCACACGTCGTAGCCGCTCATGCCCGGCATCATCACGTCGAGCAGGACGAGATCGGGGCGCTCGCGCTCGACCGACTCGAGCGCTTCGGGCCCCGACGCCGCCGTCACGACGGCGTACCCCTTCGCGCCGAGAACGTCCGCGAGCAGCTTGACGTTGCTCGGCGTGTCGTCGACGACGAGAATCTTCGCCGCCGTCACGCCCGCGCTCCGCGGTCGAGCGCCTCGCGGACGGCCGCGAGAAACGGCCGGACGCTGATCGGCTTGGACTGGTACGCGTCGAACCCGGCGGCCATGATCTTCGCGCGATCGGCCGTCATCGCCGATGCGGTGACGGCAATGACCGGGATGTCCCGCGTCTCGGACGCCGCGCGGAGCTGTTGCAGCGCCTCGATGCCGTTGATGCCGCCGAGCTGGATGTCCATCAGGATGAGCGCGGGCCGATGCTCGCGTGCGAGCCGAACTCCCTCCTCGCCGGATTCGGCTTCGAGCAGCCGGTATCCCTGGTGCACGAGCACGTCGCGGACCAGCTTGCGGTTCTTCTCGTTGTCCTCGACCACGAGGATCAGCTCACCGGCCATGGCCCCCCCGGCAACGTGAACGTGAACGTCGAGCCCTCGCCGGGCCGACTCTTCACCCAGATCCGTCCACCGTGCAGCTCGACGAACTTGCGCGACAACGTCAGACCCAGGCCCGTCCCTTCGTGCTTCTTCGCGTAGTCGGTCCCGACCTGACGGAACTCCTCGAACACCGTGTCGAGATCCTCGGCCGCGATGCCAATCCCGGTGTCGGTGACGGACATCTCGACTTGGCCGTCCAGTCGCTGCGCTCTCACCTCGATGCGGCCCCCCTCCGGCGTGAACTTGATCGCGTTCGAAAGGAGGTTCAAAAGCACCTGTTTCACCTTGCGCTGGTCGCCGCGCACGGAGCCGAGCCGGCGATCGAGCTCCGTGTCGAGCGTGAGGCCCTTGCGCGTGGCGCGCTCGCGCACGAGGACGACGGCATTGTCGACAGCCTGCGCGACGTCGAACTCCTCCAGGTCGAGCTCCATGCGGCCGGCCTCGATCTTGGCGAGGTCGAGGATGTCGTTGATGAGCGAAAGGAGATGGCGACCGGACGCGAGGATATCTTGCAGGTATTCCTCCTGCTTGTCATTGACGTCGCCGAACATCCGCTCGAGCAGCACCTCGGAGAAGCCGATGACCGCGTTCAGCGGTGTGCGCAGCTCGTGCGACATCGAGGCGAGGAACTCGTCCTTGTGCCGATTGGCCGCCTCCAGCTGACGGCTCTTCTCCTCGATCTCACGGAACAGCCGCGCATTCTGAATGGCCAGCGCGGACTGGGTCGCGAACGTCCGCAGCACGTCTACCACCCGCGGCGGAAACTCCCCCGGCGCGCGGCGATTGATCACGAGCGCGCCGACCACCTCGTCCTCACTGACGAGCGGGACCGCCAGCAGGGCGCGGTAGCCCGCGCCGAGTACGGCGTCGCGGATGCGGCTCGTGTAAAACGTCGAATCGAGAATGTCGGGAATCTGGACCGGCTCGCGCGCCTCGGCGGCGCGGCCGACGGCGCCCTCGCCGTAGACGAGGGGGGTCGCACGGAGGACCTCGAGGAACGCCGCATCGAAGGATTCGCTCGCGTGCAGCAGATGGAAGCGCCCGCCCTCGGCCTCGAACTCGTAGATCGCGCCGCCGTCGGTCCCGGCGAGCTCGTTGGCCTGAGTCAGGATCGTCTTCAGCACCGTCGGCAGGTCGAGCGTGGAGGCCAGAGTGCGCCCGAGCTCGCCGAGCGCTTGCAGCTCTTCGACCGAGCGCGTCAGCTCGAATGTTCGCGCCTCCAGCTCCTTGAACAGCCGAACGTTCTCGATGGCGATGACGGCCTGGTCGGCGAACGTCTGGACGAGTGCGATCTGCTTTTCCGTGAACGGCTGTACGTCGAGGCGTCGGATGTTGATGAGGCCGATCACGTCGCCTTCACGCACCAGAGGCACCACGAGGATCGTGCGGAACCCGGTCGCCTGCTGCAGCGGGCGCGCCTCGAGATACTCGCCGCGGGCGAACGCCTCCAGGATGTCGTGCTGGTGAATCGTCCGGCGCTCGAGGACGGCCCGGCCCGATGGCGTGTCGCGGGTGACGGCGTGCTGCTCGGCCACCGACGCGATCCCGCCGAAATGCGCGACGCGTCGCATGGTCCCGCCGTCGGTCCGATAGATGAGCGCGTCGGTGGCTCCGCAGAGCCGCGCCGCACGCTCCGCCACCGCGTCGAGGACGGGCTGCACGTCCGTCGGCGACCCGGAGATCACGCGCAGGATGTCGGCCGTCGCCGTTTGCTGGTCCAGCGATTCGCTAAGCTCCCGCGTGCGGTCCTCGACCTTCTGCTCCAGCGTCGCGTACGACTGCTGCAGCTGGTCGGCCATGCGGTTGAACTGGTCGCCGAGGTCCTGCAGCTCGTCGCGCGTGCGGACGTCGATGCGGTGCGCGAGCTCACCGCCGCCGATCCGCTCCGCCCCCGCCTGCAGCGCCTCGACGGGGCCGCCGATCTTGCGGGCGA
Source organism: Candidatus Methylomirabilota bacterium (assembly GCA_046723475.1). Taxonomy (GTDB): domain Bacteria; phylum Methylomirabilota; class Methylomirabilia; order Rokubacteriales; family CSP1-6; genus AR12. The sequence goes on from JBKOUQ010000287.1 coordinate 13,987, forward strand.
GCGCCAGGCTGGCGACCACCGAGACGAACACGCCGAAGAGCATGAGCAGCGCCGTGCGGAAAATCGCGCCCCGGAGCGGCTGGAAGGCCTCGGTCAGCGGCTGCTCGACGAACACCGTCCAGCCGAGCGGCGCGATGACAGTGTGCGCGACGAGCGTGCTACGGCCGCCGAGGTCGGTGGAGAGCATCGCGTCCCCGTCCCCGCGGCGGGCGGCGGCGACGTGCGGCTGCGTCGACAAATCCGTCTTACGGAGCACGAGGCTGATGTCGGGATGCGCGATGAGCTGTCCTTCACGGTCGACGACGTACGCCTGACCGAGGCGACCAACGTGAATCTGCGAGACGACGTCCCAGATGAACTTGAGGTTGACCTCGGCCGCCGTCACCGCGGCCTTGGGCGAGGACCCGTGCGGTACGGCCACGGTCATGTACGGCTCCGATTCCTTGCGGAAATAGACAGGCCCGTACCAGACGCGGCCGCCGCGCGTCTCCCGGAAGATCGGATCGTTCGACGCATCGGCGCCGCTCGCCACGACGTCCATCATCACGCGCGATAAGCGCAGCTGCTCGCGGCCGTTGCCGTCGATGAACGCGACCTCCGTGATCGCGGGCACCTGACGCTGCAGCCGCACGTAGTCCATCTGCCGCTGCTCGAGCGCGGCGGGCATCGGCGTCAGCTGCGGCTGCGTGGTCCAGGCGATCTGCCGCTCGATCTCACGCACGAACTGCTCGATCCGCAGCGCGGCCGCACTCGCCTTCTCGCGCTGCAGCTGGCCAAGCTGCGCGCGCGCCTCGCGGTAGGTGAAGTAGATGTCGAGCAGCCCGTTGGCCAGCAGTGCCCCGCACACGACGGCGGCGAACGGGACGACGTATTTGCGGAACAGGCGATTCCGCGTCCACGGGGCAAGCCAGCGACTCACCGCGACCACCGCCCGAGCATACCGCAGCCGTCAGCGGATCACGTGGTCGGCGGTGGACAACAGGCTCGCGGGGAGCGTGATTTCGAGCGTGGCCGCGGTGCGCGCGTTGACGACGAGCTCGTACCGCGGGGGCCGCTCGATGGCGACGTCCGCGATGCGCGCGCCCCGGAGCACCCGGTCGACGATGGCCGCGGCTCGTCGGAACGCGTCGGCCACGCTCGGGCCGCGCGCGAGGAGCCCGCCCGCATGCGCGTAGCGCACGAAGGCGCCCGCCGACGCGAGCTTTCGCCGGGCGGCACGCTTGATCAGGCGCGGCGCCTCGGCGGTGAGCCGCGACGATGAAAGGACGACCAGGACCGCACGACCGGCGGCGACACCGTCGACGAGCGCGTCGGAAGAGCCCGCGCCGAGCGCCAGCATGTCCGCGGGCACGCCCTGCAGCCGAACCGCCTCGTCGAATGCGCGCGCCTGGGCCTCGGTCGTCTGTCCGTCGGTGAGCGCGACCATCCGGGTCGCCACCGGAACGGCGTCGCGCACCGCCTGCACGAGCCGGCGCATGCTGTCGTCGAAGTCGCAGAACAGTCCGCTCATGTTGCCACCGGGCCGCTGCAGCGTGTGCGCAAAGCCGCTCACGATCGGATCGTGCTCGAGGTCGATGGCCACGATCGGAATGACGTCCGTGGCCTCGTGCGCGGCGCGCGCCGCTGCATGACTGCCCGCGACGATGACGCGTGCCGGCAGTGCGCCGAGCTCCCGGACCGCGCTGCGCCAGGCGTCAGAGCCCGCGCCGCGCCGCACGACGACGACGTCGCGGCCGACGCCCCAGGCCGCGTCGCTCAACCCCTGCGCGAAGATCGCCGCGAGCGGCGCGTGCTCGGTCAGCACGCCGACGGTGGGCGCCGCGGCACGCGCGCCGTGCACCGGCAGCACCAGCCCGGCGGCCACGCCCGCGATGAAGGTACGCCGATCGATCAGTCGAGCAGCCGCAGCAGCCGATCGAGCGAGCGCTCGAGCCGGTGCTTGATCTCGTCGCGCGTGAAGCGATAGCGGGCCTCGTCCTGTCCGACCGGATCTCGAATGTCGGCGCCGTCGCCCGCGAACTCGCCCAGCGTGTACACGGCGCGCTCGACACCACCAAGTCGCCCGCGCACGAGCCGCTTTTGCTCGTCGGTCATCGTGAGAATCAGGTCGGCGTCACTGAGCACGTCTTCGTGAGTCGTGAGGTCCGTCGACACGATCGTGTCCTCGGCGAGCTGAATGCCGTCCTCACGGAGCACGATGCGCGCGTCCAGGGACGCCAGCATGCCGTCGCGCACATGCGGCCCGATGCCGCCCGAGCGGACGCGAATGCGCGTGCCGAGCCCGCGGGCGACGAGCATGCGCTCGAGCAGCGCGTGCGCCATCACGCTGCGACACGTGTTCGCTTGACAGACGAGCAAAACGGTCTTAGCCACGCGTATCGGGCAACGGGCGATAGTACGGGCGGCCGCCGCCGACCCACTCCTGGAGCATCGTCCGGAACGGCGGGCCCATCGGATCGAGGCCGCGGATGGGCATCGACCCGCGACGAATCGTGAAGTCGTGCGGTGCCAGCTCGCCCGCGCGCACGAAGTGCCGCTCCGCCGCGGCGTGTCGGCCGTGACGCGCAAGCCACTCGGCAAGCCCGAACTCCGCCCGCGCCTGCTGGTCGAGCGCGGTCGGCAAGGTCTGCAGGGCCCGCGCGTCGGGTGGCGCGTAGCCGGCGGTCTCTCCCCGCACCCAGGCGCGCAGCGCGGCGAGCGGGCGCGCGGATTCGAGGTTGGTGATGTGCTTGAAAGTGTCGGTGCCGAACACGACGTCGTTCGGCCGCACGATCCGCCCACGCTCGTCGATCCAGAGCGCCGTCGGCACGTTCACGACGTTGTACAGGTCCGCGAGCACGTGCTGCGTGTCGATCAGCACGGGATACGTGGGCGCGGCCTTCTCGATCCACGGGCGGGCATCGTCGGCGCTCTTGTCGAGCGCCACGGCAATAACGACGAATGCCCGGTCGCGCAGCTCCTCATAGAGCGCCTGCCACACGGGCAGGTCGAGCCGGCAGCCTCACCACGACGCCCAGGCGACGAGGAAGACTTTCTTGCCGCGGTACGACGACAGCGTGTGCGCGCGGCCCGTGAGGTCCGGTAGCGTGAAATCCGGCGCGAACAGGCTGCCGAGCGCCTGCGCGCGCTCGGCGGCCGAGACGCCGAGGAACGCGGCGCCTTCGTCGCCATCGATGGCGAGCGGCCGGTCGAGCACGGCGGCGACATCGGCGAGATCGAACACGCCGTGCTCGCCGAGCCGCGAGCCCGCGGGCAGCGGCACGCACATCGCGTCGTTGCACAGCGTGCCGTCGTGCAGCTCCCATCCGAGCGCGTCTCGCAGCGCCTCGGCCGTCAGCTGTACGTGTCCGCCCTCGACCCGCGCCTCGACACGGGACTCACGACCCGACTCGATCAGCGTGAACATCGGCGCTACCCCCATGCCCACACGGGCTGTTCGAAATGGTCGACACGCGTGGGCCGTCCGTGGATCACGACCTCGCGCAGCTGATACACGACCGCGGCCGTCGGCGCGTGCACCAGCGTCGACAGCAGCGGCACCTGGATGACGGGCCGGTCGCTCTCCGGAATCCGGATCAAACGCGGCACGTCGGGGCGCTCGAGGTCCTCGAGCGGCACGCGGTGCACGGACGCCACCTCGTCGGGATTCGGCGTCAGCGCGGGATCGTCGCCGCCCCAGAACACGACCGGCGTGATGAGGAAGCCCGAGCGCGTCGGATAGTCGTCGAGGAGGCCGAGCGCAGCCTCGGTCTCGAGCTCGAGACCGACTTCTTCGTGCAGCTCGCGACGCGCCGCGGCGATGGCCGATTCACCGGGCTCGAGCCGGCCGCCGGGCAGCGCCCACTGCCTGGCGTGCTGACGCAGGCCCGCGGCGCGTCGCGTGAGCAGAAAGCACGCGCGCCCATCGGCGTCGCGCACGAGCACGACCGCCACGGCGGCCGGCCGGCGGCCGTCGACGGGAAGCGCGCGCCGCTCGAAGGCGCTCAGATGAGCGCGCGCGCGCGCGAGCAACATCTCCATCGTGTCAGTAGGTGGGGACGACTCCGCCGCCGACGCCCTTCCGGACCGCCGCCACTTCCTCGGCGGCCTTCAAGGCCAGATGCCGCGTGTCGCTGGCGAGTGTGACGAACCGATATCCGAGCTCGATCATCTTCAACGAGTAGGCGGCGGTGGCGTTGTGGATGCCGGCCACGACGTTGTGCCGCTTGCAGGCCTCCAGAATCCGCTGCTGTGCTTCGACCACCGGCGCATCCGTTTGATCGAGCCGCGGACGACAGCCGAGCGCCAAGCTCAGGTCCGACGGCCCCACATAGATGGCGTCCACCCCGGGCGTCGAGAGAATCGCGTCGAGATTCTTCAGCGCCTCGGCGGTCTCGATCATCGGCATGACGACGATGTCCTCGTTCGCGCGCTCGGCGTAGTCGGTGCCCGCGTAAATCGACGCCCGCACCGGCCCGAAGGACCGATAACCCAGCGGCGGATACTTGCAGGCGGCGACGAGCGCCTCCGCCTGCTCGCGCGTGTTGATCATCGGGCAGATCACGCCATACGCGCCGGCATCGAGAATCTTCATCAGTCGTGCGGGATCGTTCCACGGCACGCGCGCGAGCGGCATGACGCCCGTCGTCGAGATGCCCTGCAGCATGCTGACGGCGGTCTGGTAATCGACGACGCCGTGCTGCATGTCGACGGTCAGCGAGTCGAAGCCCTGGTGCGCCAGCACTTCGGCGGTGAATCCGCTCGGAATCGACAGCCACCCGTTGACGACGGTTTCGCCGCGCTTCCACATGGTCTTGAGTCGGTTTTCTCGCACGGTTCGCTCCCCCGGGGGCTGGATGCCCGCGTCACTGTACCGCACCTCAGTGGCACTCGTCTTGCGGCAAGCCGGAGCCGGGGTGGGTCCCCGAGGAGGAGCCTTCATGAAAGCGCTGACTGTCTTCAGCTTCGCGGTCGCCGCGCTGCTCGCTGTGAGCGGCCCGGCGGCGGCTCAGACGCAAGTGGTGAACGATGCGGATCGGCAGTTCGTGAACAAGGCGGCGAGTGACGGCGTCGCCGAGGTGGAGCTCGGGCAGATCGCAACGCGGCGCGCCGCGCGTCCGTCCGTGCGGTCGTTTGCGGAGCGCATGGTGACCGATCATGGCCGCAGCAACACCGAGCTCTCGGCGCTCGCAGGCAGCAAGAGCATCGAGCTCCCGACGACGCTCGATGCCTCGCAGCAGGCCATGCGAGATCGCCTGAGTGCGCTCAACGGCGCGGATTTCGATCGCGCGTACATGAGCGAGATGGTGCGTGACCACACGGAAGACGTCGCGATGTTCGAGCGCGCGGCGGAGGTCTCGACCGATCCGGACGTCAAGGCGTGGGCGGCGCGCTCGCTGCCGATGCTGCGCGAGCACCTGGCTCTCGCGCGCCAGGTCAACGGAGAGGTCGCGGGCATCGCCACGGCGGTGGTCCCGGCCGCGGTACCGGCCGCCGTGTTGACCCCGTGGTGCCAGGGCGCGTACGCGCCGGGCGCCGGAACGAATTTCGGCAACTGCGCGCCGGCGAAGTAAGCAGCACTTCGTTCGCTCAGGATTGCAGGCGCCCCGGGCCCGGCCGGGGCGCCTTTTTCTGCGTGCGCCGCGACGACGTGTCCCTCGCGATCGCTCTGGCTATAATCGCGTGCCGTGACGCCGCGTCCGTTCACGATCCGCATTGCCGACGACATCCTCGACGATCTCCGCGCACGGCTGGCGCGCGTGCGATGGCCCGACGAGGTGCCGGGTGCGGGTTGGCGCTACGGGACGGACCTCGGCTACATCAAGGCGCTGGTCGCCTACTGGCGCGACCGCTATGACTGGCGCGTTCACGAAGCGCGCCTGAACACGCTGCGTCAGTTCACGGTGCCGATCGGCGGCATCGACCTGCACTTCGTGCACGAGCCCGGCGTCGGGCCGCGGCCGATGCCCCTGTTGCTCTCGCACGGCTGGCCCGGATCGATCGCGGAGTTCGGCCGGCTGATTCCGATGCTGACCGACCCCGCGCGCTTCGGCGGCGACGCCGCCGACGCATTCACCGTCGTGGCGCCCTCACTGCCTGGGTACGCGTTCTCATTCCGCGCGAGCCAGCCGCGCTTCTCGGTGCCGCAGATCGCCGATCTCTTCGCGATGCTGATGACCGACGTGCTCGGCTACGAGCGGTTCGCCGCCCAGGGCGGCGACTGGGGCGCGTTCGTGACGTCGTACCTCGGCGCGGCGCACGCCGACCGAGTGTTCGGTGTGCACGTCAATCTGCTTGCGGTCCCGCGCGACCGCGGGGCCGCGTCGGCGACGCTCTCGCGCGAGGAGCGCGCCTATCTCGACGAGCTCGATCACTGGATGCGTGAGGAGACCGGCTACCAGGCCATCCAGGGCACGAAGCCGCAGACGCTCGCGTATGGGCTGACCGACTCGCCGGTCGGCCTCGCGGCATGGATCGTCGAGAAGTTTCGGACGTGGAGCGACTGCGACGGCGACGTCGAGCGCGCAGTCGACCGCGACACGCTGCTGACGAACGTGATGCTCTACTGGGTGACGGGGGCGATCAACTCGTCGTTCTGGCCGTACTACGCGCGCATGCACGAGCCGTGGCCGATCACCGCGCAGCGGCCCGTCGTCGCGCCGACCGGCTACGCGAATTTCCCGCGCGAGATCTTGCACCCGCCCCGCACGTGGGTGACGCGTGTGTACCCGAACCTCACGCGGTGGACCGACATGCCGCGCGGCGGACACTTCGCAGCGCTGGAGCAGCCGGCGGCGCTCGCCGAGGACGTCCGCGCGTTCTTTCGCGCCTTTCGCTGACCGCTCAGGTCAGCGGAACGTAGTCGTATTCGCCGAAGCCCTGCAGCACGAGGAACGTCGCCGAGGCGCGGCCGGCGTTCGTCACCAGATGCGGACGCTGCGCTCGCACCGTGTACGTGTCGCCCGGCCGCAGGCGGATCTCGTCCTTCGGATCGCGCAGGACGAGCCGCAGCTCGCCCTCGAGGACGTAAAACGTGTCCTGAATGTTCGTGTGGGCGTGCCACGGCACCTGCTGCGTGGGAGAGATCTGCAGCTCGGTGATGTGAAAGCCCGGTCGCTGGGCGTGCCGGACGCGCCGCTCGACCTCGTAGAGCCCGGCCGAATCCTTGACCGCCTGCATGCGAGCCTCCTAGTCCTGCCCGAGCGCGATGCGAACGTCGCGCCGCGCGCCCTGCCGGATCACCGTCAGGGTAACAGTCGCGCCCACTCCCGCCGCCTCGAACGCGTCACGCAGGTCGTCCTCGGAGCGCACGGGCTTGCCGTCGACGGCGACGACGCGGTCGCCGAGCAGCACGCGCCGTGAGCGCGTGAGCTGCGCTCCGGTGAGACCCGCGCGTGCGGCCGGACTGTCGGGCGTCACCTCGGCGACCGCCACACCGTCGCGCACACCGATCGCCGCGTTGAAGCGTTCCGGGATGAACGTCGCGCCGATACCGGCCTGGACCGCACGCCCGCGTGTGATGAGCTGCGGGACGAGCCGCGTAACGGCGTCGACCGGCACCGCGAAGCCGATGCCGGCGGAGGCGCCGCTCGGACTGAAGATCGCCGTGCTCACGCCGATGAGCCGACCGCCGGAATCGAGCAGCGGCCCGCCGGAGTTGCCGGGATTGATCGACGCGTCGGTCTGGATCACGTCGCGAATGCGCCGGCCGCTCGGCGAGCGGAGCTCGCGTCCGAGCGCGCTGACGACGCCTTTCGTGAGGGAATGATCCAGGCCGAACGGGTTGCCGACGGCATAGACGTGTTGGCCGACAAGCAGCGTGCGCGAGGTGCCGGGCACGATCGGGGTGAGCCGCTCGCGCGGCGCGTGGATCCGAAGCACCGCCAGATCCTTTTCTGGCGCCTTCCCGACGATGCGCGCCTCCCATTCCGACTGATCGGCCAGCGTCACCGAAAACGCATCGCCCTGCTGGATGACGTGAAAATTCGTCACCACATGTCCCTCGCGGTCCCATACGAAACCGCTGCCGGTTCCGGAGGGAATTTGTTGCACATCGAGCGTGAAGAAATCTCGGCGGAGCGCCACGCTCGTAATGAAGACCACGGAGGGCCGGGCGCGGCGGAAGATCTCAATGGTTCGACGTTCTTCGGGCGTGAGGTTCTGTGAGCGGGCGGGTCTTGCGACCGTCAGCAACAGAACGGCGGCGAACACGAATGCGAGGCGTGTGGCGACGCTGTTTCCCAACTCGATGGTGGCATTATTGCATGCCCCACGTCTGCCCATGGCAGATGACCCGATGGTCGACGACGTCGGCGACGGCTTTCAAGAGTTCATTCGTGAGCGACGCGAGCGTGCCGACCGCACCCAGCGGCATCTGGTCATCGCGCTCGCGGTGACCTGTATCATGCTCGCCGTCTCGAACGTCGCACTCGCGCTGCGACTCTGGGCTGGCCGCGCGCCTGTGCCGACGCAAATGGCGGCGCGCGTGCCGACTGAACCAACGGCACCGCCGACGTCGACACCGCAGCAAGCGCCGCGCACGTCGCGCTCCGACGCCTCGCGCGCGACGATGCCGAGCGACCCCGCGGACGCGCCACGCGCGACGACGCCACGCGCCCCGACACAGGCGCCCGCGCCCAAGACGACCGAGACGCAGCCCGCGGCGACCGCGGGAACGACGGGCGACGC
>JBKOUQ010000306.1:0-7839 GCA_046723475.1 Candidatus Methylomirabilota bacterium
CTTGTAAGCGGTGCTGACAGTGCGAGAGAAGAGGCGGCCTCGCGGCCGCTCAGTGTTGAAGTTACAGACCTGGTCGCCGGTGCCCTCGTAGCCGGGATTGTTCGTGTTGTTCATCCCAGGATCGTGATAGCAACGGCGCGCGCAATTCCGACGGTTCACTGCGACGAGCGCCTGGCGGCCTCGCGCGCGGCGCGGCCCGCGCGGCGCGCGAGGTCGGCCGAGACGTAAAGGGGGAACACGCCCCGGCCGGCTCGCGTGCGACGCGGGCGCACGTCGCGGCGTTCAGCCGATCGGCTTGGACAGGTCCAGTCGCACTCGATCGGCGCTCGTACGGTGCATCCACTGCGCGAAGAGAAACCGCCGGTCGGCCATCTCGGTGGCCACGAAGCGAGCATGCTGCTCCCGGCGCACCGGGTCCGCGTCGTAGCGGCACGACCACGTCTCGAACACCTCGGCGATGCGATCCAGCGGCCACCACTGCAGCACGACGAACCGCCGCGCCACCAGGCCGGCGGCATTCAAATCGCGAACGATCTCCCGGGCGGTCGCCCGCGTGTGGCGCAGCCACGCGCGATGCTCGTAGCGCAGCGGCACCAGCGTCGCGCGCAGCAGCAGCGCGCACTCGCTCTCGGGCGACTCCCACACGCCGATCAGATTGTGATGGCGTCGACAGACCTCGGCGTGGCGCTCGGCCCAGCGCGAGGCCGACGTCAGCGTGCTGAGCGCGCTCACAGCGTCACCGCCAGATAGACGCTCTGATCCTCGCGGTGCACCAGCAGCAGGAGCGGCGAGCCCCTGGGATGGCGCTGGATCGCCTGCTGCAGATCTTGTGAGCTGCCGACCTGGTGGCGATCGACCTCGGCGATCACGTCGCCGGGTTTCAGCCCCGCGTTGTCGGCAGGGCTGCCGTCGCGGACTTCGCGAACGATGACACCATGGGTGTCGTGGATGCCCAGCTCACGCGCCACCGCGGGGTTCAGCGACTGCACGGCCACCCCGAGCGACGGCTTCTCCGATGAGTCGGCCACGGCGACTTCACTCGACTTGTCCTCGAGCTGAGCGACGACGGCCCGGAGCGTCATCGGCTTGCCGTCGCGGATGATGCCCAGCGTGACCTCGCGCCCCACCGTCGTGTCGGCCACCACCTTCGGCAGATCGTCCGCGCGCGCCACCCGGCGGCCGTCGTACTCCGTGATCACGTCACCCGTCTTCACGCCCGCCTTGGCGGCCGGCGAGCCGTCGATCACGGACGACACCAGCGCCCCCATCGGCCCACTCAGGTTGAAGCCCTTCGCCAGCTCCGGCGTCACGGGCTGGATTGCCACGCCGAGCCACCCGCGCACGACGTGACCGGACTGCGCGAGCTGGGTGACGACGTTCTTGGCGACGTTCACGGGAATCGCGAACCCGATGCCGACCGATCCGCCGGTGCGGCTGAAGATGGCGGTATTGATGCCGATCGCCTGACCATGGTCGTTGATCAGCGGGCCGCCGCTGTTGCCCGGATTGATCGACGCATCCGTCTGGATGAAGTCGTCGTACGGGCCTTCGCCGATGACACGACCCGTCGCGCTCACGATGCCGGTGGTCACGGTCTGCTCGAGCCCGAACGGATTGCCGATGGCCATGACCGGCTCGCCGACCTGCAGCTTGGATGAATCACCGACCGGCATCACCGGAAGACCGGTGGCATCGACCTTGAGCAGCGCGACGTCGGTCTTCGGGTCGCGTCCAACGATCTTGGCCGTGAGCTCTCGCCCGTCGGAGAGTTTCACGCGAACCTCGGTGGCGCCGTCCACCACGTGGTTGTTCGTCACCACGTAGCCATCGGGGTTGACGATGAAGCCCGATCCGAGGCTGCGCACGGAGCGGCGCGGCTGATCGCCGAAGAAATGGTTGAAGTAATCGTTGAAGGGATCGTTCTCACCGTGGCGCGGCGTGGGCGCCATCGCGGCCGGCTCGGCCGGTCGCCTCGTGCTCACGTTGACGACCGCGGGCTTCACCATCTTGGCGATCTCCGCCCAGTTCGGCGCCGTCACCGTCGCCGGTGTCGGCGCGGACGCGAGATGATCGGTCCACAGCGGGTTCTGGGCACCTTTCGTGTGACCGAGCGCCGGCAGCAAAGCGACGAGCGACAGCGAAATGACGGCGGCCAGGGCCGGCCACCCCCAGCGACCGCGTCGACGAATGGAATCCATGGGCGTTTGCCTCCTCTTGCTCAGTGGTGACTCGGTGAACCGACCGCCGTGCACGCGCGTGGACGCGATTCGGCAAGCTGGTGCGCAAGCTCGCCCAGCGGCTCGCCGGCCGCGATCTGTTCGGCTCTATGGAGCTGCTGGGCCATCCCGTCCGCGTCGCCGGCGCGACACAGCGCCAGCCCCAGGAGCACGCGTACGTCTGCGGCGGTCGGCCGCAGACGGACCGCCTCGCGCAGCTGCGCCAACGCCTCGTCGACGCGTCCGTCGTCGAGCAGGAGATTGCCTGCCTCCGCGCGATATGACGGCTCGCGCGGTGCCAGCGTGATGGCCTCGAGGAACTCGTTCAGGGCCAGGTGCGGCGTGCCGGCGGCGCGATAGGCTTGCCCGAGCGCGCCGCGCACGCGCGCATCGCGCGGCTCGAGGCGCGCGGCCTCGGCCAGCTGGGCGATCGCCACCGACGGCAGCCCCGAGCGGATATACGCGAGCCCGAGGTAGTAATGGCTCGCGGGATCGCTCGGCCGTTCGGCGACGATGGTCAGCAGCGTGCGGGCCGCGCCGTGTGCGTCGCCGGCGGCGAGGGATCGCGCGGCGTCGGCGACGGTCTGGTCGGGCGACCAGCGGGCCACGCCGTTGACGGCGGTCGCGATCGCGATGACGATCGTGGCGGTGACGACGGCCGCGGTCGTGAGGGCCGCCGCGCCGCCGAGCGTCACGCGTTTCATGCACCGAACCGTACGCAGCGAACGTGAGAATTCGCTGAGCCGCCGGTGAGAAGTTCTTTAGCTTCGGGCAGGCTCCGTGCGCGGCAGGCGAATCGTGAAGGTTGCGCCGGCGCCGGGCTGGCTCTGCAGGGTGATGCTGCCGCCGTGGGCGACGACGATCGCGTGGGCGATCGCGAGCCCCAGGCCCGTGCCGCCGGTCTCCCGCGTGCGCGCCGTATCCAGGCGCACGAACGGCTCGAACACGCGGGTGGCGTCGGCCGGGTCGATTCCGGGGCCGGTGTCGCTCACGGCGATCACCGCCCACGCGGGCTCGCGCGTCAGCGTCAGCTCGACCGTGCCGAGCGACGGCGTGTACTTCACCGCGTTCTCGACGAGGTTCACGACCGCGCGCCGCAGCGCGCCGGCATCGCCCATGACGGTAACCGGCGCCGTCTCCTTCACGCGAACGGCGACGCCGGTGTGCTCGGCCAGCCGCACGCCGACCTCCGCCGCGTCCAGGACGATGCGCTCGACGTCCATGGGCGCCCGCGCGCCCTCGAGCCCGGCGGTGGCGCGGGAGAACAGCAACAGATCTTCGGACATCCGGATGAGGCGGCCGACCTCTTCGAGACTCGAGCGCAGCACCCGCTCGTACTCGGCGGCCGACCGCGGATTGCGCAGCGCCACCTCCAGGCCGCCGCGCAGCACGGTGAGCGGTGTGCGCAGCTCGTGAGCGGCGTCCGCGGCAAAGCGGCGGAGCTGCTCGAAGGCCGCGTCCAGGCGCGTGAGCATCGCGTTCAGCGTGGCCGTGAGTCGGTCCAGCTCGTCGCCGGCGCCGCGCTCGGGAATGCGCCGCCTGAGGTCCTCCGCGGTGATGCGCCGCGCGATACCGGAAATCTCGTCCACGGGGCGCAGCGCCTTGCGCGCGATCATCGCGCCGGCCGTCGTGGCCACCAGGACCACGGCGGGAAGTAGCAGCAGCAATGCCTCGACGAAGCGGGCGAGCGTCTGCTCCATCCGCGTGATCGGCATGCCGACCTGCACGATGTGGGTGAGCCGGCCATCGCGGACGACGGGCATCGTGACGACGCGCATGACCTCGCCGCCCGCGCCCCGAACGGTCTCGAACGTGCGCCGGCCCCGCTCGACGTTCAGCCGGGCCGCCGGCGACAGCGGCAGCGTCTCCGCGGTGCGCGAGGACGAGTGCAGGCCCGGGTTGCCGTGCGGATCGAGCAGACGAAAGATCGTGTCGTAGAACTCGGCGCCGAGCATCTCGCGCAGCAGGTGCTCGGGATCGAGGCTCGCGCCTCCCCGGGGCGCGACGGTCGTGTCGCTGATGACCTGCGCCGCGGCCAGCAGGGATTCGTCCAGATCGACCATGAGGCTGCGTCGCAGGAGCGAGTACGACAGCACGCTGATCACGATCAGCGTCGCGAGCAACACGCCCGTGTACCAGAGCGTCAGACGCGTGCGAATCGACAATGGCGCGCGCGGCCACCTCATGCGTCGACCTTCATGACGTACCCGACTCCGCGCACGGTGTGCACGAGCGGCCGGTCTTCCGTGGCATCGATCTTCCGCCGAAGGTAGCCGACATAGACGTCGATCAAGTTGCTCTCGGTATCGAAGTCAACGCCCCACACGTGCTGGGCGAGCATCGGACGCGTAAGCACCCGGCCGGGGTTGCGCAGGAAATATTCGAGCAGCGCGTACTCGCGGGGCGTCAGGCTGATGCGGCGCGTGCCGCGCTTGACGTCGCGCTGCACGGGATCGAGCGTCAGATCGTCGAGCTTCAGGATCGCGCTGCGCTGGTCGCCCCGACGCCGTAGCAGGGCGCGCACGCGCGCCAGGAACTCCTCGAACGCGAACGGCTTCGCCAGGTAGTCATCGGCGCCGGCGTCGAGCCCCGCGACCTTGTCCCCGACGGCGTCGCGCGCGGTGAGCATGAGCACCGGCGTCGCGACGCCGTGCTCGCGCAGCGTGCGAAGAACGCCGAAGCCGTCGCGCTTGGGCAGCATCACGTCCAGCACGATCAGGTCGTACCCCGGCTCGGCCAGGCCGAGGTCGAGCGCAGCCGCCCCGTCGGGCGCCACGTCGACGGCATGGCCTTCCTCTTCGAGTCCCTGTCGGACGAAGTTCGCGACCTTACGCTCGTCCTCGACGACGAGGATTCTCATGCTTCGAGCAGTTTCTCACGTGGCCGTCGGCGGGCGCCGTCCCTGCTGCGCGTGTACGATGACCGCGTGAAGGCGTGGCTTGCCCGCTACGCGCTGCTCCTTGCGGTCATCGTCGTCGCCGGGCCCACCACGCGCGCGACCGGCGCCGATTCCGCGCCTGCACCCACCGTCGTCCGCGCGACGCTCCCTAACGGCCTGCGTGTGATCGTGGTTCGCAATTCGCTGGCACCGGTGGTGACGACCCAGCTGAATTATCTGGTGGGCTCGAACGAGACGCCGGACGGCTTTCCCGGCACGGCGCACGCTGAGGAGCACATGATGTTTCGCGGCAGCCCGGGCCTCTCGGCCGCCCAGCTCGCCTATGTGAGCGCGGCGATGGGCGGGCAGTTCGACGCCAACACGCAGCAGACGGTCACACAGTACGTCTTCTCGGTCCCGGCCGAAGATCTCGACGTCGCGCTACGCATCGAGGCGATCCGGATGCGTGGCGCCGACAACGCCGATGCGGCGTGGCGACAGGAGCGCGGCGCCATCGAGCAGGAGGTGGCGCAGGACCTCTCCAACCCGCAATACCTCCTCTACACGCGGCTGCTCGCCGCGCTGTTCGCCGGCACGCCCTACGCGCGCGACGCGCTCGGCACACGGCCGTCGTTCCAGGCGACCACGGGCGCGATGCTGAAGAAGTTTCACGACACGTGGTATGCGCCGAACAACGCCGTCCTCGTCGTCGTCGGCGACGTCGCCCCGGATGCGACGCTGGCGCGGATCCGGGGCATGTTCGGCGGCATTCCAGCGAAAACGCTGCCGGCGCGCCGCGGCGTGACGCTGCGGCCCGTCGCGCCGCAGACCATTACGCTGGACACCGACTTGTCGTACGGGCTCGCCGTCGTCGCGTTTCGCATGCCGGGCTTTCGCGACGGCGACTACGCGGCGACGCGGGTGCTGACCGACGCGCTCAGCAATCCGCGGGGCGTGCTGCAGCAGCTCGTCGTCGAGGGCAAGGCGCTGGACGCCGGCTTCTCCTTCAACCCGCTACCCGCCGCCGGCCTGGGCTTCGGCGCGGCGGCGTTTCCGCAGGGTCAGACTTCTGACGAGACGCTGGCCGCGCTGCGCGCGGCGCTGCGGACGACGATCAGCGCGGGTGTCGATGCCGATCTGGTGGAAGCGGCCAAGCGTCGTGCCGTCACCCGAGCCGAGCTGGAGAAGAACTCGATTCCCGGCCTCGCGGAGGCGTGGTCGCGTGCCGTCGCGATTCAGGGCGCGCCATCCCCCGACGACGAGATCGCCGCCATCCGGCGCGTGTCCGTCGACGACGTCAATCGCGTCGCGCGGCGGTACCTCGATCTCGACCACGCGGTCACCGCGATCTTGACGCCGAAGCCGTCGGGCAAGCCCGTGACGTCGAGCCGCTTCGGCGGCAAGGAGTCGTTCACGACGCCGAACACGAAGCCCGTCGCGCTGCCCGCGTGGGCGGCGAGCGCCGTGAAGCGGCTCGCGGTGCCGCAGTCGACGGTGCGCCCGATCGTGACGATGCTGCCAAACGGTGTCCGCCTGATCGTCCAGCCCGAGTCGGTCAGCAAGACCGTCACGATTCTCGGGCGCGTGAAGAACGCGCCGTCGCTCGAGGTCCCGCCCGGGCAGGAGGGCGTGGAGGAAATCCTCGACGGTCTGTTCGCGTTCGGCACGGAATCGCTCGATCGGGTGGCGTTCCAGCGGGCGGCCGACGAGATCGGCGCCGACGTGTCGGCGGGCGCCGACTTTGCGCTCGAGACGCTCGGCGAGCACTTCGAGCGCGGCGTACAGCTCTTGGCCGACAACGAGCTGCATCCGGCGCTGCCCGCGGCCGCGTTTGCGGTGCTACAGAAGCAGGTCGCCGCGCAGGTCGCCGGCCGGCTGCAGAGCGCGGACTATCAGGCGCAGCGCGCGCTGCAGCGCGCGCTCGTACCGCCCGGCGACCCGACGCTGCGCGAGGCGTCGGTGGCGTCGGTGTCGGCGCTCACCGTTGCGGACGTGCGGGCCTATTATCGCCGCGTATTTCGGCCCGATCTCGCCACGATCGTCGTCATCGGCAACGTCAAGCCCGATGAGGCGCGCGCCGTCGTCGAGAAATACTTCGGTGCCTGGACCGCCGAAGGTCCGTCGCCGCCGACCGAGCTGCCGTCGATCGCGTTGAATCGCTCGACGGTCGTGCACGTGCCGAACACCGCGCGTGTCCAGGTGGACGTCACCCTCGCCGAGACGCTCGGGCTCGATCGCTTCGCCCCCGACTATTACGCGCTCGAGCTCGGCAACCACGTGCTTGGCGGCGGCTTCTATGCCACGCGTCTCTATCGCGACCTACGCCAGAACGCGGGGCTCGTGTATTTCGTCGACGCCGCGCTGCACATGAGCCCGACGCGCGGCCTGTACGTCGTCAGCTACGGCGCCGAGGCGTCGAACGTCTCGCGCGCGCGCGGCATCGTGCTGCAGGAGCTGCGGACGATGCAGAGCAGCGTCGTCCCCGATGACGAGCTTCGCCAGGCGAAGGCGACCCTCCTGCGGCGCATCCTGCTCGCAGAGTCGAGTGTCGAGGACATCGCGCGTGGTCTCGCCGCGCGGGCGACGGAGCGGCTGCCGCTCGACGAGCCGACGCGCGCGGGCCAGCGTTATCTGGCCCTCACCGGCGAGGGCGTTCGTGCCGCCTTCGCGAAGTGGATCCGGCCAGATGACCTTGTGCAGGTGACCGAGGGACCCGCTCCGCGCTAGCCCTCAATCCTTTTCCGC
>JBKOUQ010000179.1:0-25833 GCA_046723475.1 Candidatus Methylomirabilota bacterium
GCGCCTCGCCGAACAGGAACCCCAGCACCTAGCCTTCGTCGGGGGCCCCGAAATGGCCCCCGACACCCCCAACGCTCGGAGCGCGCCGGCAAAGCCCGGCGCGCTCCTCGATCACCGCTCGTCGCCCCAGCACTAGCCTTCGTCCTTGACGAGGCGGCCGCCCACGAGCGTGACCGTGCGCTGGCGCAGAGCGGATGCGACGGCGCTCTGGTGGGTGGCAAACAGCACCGTAGTCCCGCCCGCCCAGATGTCTTTGACGATGTCGATCACCTCGGCGGCCATCATCTCGTCCAGGCTGCCGGTGGGCTCGTCGGCGAGCAGCAGGAGCGGCTTGCGCGCAATCGCGCGCGCCAGCGCTGCGCGCTGCGCCTCGCCCTGCGAGAGCTGCGCGGGATAGGCCTGCGCGCGCGACGATAAGCCGACGGCGCGGAGCGCATCGAACACGCGCGGCGTGATCTCGCGGCGCGGGGTGCCGAGCACGCGCAGCACGAACGCGACGTTTTCGTACACCGTGCGGCCGGGCAGGAGCTTGGCGTCCTGGAAGACGACGCCGATCGAGCGGCGCAATGCCGCGACCGCGCGCGGGCGGAGTGCGGGGACGTCGTGACCGAGCACGTCGATCTCGCCTTCGGTTGGCCGCTCCTCGCGATAGAGGAGCCGAAGCAGCGTGGTCTTTCCCGCGCCGCTCCCGCCGTGAAGCGTGACGAACTCGCCCTTGTCGACGCGGAACGAGATGTCGCTCAGCGCAGGGATCTTCACCGGTCCTACGGCAAAAATCTTGCAGACCCGGTGAAGCTCAATCATCGAAGCACGACGATTATAGCGGGGCGGGTCAGCGTTTCGTGAGCTTCTCCAGCTGCTCCTCGACGAGCTTGCTGACCATGGCGGGATTGGCACGGCCGCCGCTGGCCTTCATGACATGGCCCACGACGGCTTTGCTGGCGACGGTTTTGCCCTTGCGGTAGTCGTCGACGGCTCGGGGATTCGCGGCGATCGCACTGGCGACCATCCTGGCGAGGGCATCCGCGTCGGCCACCTGGGTCAAGCCCTCGCGGCGGACGATTGCCGAGGCCTCTTCGCCCGTCGCGAGCATCGTCTCGAACACGGTCTTGGCGATTTTGCCGCTGATCGTGCCGTCCTCGATGAGCCGCAGCAGGCCCGCCAGCCGCGCTGGGGTCAGCTTGGCGTGCTCGATCGCGCGCTCGTCGTCGCCGGGCAGCGCGCGCAGCAGCTCGGACATGATCCAGTTCGAGACGAGCTTGGGCTGCGGGAAGTCGCGCACCGCGGCCTCGTAGTACTCCGCGAGCGCGCGACTCTGGGTGAGCAGCGCGGCATCGTAGGCGGGCAGCCCGTACGCGGCGACGAACCGCTGGCGCCTCGCGCGGGGCAGCTCGGGCAGCGCTCTGCGGATCTCTTCGATCCATGCCGCATCGAGCTCGAGCGGAACGAGATCGGGCTCCGGAAAATACCGGTAGTCGTGCGCGAACTCCTTGCTGCGCATCGACCGGGTGTAGCCGCGGTCGGCGTCCCAGAGCCGCGTCTCCTGCACGATCCGCTGGCCGCGGTCCAGGGCCTCGGTCTGACGCGTCACCTCGAACTCGAGCGCCCGCTGCACGTTGCGGAACGAGTTCATGTTCTTGATCTCGACCTTGGTGCCGAGCTCAGCGGCGCCGGCGGGCTTGAGCGAGATGTTCGCGTCGCAGCGCAGCGATCCCTCTTCCATGTTGCCGTCGCAGACGCCGAGATAGACGAGCACGGCCCGAAACGCGCGGAGGTATGCGGCTGCCTCCTCCGGCGAGCGGATCTCCGGCTTGCTCACGGTCTCCATGAGCGGCACACCCGCGCGGTTGAAGTCGACGAGACTCGACTGCGCGGTCTCCAGCGTGCCCTCGTGCACGAGCTTGCCGACGTCCTCCTCGAGGTGCAGGCGCTGAATGCCGATGGTGCGCGACGCACCATCGGCAAGATCGATGTCGAGCCGGCCTTCTTCGGCGAGCGGCTCTTCATATTGGCTGATCTGGAAGTTCTTCGGCATGTCCGGGTAGTAGTAGTGCTTGCGCGCGAACCGGCACGCCGCGTTGACGCGGCAGTTGAACGCCAGCGCCGTGCGCACGCCGTACTCGATCGCGCGACGGTTGACGACGGGCAGCGTGCCGGGCATCCCCTGGCACACCGGACACGTCTGCGTGTTGGGCGGCGCGCCGAACGTCGTCGGGCACCCGCAGAACATCTTCGTGCGAGTCGTCAGCTGCGCGTGGACCTCGAGACCGATGACGACGTCGTATCTGGCCGTCACGCGGCGAGCTCCGGGCGACGCGTGTGCCACGACGTCGCCCGCTCGTACGCGCGCGCCGCCCGCAGCACGGTCGCCTCGTCGAGCGCCCGGCCGATGAGCTGCAGACCGATCGGCAGCCCCGACGCCGTGAAGCCGCACGGCACGGAGATCGCGGGCACGCCGGCCATGTCGGCAGGAATCGTGAAGACGTCGTTGAGGTACATCGCGATCGGATCGGCCTTCTCGCCGTGCTTGAACGGCACGTTCGGCGTGGTAGGCGCGACGATCAGATCGACGCGCGAGAACGCCGCGTCGAACTCGCGCCGGACGAGCGTGCGCACCTTCTGCGCCTGGCCATAGTACGCGTCGTAGTAGCCGGCGGACAGCACGTAGGTGCCGAGCATGATTCGGCGGCGCACCTCCGCCCCGAAGCCGGCGGCACGGGTGCGACTCTCCATGTCGATCAGATCGTGGCCCGGCACGCGGAGCCCGTACTTCACGCCGTCGTAGCGCGCGAGGTTCGACGACGCCTCGGCGGGCGCGATCACGTAATACGTCGCCAGCGCGTGCGGCGTCGCGGGCAGTGAGATGCGCTCGAGCGTCGCGCCCTGCGCCTTCAGCACGTCGATGGCCGCGCGCACCGTGCGCTCGACCTCGGGATCCATGCCATCGATGAAATACTCGTCGGGGACGCCGAGGCGCAGGCCTCGCACGTCGCGGTCGAGCTCGGCGGCGTAATTGGGCACCGGCGCGTCGATCGACGTCGCGTCATTCGGGTCGTGGCCGGCGATCGCGCCGAGCAGGAGCGCCGTGTCGAGGACGTCCCCGCCGAACGGTCCGGGATGGTCGAGCGACGACGCGAACGCCACGAGGCCATAGCGCGAGACGCGTCCATACGTCGGCTTGAGGCCGACGACACCGCAGAACGCCGCTGGTTGGCGGATGGAGCCTCCGGTGTCGGTGCCGAGCCCGCCAGCCGCCAGGCCCGCCGCAACCGCCGCCGCCGGGCCGCCGGACGAGCCGCCCGGCACGCGCGTCAGGTCCCACGGGTTGCGTGTCACGCGCAGCGCCGAGTGCTCCGTGGACGAGCCCATCGCGAACTCGTCCATGTTGGCCTTGCCGAGCAGAATCGCGCCGGCCTTCGCGAGCCGCTCGGTCACCGTCGCATCGTAGGGCGGGACGAAGCTCTCGAGAATCTTGGAGGCGCATGTCGTGCGTACGCCTTTCGTGCAGAACACGTCCTTCAGCGTGATCGGCGCGCCGTCGAGCGGCCCGAGCGGCCGGCCCACCCGATACCGGTCATCTGCGGCGCGTGCGGCCGAGCGCGCCTGCTCGGCCGTCACCGTGATGTAGGCGCCGACCTTGTCGTCGAGCTTCGCGATGCGCTCCAGATACTCGTTCGTCACGCGGCTGGGCGTTGTCTCGCCTCGTGTATACGCCGCGGTCAGCTCGTGGATCTTCATTATTCTTCGATGATGCGCGGAACGCGGAAGAACTCGCCGGCGCGATCCGGCGCGTTCGCGAGCATCTCCTCCGCCGATACGCACGGGCGCGGCTCGTCGTCGCGCATCACGTTGAACTGCGGCACCGCGTGCGAGGTCGGCTCGATGCCGCGCGTATCGACGGCCTTGAGCGCATCGATGTGCGCCAGGATCGCGTTCAGCTGTTCGCGCATCGTCTCGAGCTCGGCGTCGGTCAGCGCCAGTCGGGCCAGCCGCGCCACGTGCACGACGTCTTCGCGCGAGATCATGCGTCGAGCTCCTCGAGGTGCGCGTATTGCAGCGACAGACGCTTGCGGCCGACGCCGGCGAACCCGACGGTCACGATGATGTCGCCGCCGTCCCGCTCCACGCCGACGACGAGGCCCTCGCCGAAGCGGGCGTGGCGGACGCGCGCGCCCACCTTGATCGGCCACGCTTCCTCTTGCGGCTCGTACCGCGGCACGACGCGCGCCTCGGCGAACTGTGGCTCCGGCCGCGAGGCGTTCAGCAGCGTGAGGTGGGTCTCAGGCATCTCACGCAGAAACCGCGACGGCTCGCCGACACCGTAGCCGTGGATGCGACGATGCACCGCGTACGAAATGTAGAGGCGCTCTCGCGCGCGCGTGAGGCCGACGTAGCAGAGGCGGCGCTCCTCCTCGATCTCCTCGGGATCGCTCATCGAGCGTGCGTGCGGGAACACGCCCTCCTCGAGGCCGGTGAGGAACACCACGGGAAACTCGAGGCCCTTGGCCGAGTGGAGCGTCATCAGTGTCACCCGCGCCTCGGCCTCCTTCAGCTCGTCGATGTCGCTCATCAGCGCGACACTGTCGAGGAACGCCTCGATCGTCGGCTCACCTTCCGCGGCGATGAAGTCTTCGGCCGCGGCGATCAGCTCTTCGAGGTTCTCGAGACGTCCTTCGGCCTCGGGCGATCGATCCTGCTCGAGCGCCTTGCGATAGCCGGAGGCCTGGAGCACGAGATCGATGAACGCCGGCGGCGACAGCTCGCGGCGCTGCGCGGCGAGCCGCTGCACGGTGCTGGCGAAGTCTTCGAGGCCGGTCCGCGCCTTGCCGCGAATGTCGGGCGGCGGCGATGTCGCGAGCTGCAGCAGCGGTCGCGGTTCGCTCGCGTCGAGCGCGAACTCGTCCAGGCGCGCCAGCGACGTCGCGCCCACGCCGCGCGGTGGCGCCTGGATCGCCCGGCGAAACGCGACGTCGTCCGCGGGGTTGATGGCCACGCGCAGCCACGCGAGCGTGTCCTTGATCTCCTTGCGCTCGTAGAACCGGACGCCACCGACGATGACGTACGGGATGCGCGCGCGGCGCAGCGCGTCCTCGAGTACGCGGGACTGCGCGTTGGTGCGATAGAACACCGCGATACCGTCCCAGCCCACGCCGTCGGCCCGCGTCTTGAGGATCGTCTGCGCGACGAAGTTGGCTTCCTCGTGCTCGTCCCAGCCGCGATAGACCGCGGCCGGCTCGCCGGCCGGATTCTCAGTCCAGAGTGTCTTCTCTTTCCGGCGCTGGTTGTTGGCGATCACGGCGTCGGCGACCGCGAGAATCCCTTTGGTCGAACGGTAATTCTGCTCGAGGCGCACGATCCGCGTGCCGGGAAAGTCGCGCTCGAACTCGAGGATGTTGCCGACGTCGGCCCCGCGGAACTTGTAAATCGATTGATCGGGGTCACCGACCACGCAGATGTTGAGATGCTCTCTGGCAAGCAGTCGGATGATCCGGTACTGCGCGCGGTTCGTGTCCTGATACTCGTCGACGAGGACCTGCTGCCACAGGCCGCGATACCACGCCAACGCCTCGGGCGACTCCTGGAACAGCTTCACCACGAGCAGAAGCAGGTCGTCGAAGTCGACCACGCCCGCCTCGCGAATGCGCTTTTCGTAGCGCGAGTACACGAGCGCGGCCTTTTGCTCCCACGGCCCGCGCGCGTCTCGCAGTGCGTCCTGGACGCTGATCATCTGGTTTTTCAGATACGAGATGCGATGCGCGGCGGCGCCGGGCGTGAACGAGCGATCGGCGAGCTCGCCCTCCTTCATGCACTCCTTGACCAGCGCCGCGCGGTCATCCTCGTCGTAGATCGTGAAGTGACGCGGCAGCCCGATCGCCTCGCCGTGCGCGCGCAGGATGCGCACGCACGCGGAATGAAACGTCGCGATCAGTGGCGCCCGCAGGCCGACGGGCGCCAGCAACGCCTCGACCCGGCGCGCCATCTCCCCGGCGGCCTTGTTGGTGAACGTGACGGCGAGGACGTTGCGCGGATGCATGCCGCGCACGCCGAGCAGATGTGCGATCCGGTGCGCGATCACGCGCGTCTTGCCGCTGCCGGCGCCGGCCAGGACGAGCAGCGGACCGTCTCCGGCCAGCACGGCCTCGCGCTGCGGCGGGTTCAAATCATCGAGGAGGTGGTCCAGCCCGGCGGGCACGACAAATTGTACCGCATTGCGCCACGCCGGCACGGGCGGCGTCGCAGCACGTCACCGACACTGCCGTGAATGCGCGTATCATCGCGGTGCGATGGGCGTCACGCCTATGGCACAGTGCTTGCCCGCGCCTGACTCATGCCCCAGGACAAGCGCATCCTCGTCGTGGACGACAACCCCGTCATCCAGGACGTCCTCAAGCAGTTCCTCAGCCAGGGCTACGCCGTCGAGGTGGCAGGCAAGCCGTCCATGGCGCTCGCTGCGGTCGTCCAGCGCCCCCCGGATCTGATCCTGCTCGACGTGAAGATGCCCGGCGTCGACGGGCTGGATCTGCTGAAGTCGCTCCGCGAGGTTGGCGTACGGACGCCGATCTTCGTCATGACTGGCTACGACTCGAGCGAGGTGGCGTACGAGGCGCAGGAGCGCGGCGCGACCGGCTACCTCGCGAAGCCGTTCGACCTGGTCCAGCTCCAACGACTGATCGCAGACACCCTCGGCCAGCCGGCCGCCTGAACCCGCCGCTACTCCACCGTCACCGACTTCGCGAGATTCCGGGGCTGGTCGACGTCGCAGCCGCGGCGCACCGCCACGTGGTAGGCCAAAAGCTGTAGCGGGATGACCGTCAGCAGCGGAGCGAGCAGCTCGGCACACGGCGGTACTTCGATCACGTGCTGCGCCTTGGACGCCACCGCCCGATCGCCCGGATGGCAGATCGCGATCAGCACGCCGTCGCGCGCGCGCACTTCCTCCATGTTGCCCAGCATCCGCTCGTAGGACGAATCGCGCGGGGCAAGCGCGACGACGGGCAGGCCATCCGCGATCAGCGCGATCGGTCCGTGCTTCATCTCGCCGCCGGCGTACCCCTCGGCGTGAATGTAGGAGATCTCCTTCAGCTTCAGCGCCCCTTCGAGGGCGATCGGGAACTGTACGCCGCGGCCCAGATACAAAAAATCGCTCGCGCTGGACAGGTGACGGGCGAGCGCCGCGAGCGGCTGATCGAGCTCGAGCGTCTTTTCGACGAGCCGCGGGATCTCGACCAGGTCGTGGATGTGCTTGCGCACGTCTTCGGCCGTGAGCGTGCCGCGCTGGCGGCCGAGCCAGAGTCCGAGCAGGTAACCGGCAACGATCATGGTCGAGAACGCCTTGGTCGACGCGACGCCGATCTCGGGCCCGGCGTGCATCTGCAGCACGCCCGTCGCCTCGCGCGCGAGGGCGGAGCCAACGACGTTCGTGATGGCGAGGATCGGGCAGCCCTTCAGCCGCGCGGCCTTCACGGCGCCGATCGTATCGGCGGTCTCACCCGACTGCGACACGGCGACGGCGAGCGTTTCCGGGCCGACGATCGCGTCGCGGTACCGGAACTCCGAAGCCAGATCGACCTCGGCGGGGATGCCGGCGAGGCGCTCGATCATCATCCGCGTCAGCATCGCCGCGTGCCACGCGGTGCCGCACGCCACGAGGACGACGCGCTGGATCCCCGCAATGGTCGAGGGGTCGAGCGTGACATCCGGCAGCACGACGCTCCCGGTCTCGGGCGCGATGCGGCCGCGGAACGTGTCGGTGATCGCGCGCGGCTGCTCGTAGATCTCCTTGAGCATGAAATGCCGGTAGCCGCCCTTCTCCGCCATGATCGGATCCCAGAGGATCTTCACCGGCTCGCGCTGCACCGGATCGCCGTCGATCGTCGTGACCTCGGCGCCGTGCGCGGTGACGACGGCCATGTCGTTGTCCTCGAGGATCACGACGTCGCGCGTGTGCGAGAGGATCGCCGGGATGTCGGAGGCAATGAACATCTCGCCCCGACCGAGACCGATGACAACGCTGCCCGCCCCCTGCTTGGCGGCAATGAGACGATCCGGCGCGGCGGCGCTCACAACGCCCACGGCATAGGAGCCGGTCACCTCACGCAGCGCCGCGCGCACCGCGCTCTCGAGGCGTCCAGTCGCCTTCAGGTGATGCTCGACCAGGTGCGCAAGCACTTCCGTGTCGGTCTCCGAGCGGAACGTATGGCCCGACGCGCGCAGTCGCTCTTTGATCTCGAGATAGTTTTCCAGGATTCCGTTGTGGACCACCACGAGGCTACCGCTACAGTCCGTGTGCGGGTGCGCGTTGTCTTCGGAAGGGCGCCCGTGCGTCGCCCACCGGGTGTGGCCGATGCCGATCGCGCCGGTCACCGGCTTGTCGCGGAGCGTCGTCTCGAGCGCCTTGATCCGGCCGACCGCGCGCCGAACTTGAAGCCCGCCACGATCGAGAACCGCGACACCCGCGGAATCGTAACCGCGATACTCGAGGCGCTTCAGGCCATCCACGATGATGCCGACCGCGCTCTTGTCACCGACGTAGCCGACGATGCCGCACATACGCTAACCGTCCTTCTTTGTCTGCCCGGGCCGCCGGGAGCCGTGGCGGATGCGCCAGCGCGCGGCCCACTCGTCCTTCACCGTCTGTTGACTGCGCTCGACGGCAAGAGCGTCGGGGGGCACGTCCTTGGTGATCGTCGATCCCGCGCCGATGTACGCCCCGTCGCCGATGGTGATCGGCGCGACCAGGCTCGCGTTGGTGCCGACGAACGCATCGTCGCCGATTTTCGTCTCGTGTTTCTTGAAGCCATCGTAGTTGCACGTGATCGCGCCGGCGCCCACGTTCACGCGGTCGCCGATCGTCGCGTCACCGAGATATGCGAGGTGGTTGGCCTTCGAGCCGCGCCCCATGCGCGTCTTTTTCAGCTCGACGAAATTCCCGACGTGCGCCTGCGGGCCGATGTGCGCCTTGGGCCGCAGGTGACAGAACGGGCCGAGGATGGCCTCGTCTTCGATGACCGACTCGCTCATGACGCAGTACGGCTTGAGCTGCACGCGGTCGCCGATCCGCATGGCCCGGATGTGGCAGCCGGCGCCGATGACGCACTCGCTGCCGATCTCGGAGGCGACGTCGATGATCACGTGCGGATAGATCACGGTGTCCGCACCGATCGTGACCGTGTCGTCGATGTACGTCGTGGCCGGATCGAGGATGGTGACTCCGGCGAGCATGTGGCGGTCGAGGATGCGCCGGCGCTGGATCGCCGCGAGCGCCGCAAGCTGCTTGCGGTCGTTCACACCGAGCGCCTCGTCGGGGTCCTCGACCGTGACAGCTTCGATGCGGCCGCCCGCCCGGCTGAGCAGCCCGATCACGTCCGTCAGGTAGTACTCTCCCTGATCGTTCTCGGGCCGTACGCGGTCGAGCGCCGGCCACAGGCGGCGGGCGTCGAAGCAGTACACGCTCGTGTTGATCTCGTTGACCTTCTTCTCGTCGTCTGTGGCATCGCGATCCTCGACGATGCGCTTCACCCGACCGCCCTGGCGCAGCACGCGGCCGTACCCGTGTGGACGTTCGACGATTGCGGTCAGGAGGGTCGCTGCGGCGCCCGTGCTGCGATGATGGGTCACGAGCCGCTCGATCGTCGCCGCGGAGAGGAGCGGAACATCGCTCGGCAAGACGAGCAGGGCGCCCTCGATGTCCTCACAGTGTGGCCGCGCCTGCAGGACGGCGTGACCGGTCCCGAGACGGTCCCGCTGCTCGACGATTGTCACACCGTCACCGGCGGCGGCCCGGACCCGGTCGGCGTCGGGGCCGACGACGAGGACGATCCCATCGCCGACCGTGCGGGCCAGGCGCAGCGAGTAGGAGATCAGCGGCCGGCCACACAGCTCGTGGAGCACCTTGGGTTGCCGGGAGCGCATCCGCTTGCCCTCACCGGCCGCCAGGATCACCGTGGTCAATGCGTGCATGCGGGCTCTCCCATTCTAGCAGCGGCCGTGCGAGGCCCGTGCCATATCCAAAAACTCAGTGTCATGCGGGGTTGAGTAGCATTCCACCCCCGCTACCCCGCAGTGTTTGCGTTATCGTTCGCTTCTCAGATGAGCCAATAAACGTTCCATCCGGGCCGGCAGGGCTGACGCGAATTCCAGCCTCGTCCCGGTCACCGGATGCACGAAGGCCAACTCCGCCGCATGGAGTGCGAGCCCCACGAACGGAATGGGCAGCGGTGCGCGGACCGCTGTCCCCCCGTATGCGCGATCGCCAGCCACGGGGTGGCCGATCGACGCCATGTGGACCCGGATCTGATGCGTGCGGCCGGTCTCCAGCGCCACATCGAGATCGGTGAACGCGACGAAGCGCTCGCGGACGCTGTAGCGCGTGAGTGCAGGCTTGCCCCGGCCCGGCGGCAACACCGCCATGCGTACGCGATCGTGCGGGTGACGACCGACGGGCCGGTCCACCACGCCGCGGGACGCCGTGATCCGGCCGTGTACGATCGCGCGGTAGCGGCGCTTGACGGTCCGCGACGCAAGCTGTGCGGTAAGCGAGTCGTAGGCCGCCCCGGTCTTGGCCATCACGAGCAGGCCGGACGTGTCCTTGTCGAGGCGATGGACGACACCGGGCCGTCGCGGTCCCCCCACCCCGGCGACGGCCGGAGCATGGGCGAGCACGGCCGCGGCGAGCGTTCCCGTCGCATGGCCGGCGCCCGGATGCACGACCATCCCCACGGGCTTGTCCACGACGAGTACGGCGTCGTCCTCGAACACGATGGTGAGCGCGATCGGCTCGGGTGTCAGGACTTCCGGCGGCGCGGGCGGGATCTCGATCTCGACGCGCTCACCGCCCCCGAGCCGGTGCGAGGCCTTGCGGCCGCGACCGTCCACTCGCACGCGGCCGCCGTCGATCAGCGTCTGGACGCGGGCGCGCGAAAGATCGGGCACGTGCTCAGCGAGCCAGCGATCGAGGCGCGCGCCGGCGTCGCGGTCGCCCACTGTGAGCGTGAGCGCGGTCGCAGCGCTCATCACCGGGCGTCCGGACCCGGCGAGGGACGCGCGATCATCACGCGGGCTTCGACGCGCGCTCGGTGAGCAGACGCAGGGCCAGCATCGCGACGCCCACGCTGATCGCCGAGTCGGCGACGTTGAACGCCGGCCAGTGCCACGTCCGCCAGTAGACGTCGACGAAATCGACGACTGCGCCGAAGCGGGCGCGATCGATGAGGTTGCCGACGGCACCGCCAAAGATGAATCCAATCGCCACGACACCGATCGCACCGCCCGTCGGCAGCACGCGAAGCGCCACCCGCGCCAGCACGACGAGCGCTACGATCGAGAGCGCGGCGACGGTCCAGCGCCACGCGGGCTCGATCGTACCGAGCAGTCCGAACGCCAGCCCGGGGTTCATCACGAGCGTCAGCGAAAGCCAGCCGTGGGCGATGACCAGCGGATGCCCCGGGATCAGATGAGCGAGCGCTGCCGCCTTGGCGATCTGATCGAGCACGACGATCGCCGCGGCGAGCAGCAGGACAAACGTCATCGCGCGCGGGTCACGACCCGCACGCAACGACCGCACAGCGTCGGATGCGCCGCATCGCGGCCGACCTCCTCGCTGCGCGTCCAGCACCGCTCGCACTTGTCCCCGGCAGCGCGGTCCACGCCGATCACAAGGCCGGGAATGTCTTGACTCTCGTAGTGAACGCTGGCCCGGCCCGCGCCGCGCTCGAGATCGACGCGCGACACGATGAACACGGTCGACAATAGCGCGCGCTTGGCCGCGAGCAGGCCGGGCAGATCTTCCGGCGCGGACTCGATCCGAACGCGGGCCTCGAGCCCGCTGCCGATGAGCTTCTGCGCCCGCGCCGTCTCGAGCGCCTTTGCGACCTCGCGCCGGACCTCGAGCAGCCGGTCCCAGTCACGCTTGAGCGCGTCGTCCAGCCACTCGAGCGGCACCTCGGGGAACCGCTCGAGATGCACCGACTCCGTGCGCGACCCAGGCAGGTAGCGCCACGCCTCCTCGGCGGTGAACGTGAGGATCGGCGCCATCAGCCGTGCCAGACCGTTGAAGATCTCGTAGCAGGTTGTCTGCGCCGCGCGACGGCCCGCATCGGCCGGGGCGGAGGTGTAGAGCCGATCTTTGATGACGTCCAGGTACAGCGCCGAAAGATCGACGGCACAGAAGTTGTGCACCGAGTGGAAGACCGTGTGGAATTGATAGTCCTCGTACGCCTTGCGAACTCGATCGATCAATCGGGCGAGGCGGTCGAGGATCCAGCGGTCGACCTCCTCGAGGCTCGCGTACGACTGACGATCTCGTGCGGGCTCGAAGTCGTAGAGATTGCCGAGCAGGAACCGGAAGGTGTTCCGCATTCTCCGGTAAGCGTCGGCCAGCCGATCGAGGATCTCCGTCGACAGCCGGATGTCTTCGGTGTAGTCCTCCGCGGCCACCCACAGGCGCAGGACTTCGGCGCCATACTTCGGCAGGAGCTCGTCCGGCTCCACCCCGTTGCCGAGCGACTTCGACATCTTGCGGCCCTCGCCGTCGACGACGAAGCCGCACGTGAGCACCTCTTTGTACGGCGGCGCATTCCGGGTGCCCATCGCCTCCAGCAGCGAGGAATGGAACCACCCGCGATGCTGATCCGAGCCCTCGAGATAGAGCTCGGCCGGCCAGCGCAGGTCGGGCCGTGTCTCGAGCACCGCCGCATGGCTGCAGCCCGAGTCGAACCACACGTCCAGGATGTCGGTCTCCTTGCGGAAGCGGTCGGCGCCGCACTTGGTACAGCGCGCGCCCGGCGGCAGCAGCTCCGCCGCGGACCGCGCGTACCACTCGTCGGCGCCGTGGCCTTCCCGGAAGATCCGCGCCACGTGCTCGACGATGCGTTCTTCGAGCAGGACGGTATCGCAGGCCTCGCAGTAGAACGCGACGATCGGCACTCCCCACACGCGCTGCCGCGAGATGGTCCAGTCGGGCCGATGCGCCACCATGTTGAAGATGCGCTCTTCGCCCCAGGCGGGGATCCAGCGCACGCGATGACGGATCGCGTCGAGTGCACGCTGACGCAGGCCGTCCTTGTCGAGCGAAATGAACCATTGCTCGGTCGCCCGGAACAGCGTGGGGTTCTTGCAGCGCCAGCAGTGCGGGTACGTGTGCACGAGCGACTGCTCGGCGACGAGCGCGCCGATCTCCCGCAGGTGCGCGATGATCTTCGGGTTGGCCTCCCAGACCGTCAGGCCCGCGAAGAGCTCGACGTCCGACACGAACCGGCCATCATCGTCCACCGGGTTGTAGATCTTCAGGCCGAGTGTGCGACCGAGCTCGTAATCCTCTTCACCGTGACCCGGCGCGATGTGAACGAGCCCGGTGCCGGTATCCATCGCGACGAACGGCGCCGTCGCAACCTTGCCCGTGCGATTGATCCAGGCGTGTCGGTATTCGAGCCCATCGAGGCGGCCGCCGGGGATCGTGGCCAGGCGCCGCGGTGTGCCGAGCCGCGCGATCTGCACGAAGGCATCGGCGAGCTTCGCGGCCACGACGAGGCTCTCGCCGCCCGCCTCGAGGACGACGTAGTCCTCGTCCGGGTGCACCGCGATCGCGAGGTTCGCGGGCAGCGTCCATGGGGTCGTCGTCCAGATGACGAGCGACGGCTTCGGCGCCTGCGGCGCGTCGGGCAACGGCGCCACGAGCGGGAATTTCACGTAGACCGACTGCGTGCGCTCTTCCTCGTACTCCACCTCGGCCTGCGCGAGCGCGGTCTTGTCGTACATGCACCAGTGCACGGGCTTGAGGCCCTTGTAGACGAGCCCCTTGCCGACGAACCGGCCGAACTCACGGGCGATGACGGCCTGGTACGCAGGCGCCATCGTGATGTAGGGGTTGTCCCAGTCACCGAAAACGCCGAGTCGCTTGAACTCTTCGCGCTGGATGTCGACGTACTGCGCGGCGTACGCGCGGCACTTGCCGATCTTCTCGAGTGGGTCCATCGCGCGACGCACGTCCACCGAGGCGGTGTCGAGCCCGAGCTCCTTGTCGACCTGGTGCTCGATCGGTAGGCCGTGACAGTCCCAACCGGGCACGTACACGGCATTGAAGCCGAGCATGCCACGCGACTTCACGACGAGATCCTTCATGACCTTGTTCAGGACGTGGCCCATGTGGATGTGGCCGTTCGCGTACGGCGGCCCGTCGTGCAGAATCCAGAGCGGTCGGTCGGCCGCGGCCTCGCGCAGGCGCTTGTAAATGCCGATCGCGTCCCACCAGGCGAGCATGCGGGGCTCGGCCTGCGCGAGACTGGCCTTCATCGGGAAGTCGGTTTTGGGCAGATTCAGTGTGGCTTTGTAATCCATGGATTTAGTCGGTTATCGTAGCACGGCGAATTGGAGAGCGAGCCGGACGGGTTGAACGGGCGACTCGGAGCCACGCGTTTGTTGTAGCGGGTGCCGCGAGTCCGGCTCTGACCGCGGGTGGGCTGATCTAGAAGCACGGGGCACCGGCCGCGCGTTCAAGCGCAACGCGGTGACGACGCGTTACTTGGGCGACAGCGTGACGACGCCGTTCGTCGAGTCGATGTTGACGGTGAAGCGATCGAGGAAATCCCGCCCGAGCAGGCCGTCGCTGCCGCGCGAGCCCGCGATATCGTACGACGCGACCTGCATCCGGCCCACGCGCGCTTCGCCGATCTCGAGCGAGTCGATCATGACGATGTTCACATGGTCGCCGCCGGTGACGCCCGTCATGCGGGTCGTCCCGATTGGGCGCGAGATCGACGCACCGGCGGCCACGAGCGCGCGCGGATTGATCATCGTGCTGTCGGCGCCGGTATCGAGCAGCAGCCGGGCGCTCGTCGTGCCGTTGATCTTCACGTCGACCATGATCGGCTGCCCCGGCGTGTACCGAATCGCGGTCCCGCCCTTCGGCGCCTCCGCGGCGCTTTTCGACCCGGTGGGCCGCTCGGCATCCAAGGCCGTCCTGCCCGTCGGTGCAGAAGTGACCGACGGCAAGTCGGGAAGCTTCACCGGCACCGCGCGGGCGCGGTGCTCCGTCGGCACGCTGTCCAAGCCGTCGACGTAATGCGACGTACCGCCGGGGTCGGTGTAGCGATAGATTTCCGCGGCGGAAACCGCCCGGGTGAGCACCGCGAGGACCGCAACCGCCGCGACGGCTCCGATCAGGCGCGCCACTTGAAAATCATACCGCACAGCGTGCGAGCCGGTATACGACCATTTCCGGTCCGCCGGCCACTTCGTTGTGATCGAGCCGCACGCGATACACCGGGACGAAGACCGCCTCGCGCGCTGCAAGTAGGGGAAACCACGACGGAAACACGATGACCATGTCGGGGCACCGCTCGGCGATGAATCGCAGGATCCCCGGCTCGCCGTCGCGGCGGTACGGGCGTATCTCCGGCGTCACGAGCCCCATCAGGTCGAGCACGGGCCGCCGTGAAAAGTACGCGATCGCGCCGATGTCGTTGACCGCGAGCGTCGCCCCGCGCGGCACGTTCGCGTCGACCCAGCGGCCGAGGTGCACCTGCATGGCGTTGATGTTCTGTACGCCCCACGCATAGCGGCTCGCCGCGGGCAGCAGCGCCACGAGCGCGAGCGCGAAATAGATCACACCGGACATCATCGCGAGTCGCGGGCGGTTCGACGCGCGCGCCCGGACGCGCGTCGATGCGATCGCGAGCACCAGGAACGCGATCGGCAACAGATGGATCGAGTAGCGCCCCTCCTGGAAACCCGGACCGCGATACGGCGCCAGCAGCGCCATGGCGAGCGGATGCGCGAGCAGGACGAGACCGATGATCGCGAGCGCGCGACTGCGACGCCAGGCGAGCGCGATCCCCGGCAGCGCCACCGGCAGCAGCGGGTGCGTTTGCGCGAGCCACCGCAGCCACTCGAGTCCGAAGGCGAACGGGCGGTCGATCCACGTCAGCCGAGCCGGCTCGCGCACGCCGATCAGGCGCCCCAGCAGCCCGCCCTCGACCTTCGCCGCCGCCGTCGAAGGAAGGGGCGTGCCCGTCGTGGCCCAGCAGAACGCCGCAAATGGAACGACGACGGCGGCGACAATTGCCGCGAAGAGTACGAGACGCCGCGGTGCCGTGCGCCGTGCCAGCACGAGAAACGGCAGCAGCACGATCGCTTCGGGCCGGGCGAGCGCGGCGAGTGCGCCCGCGCCCGCCGCCACGGCATCCCGTCCGCGGGCGACGGCCCACACGGCAGTCGTCACGAGCAACGACGCGAGCATCACTTCCATACCGGACAACGCGCCCCACGCAAATGCGCCCGTCCACGCGAACGCGATCGCGGTCATGCACGCCACCGTCGGCGACGCGTCCCACGCCCGCGCGGCGCGGCGCAGCACGAGCGCCGACCCTGCGGCGGCGGCAACACCCAAAAGCTTGGCGAGCATCAGCGACGCGCCCGCCATACGCGCGCCCGCCGCGAGCACGAGCGTCCACAGCGGCGCCGTGGAGCCGGCCACCGGTGTCCCCGGGTTGTACGCGAACCCCGCGCCCTCGGCGAGGTTGCGCGCGAAGTGCAGGTGGATCCACGAATCGTCGAGGGGGAATCCCGCCGCGCCCGCGATGGATCGCTCGCGGAGAAGAAAGAGGGCGAGCGGCACCACGGCCGCGACGAGGACGATCAGGTCGTCGCGATGCTCAGCGGTCACGCACGAGCGTGTATCCCGCATACTCGATCGGGCGGCGGTCGACCCGCAGCGCGTAGAGGAAGCGCCCGTACGGCAGCTCGATCTCGACGAGACCCTCGGGACGCGCCACCGTCGGCGCCCAGTGATCGACGAACCAGACGAGCCGCCGCGTACGCGCGGGCAGCCGGACCTCGCTGTCCGGCCACGGCAGGATGTCGGAGGCGAGCTGGGGCGCGTAGTAGCCGGGTGGGCTGGCGCCCACGCGAAGCTCGAACATCGAGTACTCCGGCAGGTAGAACATCGCGTGCCGCAGCCACGGATAGGAGCGCGCGTTGCCGAGCTCGGTGATCACGACGGTGTCTTCGGGCGAGTACAGTCCGCGGATCGCGCCGACGAACGTGCGCACGACCTCTTCGTGCTCGCGCAGTGCTGCCGCTGTCCGGCTGAAGATCCAGTCGAATGCCTCGTGCTCGGCCGTCAGTCGCCAGGAGGGCTTCGCCCCGTCGAAGTCGCGCGGCAATGGCCGCGCGTGGACGAAGAACGCGCCATTGACGAGCACGACCAGCATGACCGCGGCCGCCGTGAGCGCCGGACCAAGCGCGCGACGCCGTGCCAGCACCGCCGCCTCGGCGAACGCGCTGACGAGCATCCGTGCGAGGAGCACGACGAGCGCGGGCAGGAATGTCAGCACGTAGCCCGCCTGGCCGAAGTGCACGAGCGTGTAGACGAGAACGGGAGGGACGATCCAGGCGAGCAGCAGCCACTCGCGGCGCCCCCAGCCATGACGCCTCACGTACCACGGCACGAGCAGCGCCGCGAGCGCCAAAGGACCGAGCGCGACGAGCACGGATTCGAGCAGGTAGCGGGACATCCGCAGCGTCGTCTCGAACGGGCCGGCACCGATCGACGTCGGGCGAACGACGGAATCGGCGAGGTACAGCGAGGCGCCGACGTAGCGCTTCAGCCCGCCGGTGAGGATGATCATCGGGATGAACCACACGAGCGTGAGCCCGGCGAGGATCAGCAGACCGACGGGCACCGTCCGCCTGCGACGAACGCCGAGCACGCAGGCCACGAGCCACATCGGAAAGAGCAGGAGCAGCATCGACTGCCGCATGCCGCCGGCGAGCGCGAGATAGGCAGCTGCGAGCCACGCGTCGGTTTCGTTCCCGGCGAGCGCACGAAAGGCGAAGTAGGCGACGCCCGAGGCGAACAGCGCCTCACCAGCATAGGTGAGCCCGACCGAGCCGTAGAACCAGAACAGCGGACTGACTGCGAGCACGCTCGCCGCGGCGAGCGCCGTCGCGCGGTCATAGATCTCACGCGCGAGCAAGTACACCACCACGGTCGTCAGCGCACTGTACGCGACGGCGAGCACGACGTACGCCGCCGTCGGATCCTCGAGCCAGGCGTTCACGACGCGGCCAAGGCCGACGTAGAGGATATAGCCGGGAGGGTGCGGTTGATGCTTGACGACGTCGTACTCACGGAGCGCGAGCGCAAACTGCACGGCGTCCCAGTTGTAGAGCATGCGCGCCCGGTACGGCAGTCGGGACAGCATGGTGAGCAGGCCGAGCGAGCCAGCAAGTACGTAATCCCAACGGTCGGCCGCCCGGTCGCGCATCGCGGGTCGACAGTATAGCGGACCGCCGGCACGCGCGACGGGGAGTCTGGGGGGAGGCGCTGCGACTACGCCTTCTTCTCTTCTTCCTTTCGGGCAGGCGTCGTCTCTTCCTTGTTCGCCTCGTTCACGCCCTTCTTGAATTCCTTCACGCTCGAGCCGAGCGAGCGCGCGAGCTCGGGCAGCCGGTTCGCGCCGAAGAGCACGAGGACGATGACAAGAATGATGAGCAGCTCCTGATACCCCAGACCAAACATAATGAGGCTCCTTTCAGACGCACTACCTTAGCACCGTTTCACGCACGGCGCTGCTAGGCCCCGCGTAGCACACGGCGCTCTCCAACGCGGGTCGTGACCCGGCGCGCGTCGAAGTATTCCAGCAGCGGGATCGCGAACTTGCGCGAGATCCCGAGCAGGTCCTTGATGTCCCCCGGGCCGATCTCCTTACGCTCGCGCAGCAGGGCCACGAGCTTGTCCTGGATCTCGTCGAGCGCACCGGCGTGAAAGAAGAGCGATTCCTTCACGCGGACGAGCTTGCGCGACTCGAGCAGCATCTGGAACAACTCGTGCTGCTCGTCACCGGCGAGGCCGGCTCGTCCGAGCGCCTCTTCGGCGCTCGGGGGCGCCGCGGCGGCCTGCCGAAACTCGCGCTCGATGCGATCGACCGCCGCCTGCTGGGCGGTGCTGAGCCGGAGCTCATGAGTGGCCAGGCGCACCTTGTCGCGGTCGACGCGCACGACACCGTCGTTGTCGAGCAGACTCAGGAGATGCGCGAACACGCGTTCGTCGGCATTGGCCGCGCGCACACGGAGCTCTTCGCGCGACATGCCGGCACGCAGCGGCTGCGCTCGGTGAAAATGCTCGAGGGCCCCGGTGATCAGCTCGCGCAAGCGCGCCACGGCATCGGCATGCAGCCACCAGTCGCGGTCCACGGCCCGAACCCGCTCCGCGGCCGCCAGCGTCTCGAGCAACTGCCGCGTCCCGACCGGACCGAACGGAACTCGGGCGACCAACGCCGGCAGCCGGATGCCGGTGACACCGGCGCCGCGGACATGCTCATCCATGACCTCGCCCGGCGTCCCGCCCTCGAGCACCTTGAGATGGGCCAGTCGCGCCGGCCGCTTGAGCCGCGGCGGATCCGCGTCGAGCAGCGTCCCTCCGCCGATCGTGACGATCGGCGAGTACGAGCGGATGACGAAGCGATCGCCCGCGAGCGCGACGAGCGGTCCCTCGAGCCGCAGGCGCGCGAACCCGCGTTGCCCGGGAGCAAGCTCGGCTCCCTCGAGGAGCAGCGCGCGCGCCATGATCTCGCTCGTGCCGGCGTGCAGGCGTACGCGGTCACGGCTTTTGAGCGCGCGAGGCGCATCGGGGAGCATCTCGAGCACGACGTCGACGAGCGTGGTCGCGGACAACGTGCCGGCGTGCCCGACGACGTCGCCGCGCTCGACCGCCGCGCGCTCCAGGCCTTGCAGGTTGATCGCGGTGCGTTGGCCCGCCACCGCGCGCTCGACGGCATGGCCGTGGACCTGCAGGCCTCGGATCTTCGCCACCAGGCCCCGGGGAAACACCTCGACGCGATCGTCGACGGCGAGTGCGCCCGCGGCGAGTGTGCCCGTGACGACCGTTCCGAAACCCTTGATCGTGAACACGCGATCGATCGGCAGTCGCGCGAGCTGATCGGTACCGCGCGCCGGCACCGCGGCCGCGAGCTGTCGCAGCGTTGACCGCAGCTCTATCAGGCCGGCGCCCGTCTTGGACGACACGGCAACGATCGGCGCGCCTTCCAGGAACGTGCCGCGAACGACTCCCGCGACGTCGTCGCGGACCAGCTCGATCCAGTCGGATTCGACCATGTCGGTCTTCGTCAGGACCACGAGCCCGGTGCGAACGTGCAGCAGCGAGCAGATCGCCAGATGCTCGCGCGTCTGGGGCATCACTCCTTCGTCCGCGGCGATCACGAGCATCGCGAGGTCGATCCCACCGACGCCCGCGAGCATGTTGCGCACGAAGCGTTCGTGGCCGGGCACGTCGACGATCTCGATCGTCAGGCCTTCGGCCTCCTCGAGGTAGGCGAAGCCCAGATCGATCGTGATGCCACGTGCCTTCTCTTCCGGCAGCCGATCGGTATCGGTTCCGGTCAGCGCCTTGACGAGTGACGTCTTCCCATGATCGATGTGGCCGGCCGTCCCCACCACGACGTGGCGGCGAGGCGTGCTCATACGCGCGCTCGGGTCATGGCCGTAGAGCGCGTCGGGTCCCGATCATGGCCGGGCGGCGCTGACGATGGCCTTGAGCAACAAGCGAACCTGCGACGGCAGGACGGTACGGCAGTCCAGGAACAGGCGGTCGTCGATCAGGCGGCCGACGACGGGCGGATCGCCGACGCGCAGTGCGGCATCCAGCGCCCGTGCGGCGGCATCCGTGGCGCCGAGCGACACACCAGCCGTCGGCAGCTCGACCGTCGGCAGCGCGCCGCCGCCGACCTGCGCACGACCCTCATCGACGCGGGCGGCGAGGCGGTCGGTCATCTCGCGGCCCAGCCCGCGCAGGACTCGACGCGCGCGTCCGATCACGGTCGGCAGGGGCTCGGTCAGCATCCGTAAGGTAGGCACCGCATCCCGCGCCGTGCCAGCCTCGTACGCGGTGAGCGTGGCCTCGAGGGCGGCGATCGTGAACTTGTCGATGCGCAGCGCCCGATTCCAGGGGTTCTTCTTGAGGCGTGCGACGACCGCCCGTTTGCCGACGACGATGCCCGCTTGGGGCCCGCCGAGCAGCTTGTCGCCGGAGAACGACACCAGGTCCACGCCCGAGGCCACGACCTCGGGTACGGTGGGCTCGTACGGAAACCCCCACGGGCGCAGGTCGACGAGCGAGCCGGACCCCAGGTCTTCCATGACCGGAATGCCGCGCTCGCGACCAAGCTCCACGAGCTCGCGGCTCGACACGTCGGCCGTGAAGCCGACCACTCGGTAATTCGACGTGTGGACCTTCAGCAGCAGCGCGGTCGCCGGATCGATCGCCTCCGCGTAGTCGCGCAGATGCGTGCGATTGGTGGCGCCCACCTCCCGCAGCACCGCGCCGCTGCGCAGCATGATGTCCGGGATGCGGAACTCGCCGCCGATCTCGATCAGCTCCCCGCGCGAGACGATGACCTCCTTGCCATGGGCGAGAGTCTCCAGCGCCAAGAGCACCGCGGCCGCGTTGTTGTTGACGACGAGCGCGTCCTCAGCGCCGGTGAGCCGCCGCAGCAGGCCTTCGACGTGGCTGTAGCGCGAGCCGCGCTCCTTGCTGGCCAGATTGAGCTCGAGGTTCGAGTACGCGGCGGCCACCGCGGTGACACGCTCACGCGCCAGATCGCTCAGTAGCGCACGGCCGAGGTTGGTATGCAGGACAACGCCGGTCGCATTGATGACAGGACGCAGCGAGGACCGACCCGCGCGACGAACGTCGTCAACCAGCCTCGCCGCGAGAGCGTCCGTGTCGGCCGGCGTGCCGCCGTGCTGGCGCACGCGGGCGCGCTCGGCTTCCAGCGTGTCCCGGGCCGCGGCCGTCAGCCGCGCGTGCGGGAGACCGGCGAGTGCCGGGTCTCCGGACACCCGGCGCACGAGCTGGTCGACCGACGGCAGGGTGCGAAGCGCACCGGCGCCGTCAGCGCTCACTGAGCGAGGCCTCGACCTTGGCGCGCAGGCGCGCGATGACTTCTTGCGCCTCCGCCCGCCACGCCTG
Source organism: Candidatus Methylomirabilota bacterium (assembly GCA_046723475.1). Taxonomy (GTDB): domain Bacteria; phylum Methylomirabilota; class Methylomirabilia; order Rokubacteriales; family CSP1-6; genus AR12. Next base: position 21,986 of record JBKOUQ010000179.1, read on the forward strand.
CGCGGACCAGCGGCCTTCCGGCGTGCCCCGGCGCACGGCGTCCTCGGTCAGTCCCGCCCACAGCTCGTCAAGGTCGTCGGAGGTGAGACCCTGGCCGCGCAGCGTGCGGGCCCAGTCCGCAGCAAGCGCGTCGATGAGGCGGTCGCGCTCGGCCGCGAGCCGTCGCGCCTTGCGGATGAGGTCGGCGAGCCGGGATGCCATGACTAGGGCTCGAGTACGAGCCTACCGCTCGTGGTGGTCGATCCCACGATACGCTCGGATGAACCGCTCGATCCGCGCCTCGTCGACGCTGTCCATCGTCTCCAGGCGGGTCCACGCCGTGAGCGCGATCCGGCTCGGCATCGTCGGATACGGGGCCAGAATGACCTGCGTCGGGTATTTCCGGACGATCGCCGTCAGCTTCTCGACGACGTCCGGGCACGCGCAGTTGTACTGCACGACGACACCACCATCTTCCAGATTGTGCACCTGTAGCTCGTTCGCGATCGGACGCGTGTGAATACCCCACGGCGCGATGTACGGCAGGTGCGGCCCGGAGGTCGGCGGCGTCGAGTTGTACGGGTCGTGCGGATCGGAGGTCGTCTGCACGTGAAGATTTCCCTGGTCCGCAAACTTCTGTCCCGGTAGATCCGCCTGCGCGCGATACGCGAACCAGCCGACGATGACCGCGATGACGATCGCGCCCGCGAGGCCGGCGCCGACCGTCCAGCGACGTCGCACGTCTCGTGAGGCGTCACGCTTCTTCCGATTCTGTGTCGCCATCCCCCGTGTGTCCCCCACCGCGTGGCGGAAGCGTGTGGGAGTCGAACCCACCTCCGACTTGTCTAGAGCCGGACACCGGATTTGAAGTCCGGGAGGCCCACCGGGTTCCTAGACGCTTCCGAAGCGCTCCGAGTGTACCATTGTGACGGCACCGTGAATCCCGACCGACGGCTTGTCGCCGACGAGCGGCGCCCGCCAATTTCTCCCTGGCGTTTGGGCGGACTCTCACCGGTCGTGCTGGCACGTCACGTTTACGACGGCATGTGGTCACACGACCTGCTCGATCGCGCCGCAAGCCTGTCTTACTACTTCCTGTTCGCGCTTTTTCCCGCGTTGCTGTTCTTGACTGCCCTGCTTGGCCTGCTGCCGGTCCCGGCGCTGACGGATCAGCTCGTCCTGTATGTCGCGCGGGTATTGCCGGCGGATGCCGCATCGCTGGTCGCGAAGACGGTCGGCGAGGTCATCGCCGGCGCGCGGAGCTCACTGGTGTCGATCGGCGTGTTCGGAGCCCTGTGGGGCGCCTCGAGCGGAATGGTGTCGATCAGTCACGCGCTCAACCGGGCGTTCGAGGTGCCCGACTCCAGACCGTGGTGGCGGCACCGGCTGGAGGCGCTGGGTCTGACTATCTGGTTTTCGGTGCTCACGATCGCGGCACTGTTGCTGTTCGTGTTCGGCGAGCGCATCGGCGATGGGATCGCGCACTGGCTGGGTGTCGGCGAGGCTTTTACGCGGACCTGGAACATCCTGCGCTGGCCCACACTGACGCTGTTTGCGCTGGCCGGCATCATGCTCGTCTACCAGTTGGCCCCAGCGGCGCGGCAACATTGGCGTCGGGTGACGCCGGGCGCGATTTTCGCCCTGGTCGGCTGGCTGGTGGCGTCGTACGCCCTGCGGGTCTACGTGCGATATTTCGGCAACTACAACGCGACGTACGGGTCGATCGGTGGCGTGATCGTCCTGATGCTCTGGTTCTATCTGTCAAGCCTGGCGTTGCTCGTGGGCGCAGAAATCAACTCGCAGATCCGTCGTGCGCAGACGCACGACGAGGCCGTGGTGATCCATGGGGCCCCTACACCGCCCTAACCGCCGGCCAGAGGCGGGTACAGATCGAGAACGTCACCGGGTACCAACACCCGATCCGGCGTCGTTTCCGTCCCGTTCACGAGCAGCACGCGCTCGAAACCGCTCGGGATGCCGAGCGTGCGCGCGACGTCGGCAGCGGTGCTGCCCTCCGGCACGTCAACGATCGCGACACCTTGTCGGCTGCCGGGCGGAAGATAGCTCTCGAGTGTGGCGAACAGATGGACTTCGACGCGCACCGCCGGTTAGCGGTCGACGGTTGAGCGGGCGACGCGCAGACGATCGCCGGGTCGGATCCGGTCCTGGCTGTCGAGGCGGTTCCACCTGATGACGTCATCGACCGAGACGCCGTAGCGCCGGGCGATCCCGCTGACAGTGTCCCGCGGCCGCACGACGTGAACATCACCCGTGGCCGATGCGCGACTGACTTCGTTGCGGGAGGTGCTCGCTACGGTCACCCGGCGCGGCGCGAGCGCAGCCACCACCCGGTCTCGCTCGCCGGACGGCACACGGAGCGTCCAGGGCGCGCCCGGCGGCGTGATGCCGCGGATGAGGGTCGGGTTGAGCGCCCGTACCGCCGCTACGTCGATCCCGGCGCGGGCCGACAGGTGCCGCAGATCCGTCGCACCGGGCACGGTGATCGTGTCGAACGTCGCCGGCTCGATGTCGTCGAACTCGAAGCCATAGTGGTCGGGATCACGGCCGATCATCGTTGCCGCATGGATCTGAGGAACGAACTCCTTCGTCTCGCGACGTAAGTAGCGGGACTGCGCGAGCGTCCAGAAATCGCGGGAGCCGGTCTTCTGGATCGCCCGAGCGACCTTGACTTCTCCGGCGTTGTAGGCGGCTTGAGCGAGCGGCCATGAGCCAAACTGCTCATGGAGGTCGTGCAGATAGGCAGCCGCCGCCAAGGTCGACTTCTCGGGATCGAGCCGCTCGTCGACCCAACGGTCGACACGCAGGCCATAGCGGCGCGCCGTGGGCGCCATGAACTGCCACATGCCCTTCGCACCGACCCGCGACACTGCGTCAGGCTTGAACCCGCTCTCGATCATCGCGGTGTAGGCGAGGTCCTCGGGCAGGCCACGTGCACGGAAGACGTCACGCACCATGACGAGGTAGCGACCGGATCGACTTACCCACCGCGCGACGACTTCGCGATATGCGCCGGTGAACCGATCGAGGAAAAGCTGGACTTGAGGATTCACGACGACTGGATACGCTTGGGCCATGACCGCGGCGTACGACACCGAGCTGCCGTCAGCGTATGCTGCCGCCCACCCGTCGTCGACCAGCTCGTTCCTCGCCTTGGCGACCGCACGGCCGGAACCGGGCGCCGTTACGTCGCGTTCCCCCAACGAGCCCGACGGCAGATCGCAGGCCGGAATCGCAGTCGGCGCAGGGATCGCGCCATCCGGGGCGAACCCATCGTCCGCGGGGAAGCGGGCGGAAACGATCTCAGCGGCGCCGGCTACAACGCTCGCCGGGCCGATCAGGACCGAAAGACTGAAGGCTGCCACGAAGATACGGCTTGAGTTCGCCATTGAGGGCTGGGTCATTTTTACCATTTTGACGGCCCCGGGGTCAACGAGGGGGGTCCCGGGCACGACCGCGTGCGTTTGAGAAGCGGTCGCGTATCTTGTTGCAAGAGGGAGGCGGCCGCCGGGGCCTTTCGACCCCCGGGGTTCCACCAGAGCACCACACACCAGGAGGAGTCATCGTGAAGAGAGGGCTTGCTGCACTCGTGGGAGTCGCGTTCGTGTTCGCCAGTACCGGTTTCGTCGCCGCGCAATCGACGACGACGACGACGCCGCCAGCCGACAAGAAGATGGAGGACAAGAAGGACACCTCCATGAAGAAGGCCGCTCATCACACGGCGGCCGGGACCGTGAAGAGCGTCAGCCCGGATAGCATGGTGGTCGCAGGCAAGTCGAAGGGCAAAGACACCGAGTGGACATTCGCCCTCAACGACAAGACGAAGGTCAAGAAGGCCGGCAAGGACGCGA
>JBKOUQ010000254.1:0-15861 GCA_046723475.1 Candidatus Methylomirabilota bacterium
GGTGACGAATGCGGCGCAGGCGATGCCCATGGGCGGCGACATCACGATCACGACCACACACGAGGCGGGGCGAATCCGGCTCGTCGTTGCGGACAGCGGCCCCGGTATTCCGCCCGAGCACCTGTCGCACATCTTCGAGCCGTTCTTCACCACCAAGCCGGCGGGGACGGGGCTCGGCCTCTCGGTCACCTACGGCATCCTGAATGACCACAACGCCACGGTAGAGGTCGACTCGCGACCGGGCGCCGGCACCCGGTTCGTTCTGACGTTTCCCGTCGCCGCGCCGTAGTCCTGCCTGTTATCCGCGGGGCCGCACCACGAGCACCGGGCACGTGGCGTGGCGGAGCACGGCCTCCGACACGCTACCCAGCGCCATCCGCTCGAGCGTGCCGAGGCCGCGGGCACCGACGACGATGAGGTCGCTGTCGTCGGTGCGCGCCTCGCGCAGAATCGAGGCGGCCGGCGCGCCCGTCGGCGTCATCGTCACGATGCTGCGCACGCGCGCCCGCAATGCGCCCGCGAGCGGCGCTAGCGCCCGTTCCAAATGCTGGCGCCGCTCGTTCTCCGCATCCTGCATTGCCGCCCGTAGCGTGGCTCCGATGAAGCCGGGGGCCGAGCTCGGGTAGTGCAGCGGCTCCACGGCACCGACGAGCCTGACACGCACATCGGATGGCAGCGGCAGCGCGCTGAAGTAGTCGACGGCGGCCTGCGCATCCGCGGAGCCGTCGACACCGATCGTCACCGTGCGCACCGGACGCGGCGCCGCGCGGCAGACGAGGACGGGACACGGTGCCCGGCGCGTGATCCCGAGCGAGACGCTGCCGAGCAGAAACGACGCGACGCCGCCCAGGCCACGCGCGCCGAGCACGATCAGATCGGATCCGGCCTTGGTGGCCGCGTCGACGATCGCCTCGCGCGGATCGCCTTCGAGGACGCGCCCGGTGACCGTCGACCATCGCGTCTGCAGCCGCGCCTGCGCCTCGGCCACCACGCGCTCGCTTTCGGCGAGGAACTCCTTCCATCCGAGCGTAACGACCGCGTCCATCGGGAACGGCAGCCGAACCGCGTTCACGACCTCGATCTCGGTGTCGGCCGGCAGCGGGAAGTCACCCAGCCAGCCGAGCGCCTTCGTCGCATCTTCGGAGCCGTCGGTGGCGAACATGACGCGTTTCACACCGCTCATGGCTGATCCCCCGCGTGCTCGGGTTTCATGCGGACGGTCACAACGGGGCACGGCGCATTCGCGACCACCTGCTGCGCGACGCTGCCGAGCACGAGCCGTCGCAACCCCCGGTGTCCGTGCGTACCCATCACGATCAGATCCGCACGCTCGCTCTCCGCGGCGAGGACGATCTCCTCGGCGGCGCGCCCATACCGCAGCAAGTCCGCGCCGGGGATGTCGGCGGCCTTCGCCCGTGCTAGAAGGCGGTCGAAATGCGTGCGAGCCGCCGTCTCCGCCGCCTCAGGACCGGCATGCTTGAGCGCGACATACGCCTCGTCGGCGAACGCCGAGATCGGCTCGATGACGTGCAGCATGATCAGCACGGCGCTATGACGGCGGGCGACGTCGAGCGCGTACTCGAACGCCGGGTCCGCGGCCGACGAAAAATCGGTCGGATGCAGGATCCGTCTGGCCCTTTCCGATGCCGCCTGCCGCGCGACTGGTGCGACCATGCCTGGATGAGCTGCATCCTCGATGCCGCGCCGGACACCAGGCGGGACGGCGACTTATGCCGCACGCTCGACGGCCACCGTGAGGCCGGTAGGCCTCACCGTGGGGCGGCGGCGCCGCACCTACATAGCGGCTATGTAGGTCCCAAGGTGATACGCTCGTCGGCGATGGGCGACCGGCGGATTCTCATCGTCGACGACGAGCCGGACATGGTCGAAAACTGCACGCGAATCCTGCGCCGCGCCGGGTATCGCGTGCTCGCGACGACCGATCCCGAGCGTGCCCTGACGCTCGTCGAATCCGAGCATCCGGACGTGCTGCTCACCGATCTCAAGATGCCCGAGATGGACGGCATGGAGCTCATGCGCCGCGCGCACGAGGTCGATCCGACGCTGCCGGTCATCATGATCACCGCCTTCGGCAGCATCGAATCGGCGGTGGCCGCGATCAAGGCCGGCGCGTTCGACTATCTGCCGAAGAACTTTTCCGTCGACGATCTCACTGTCGACGTCGAGCGCGCGCTCCGGCAGCGCGCGCTGGGCGTCGAGAACCGCAACCTCCGCGCGCAGCTCGCGGCGGCGCTCGGTCTCGACAATGTCATCGGACGCAGCGCGGCCATGGCGCAGGTTTTCGAGCTCGTCAAGAAGGCGGCGCGCTCGGAGGCGAACATTCTCGTGCTCGGCGAGTCGGGGACGGGCAAGGAGCTGATCGCGCGCGCGATTCACGCCAACAGCCCACGCGCGCCGCACGCGTTCATTCCGGTCGACTGCGCGGCGCTGCCCGAGAACCTGCTGGAGTCCGAGCTGTTCGGGCACGAGAAGGGCGCGTTCACCGGCGCCGTGCGCGCCAAGCCCGGGCTGATGGAGCTCGCCGACGGCGGCACGCTGTTTCTCGACGAAATCGGCGAGCTACCGCTCGGTCTGCAGTCGAAGCTGCTGCGCGCGCTCCAGGAGCGCCAGATCCGGCGCGTCGGCGGCACCGATCTCGTGAACGTCGACGTGCGCATCGTGTCGGCGACGAATCGTGACATTCGCGACGCCATCGTCAAGGGTACGTTCCGCGAAGAGCTCTACTACCGCATCAACGTGATCGAGATTCGGCTGCCGCCGCTGCGCGAGCGGACCGGCGACATTCCGTTGCTCGTGAACGCGTTCCTGCGGCGTTACGGGCAGGCGCGCGTGCACGCCTGCGACACGGACGCCATGGCCGCGCTCGAGGCGTATCGCTGGCCCGGCAACGTGCGCGAGCTGCAGAACGTCATCGAGCGGGCGTGTGCGCTCGCCGAAGGCGAGGCGATCGTGCGCTCCGACCTCCCCGAGCACGTCGTCGGTGGCGGACGTCCCGCGTCCGGTGTGCCCGCGGACGCCGCGCTCGATGCCACCTCGCTGCCGCTCAAGGACGCCAAGGAGCAGTGGATGGGGGTGCTCGAGGCGTCGTATCTGCGCCAGCTGCTCGAGCGGCATCACGGCAACATCTCCGCCGCCGCGAAGACCGCCGGAGTCGATCGCAAGACGTTCCACCGGCTCGTCAGCAAGCACGGCATTCGCTGAGCCCGCGTGATCGCGGGACGCGGCGCCCCAGCTGCGGCACTCGCGCCGCATCGAACGTCGCGCCCTCGTTTGCAACCGCGCGTTGTCGTGTCGCGTCGGCGTGGCACCCGCGTTGCACATCGACCACGTGGGAGCCGGTTGATGATTCTCGTTGTTGAAGACAAGCCCGATCTCGCCGTGACGTGCGCGCGACTGCGCCGCAGGCGCGGACACGGCGTCATCACCGCCAGTTCGCGGGAAGCCGCGCTCGCGGTTCTGCGTGCGGAGGCGAAACCCGCGTTGCTCGTCTGCGATGTCAGCTTACCGGATGGCGACGGTCTCGATGTCGTGCGCGTGGCCCACGCGATGCAGCCGCGCGTTCCGGCCGTGGTGATGACGGGGCGGGCATCCGAGCCGGGCCAGCTGGCGGAGCGAGCTGCCGGCGCGGCCCGTTATCTCCCTAAGCCGTTCGCGGTCGAGGCATTTGCGACGGCGGTGGACGAGGTCATCGCCGGCGGCTGAGGCGCTCACGCCACACCCGGTGTCCGCCTGGGGCGCTGTCGGGCCAATCGTCGCGCGGTGGCGATCGCGGCAAACAGCGAATTTTGCAGCTGTTGGCGAGGGCGCGATTGATGCACTCGTCTCGTCGCCAGGAGGCGAGCAATGGACTGGTTCAGCGCGTGGGAACCCGTGCCGTACCTGGATGTCGAGCGCGTCGACGTTACGTCGGGTGGCAGCATGCTGACGGCCTGGCTCATCGTGAGCGTCGTGGTGTTGGCCGCGCTGGTCGCATGGTATCGGCAGCGTGCTGTACGCCACGTGTTCTGGTGCGCGGGGGCGGACCGTGACGTCGAAGTCGTGATGCAGCGCGGCTGTGTGCTGGCGTGCTCGGCATTCGATGACCCCGCCGCGATCGGCTGCGCTCGACGCTGCGTCGATGCGAGCTTCCGCGCGCAGTGGCCGCCCGCGCTGCCGGTACTCGTGCGGGCGTCAGGACGGAGTTAGTGGAAGATTGGGACGGCGCCGTACGAATAGACGAGATACGCGCGCGAGACCATTCCCGCGGCATAGAGCGAATTCGGCACCCATAGCTCGGTCGTCGCATAGATGCCTGCAACGACGGCGGCGATGACGATCGGCGCCGAGAGCCACGCGGGCAGCCGAACGACGGCGAGTACGGTTTCGAACGCCTTGATGGCGAAGATGACGATCGTCGCCGCGATGGCCGCCGCGACCGGCGTGAGCACGGCAAACGAGATCAGCGTCACCATTGCGTCGCTGCGTCCGCTCTCTGGATCCTGAAATGCGGTCCGCGCTTCCGGGTGATTGGCGAGCCTGACCATCCGATTCTCGAGCCCCAGCGGCCCGCCCGAATACCAGGCGACCGTCGAAACGGCAAGCAGGCCCAGGAACACGACCGCCTTGACCGCGCGCTTCATGGAGGACTGCATTTAGCAACCGCGATACCATATATAACCCACTGAAATTACGGAGGTATTGCTGGTTTCGTCGAGCAATTCGGCACGCTCAATGACGGGGAATGTCAGCCTCATGGTCCCCGAGCCAACGCGGCTTGCCGCGGGGGGCATACTGAAGTATGCGACTTACGTATTCCGGTAACGATTCGCTGTCTCGGACGACGAAACTGCTCGACGATGGCGCCTACCACCTGGCGGCGAGCCGGCGCGCTATCGCCCGATCGGAACGGCTGCTGAACGTTACGCGCGATCTGCTCGTGTCGTATCGCATGCACCGAATCCGTCCGGTGCTCGGCGCGAGCGACGCGCTCGGCAGCACGCCCGATGGCGAAGACACCCAACAGCTTGCGAATGACTTCGTCAGGAGCGCACCGCTGTCGGATCCGGAGCCGACTCGGCCGCCGCGCGGCACACTCGGCGGGCTGGCGCGTGCCGCCAAGCTCTCGCGGGAACGGCGCAGCGAGATCGCGCGCAGGGCTGCGGCCGCGCGGTGGGAGCGGTTCCGCAACGGCGTCGGTACGGGACCGCCCGAAGCGCGTCTGGGCGGAATCGCGCGTGCGCAATCACTGTCGCCGGAGCGACGCACGGAAATCGCACGGCAAGCGTCGCAGGTGATGTGGGAGCGCATGAAGACGACACGACGCGACCCCGACTGATCCGGTCGCGCGCCGCGGCGGTCGAACGCATGCGTCTGCCGTTTGCGCCTCCGATTGCGCCCATGCTGTCGACCGCTGCGGCCCGTCTGCCCGACGGGGTGGGCTGGCAATTCGAGCCGAAGTGGGACGGCTTTCGCACGCTCGTCTTTCGCGACGGCGACACGCTCCTGCTGCAGAGCCGCGACGAGAAGTCGATGAACCGTTATTTCCCCGAGCTCGTCGCGCCGCTCGCCCGCGCCCTGCCCGACCGCTGCGTCGTCGACGGCGAGATCGTCATCGTCGGCGCGCACGGACTGGACTTCGAGGCGCTGCTGCTCCGCATTCATCCGGCCGCCTCGCGCGTGAAGCTGCTTGCCGAGCAGTCGCCGGCGTCGTTCGTGGCCTGGGACCTGCTCGCGATCGGTGATGACGACCTGCGCGATGCCCCGCTAGCGGAACGGCGCGAGCGACTCGAGCGAGCGCTCGCCGACGCCGTCCCATCGGTGCATGTCTCGCCCGCGACACGCGATCGCGCACTGGCCGAGGACTGGTTCCGTCGTTTCGAGGGGGCCGGCCTCGACGGCGTGATGGCCAAGCGTGTCGACGCGCCGTATCGCGCCGGCGAGCGCACGATGATCAAAGTGAAGCACCAGCGCACCGCCGACTGCGTCGTGGCGGGCTTTCGCTGGCACAAGCAGGGCGCCGGCACGATGGTAGGCTCGCTCCTGCTCGGGCTCTACGACGATGGCGGCACGCTGCACCACGTCGGCGTCACGGCCGCGTTCACCACCGAAATGCGCAAGCAGCTCGTCACCGAGCTGGCGCCGCTGCGCGAGCACTCGCTCGACGATCATCCGTGGCGCGACTGGGCGGACGCGCACGGGGAGGCGCCGGCGAGGGGCCAGCGCGTGCCGGGCGGGACGAGTCGGTGGAATCGCGGCAAGGATCTCAGCTGGGAGCCTCTGCGCCCCGAGCGGGTGTGTGAGGTCGCGTACGACCACATGCAGGGAACGCGATTTCGCCACGCCGCCCACTTTGTTCGATGGCGGCCCGACAAGCGGCCGCGCGAGTGCCGCTACGATCAGCTCGAGGTGACGCCCGCCTACGAGCTGGCGCGCGTGTTCGGCGCGCGCGTGCGCGCCGGCGCGGACCACGGGTCATAGTCCGGATCGGGCGGCTCCTCGGCCGGACGCTCGGTCTCCGGTACGTGGCGCAGGTTCAGGCGAATGCGCGTCCACGTGGTCGAGCGCCCGCGCATGGAATCGATCAGCACGTCGTCGGCGTGCAGCCGCGCGGCCGCGTCCGGATGGCGCGCCTTCCACCGCTCCAGGCCGGCCAGCGCGTCCCGCGCGTGCGCAGCCTTCGCCACCGTGATCAGCGGCTGCGTCGAGCGGCGGCGCGCGCCGGTCGTCCGTTGTCGTGACGGCGCCACGCGCGGCGGCTCGCCGTGCTGCTTACGGTAATGCGGCGGCCACGGCGCATCGCCGAGGCCGGCGGCCTCCTGAGACGCCGACAGCGCAAGCAGCGACTCCAGTGAGCCGACCGCGGCGTCGATCCCGGCCGCGGCGTCGCCGCGCGCCTCGAGTCGAGCCGGCGCGGTCACGAGCGTGAACGCGGCCGGGTCGCACGCGGCGATCTCACTCCAGTCGAGTGGCATCGACACGCGCGCCTCGGGCGTCGGACGCACGGACCACGCGGACGCCACCGTGCGATCCTTCGCGTTCTGGTTGTAGTCGAGGAAGACGCCGCGGCGTTCCTCCTTCCACCATTTGCTGCTGGCACGATCGGGGGCGCGACGCTCGACCTCGCGCGCGAGCGCGAGCGCGGCACGCCGAACCTCGTCGAAGGTCCAGCGGCGCTCGATGCGGACGTTCACGTGCATGCCGCGCGACCCCGACGTCTTCGGCCAGCCGCGGAGCGTGTGCTCCTCGAGCACGTCGCGCACGAGCAATGTCACGCCCCGCACGTCATCCCACGCGACACCCGGTCCCGGATCGAGATCGACGCGCAGCTCGTCGGGGTGCTCGAGGTCGTCGGCGCGGACAGGGTGTGGATTGAGATCGATGCAGCCGAGATTGACAATCCACAAGAGCTGCGCCGCGTCGCGAACGACGATCTCGCGCGCCGTCCGACCCGAAGGGAAGCGCAGCTCCACCGTCTCGATCCAGTCGGGATGCCGCTCGGGTGCGCGTTTCTGAAAAAACGGCTCGCCCTCTGCCCCGTCGACGTACCGCTTCAGCACGATTGGCCGGCCCGCGATGCCGCGGAGCGCGGCGTCCGCCACCGCGGCGTAGTAGCGCGCGAGGTCGAGCTTCGTGTGCCCCGCGCGCGGAAAGAACACCTTGTCGGGGTTGGTGATCGTCACCTCGCGCCCCGCCACGTGCAGCTCCGCCTCCCGGGCCTTTGCCATCGTCTGCATGGTAGCGCGTCACCCCGCTCATCCCGGCGTGGCGCGCACGCGTCAGGCGCGTTATCGTCCGAGCGATGGCTCGGCTCAAGGGCACCCGCCGCGCCCGCCTCCCCGATCGCGCCTTCGCGTATATCGATGCGCGCGGGCGTCGCCGTCTGCCGATCCACGACAAGGCGCACGTACGCAACGCGCTCGCGCGGTTCAATCAGGTCGCGTTCGAGAGCGACGAGGCGCGTGAGCGCGCGCGGCGCCGCCTGCTGAACGCGGCGAAGAAATACCGCATCGTGCCGGTCGGCTTCATCACCGGTCAGCTGCGGTCCGAGGAACGTCACGCCACCGTGGGTCGGCTCGTGATCGAGCTCGGGCGCAATCCCGCAGCCGGCGAGCTCGAGCAGCGGCTGCGGACGGTGCTGCGTGACCCGACCCTCGTCGTGCTGCACTGGTCGGATGCGGCCGGCGCCTATCTGGATGGGCGCGGCACGCCGGTGCCGCTGCCCGCGGAAGGCGCTGCGCGTGCGGTCACGTACCTCGAGCGCCAGGGACGTCCGATGACGGCGCTCGTGCACGCCCGTCAACGGCTGGCCGACCGCGAGCTGACGAAGACGGTGCTGGAGGCGGTGCGATCCGTCGTCGAGCGCGATCGGTTGCGCGGACAGATCGCCGCGACGGCGACGGAGGCGACGACCCTGCCGACCGGCTTCCTCACGTTCCTGATGACGGATATCGAGGGCTCGACGCTGCTGCTGCGCCGCCTGGGCGACCGCTACGGCGCCGTGCTGAACGACGTCAGGGCGATCGTGCGCGCAGCCGTGCTGCGCGCGGGTGGGCGCGAGATCGACGCGCGCGCCGACGAGTTCTTCGCCGTGTTCGAGCGGGCGGGCGCGGCCATCGAGGCCGCCGTCGCGATCCAGCGCGCGCTCGACCGCCGTGCGGCGCGCGAGGCCCGCGCCGACGGCGCCGACGTGCGGGTGCGTATCGGGATGCACAGCGGCCGGCCGACGCTCACCGACGTCGGCTACATCGGCCTGGCGGTGCACGTCACCGCGCGCGTGTGTGCCGCCGGGCACGGCGGGCAGATCCTCGTCTCCGCCGCGACCCGCGCGGCCGTGGCGGCATCACCGCCGACGGGCGTGCGGTTTCGTAGCGTCGGGCGACATCGGCTCGCGGGGCTGCCGCAGCCCGAGATGTTGTTCCAGGTGCTGGCGCACGAGCTCGGCGTGCGGTTTCCACCGCCGCGGGTGGGCCGGTCGCCCGGGCGTCGCCGCGCGTCCCAGGCGCCGCGAGCCGACGGTCAGCTCGAGCTGCCTCAGGCGCCGGGCTAGCTCCCTCAGGCGCCGGGCTAGCTGCGTCAGGCGCCGGCGTGGGCCGTGCGCAAGCGCGCCACGGCGCGCGTGGCGATGATCGTCGTGCGGATACGCGCCTGCAGGCGCGCGAGGTCGGGATCGGCGTACGACCAGATGACCTCGTTGCACACGCCCTCGAAGTAGCGGTAGGCGTCACCGCTGCGATAGATGTGGCCGACGAGGATGCCGTCGGCGACGACGTCGATGCACCATCGATTCGGGCCCTCGACCGCGTGAAACGCGACGGTCGTCGCCATGTGCATGCTCACGCTGCTCTCCCGCGCAGCGCGTGACCGAGCGCCGTCTGCAGCTGTGCTAGCTGCACCGGCTTGTGCAGCACGAGGATGCCGGCCTCGGACACGCGGCGAAGATCCGCGTCGTCCGGCGACGATCCCGTAAGCATGATCACGGGCATGCTCGGCGCGAGCTGGTGGAGCTTCGCGACGAAATCACACCCGCGCAGTCCTGGCAGCCGCAGATCGCTCAACACGAGATCGAACGACGTCCCGGCCGCGGCGGCGAACGCTTCCTCGGCATTGCCGGCGCCGATGGTTTCATAACCGAACACGGCCAGCGCGTCCGTCACGAACGCCCGGACTTCCGGCTCGTCGTCGACGACGAGGATTCGTGGCTTTCGCTGTTCGGCGTTCATCGCGGGCATAGGGGAGCAACGCCCGTGCCAGAGCTAAATTTCACCTAAAAGGGCGGAAGCGGCCGCGGTGGTCACCCCGAGGCCGAGGCGTCTGGTCCATTGTCATCCACCGATGTCAGCACCGACGGCTAGGAATCAATCGACTGGCGAAACCGATCGACGCGCGAGGTATCGTGCCGCATGGTATGGTCCGAATCCGATGGCCGCGAGAGACACGATCACCGGCGCGACCGGGCCCACCGTGCGGTACTTCTTCGTCGTCGCCCGCGATCGCCCCGACATTCTTGCCCGAGTCACGGAGCGGCTGCAGGGCGACGCGCGCATCGACGTGATCGTCGATCGGCGATGCTGCGAGCGGCGCACCTCGGTCGCGTCGCGCGCGGTCGATCGGCGCCGGGCGGAGCGCCGCCGCCCAACGACACCGTGGGACGATCTCAGCGTGTACCCGACGCTCGTCGCTCGGCAGCGTGTCGAATCCTGCGCTGAGCTGCACCAGCGCGTCCTCGCGGGCGCGCGCGAGAGCAACGCGCTACGCGATGACGCGGGTCGGCTGCGCGCCGAGAACGACCGGCTGCGTCACGAGGTAGAGCGGCTTGCCGCCGAGCTTCACATGCTGCGCGCCGCCGACGCGACGTTTCGGAAGGACGCGGCGGCGATTCTCGCCCAGGCCGAGCAGAGCGTCGGCGCGCTGATCGCTCGGTTCGAGGCGCTCATGCACGCGCAGGAGCGCGATCCCGCCGGCCGGGGCTGAGCGCGGCGCCGAAGCGCGCGACAGAGCGTGCCGGCGAGAGATAGCCGGCACAACCACCCCCGCACACGAGCAGTCGCGCGTCGCGATGCACGACGCCGACTCTAGGTCCGTGCGCCGGTCCTGTCGGCCGATTTGACAGGCTCACGGCGGCAACGAACGTTGACCGCCGCAACGACGGTTGACGGCCGCAACGACGGTTGACGGCGAGAACGATTCGTGAAACTTTCACGGACCGTCGCGCGTCTGAACACCACGCGGAGGCACATATGCGCTTCTTCATTCCCGAGCTCGAGCGCGGCTGTTCGCGGTGATCGGTGTTGCCGTGCTGATTGCCGGTATTGTGCTGCCGGTGGGTTGGGGCTACGAGCAGCGCCAGCAGGCCCGGGTCTGGCAAGAGACCGCGTGCGCATACCGTCTGCGAGAGCTCGAGCGCGGGACGACGCAACTCTCCACCAGCGAGCACCGCGGCCAGGCGTGCGCGGCGCTGCGACAGCTCGGCTTCGAGATCGCGCCCACCCCGTGAGAGCGCGCCCCGCCCCGTGAGAGCGCGCCCGCCCCGTGAGAGCGCGCCCACCCCGTGAGAGCGCGCCCGCCCCGTGAGAGCGCGCCCACCCCGTGAGCCTCACCGCTGCATGACGCACTCCCAACGCTGTCCGGCGCGCGCGCGAACGCGGGAGTTCTAGCGCCTCACGGCACGTCGACGATCGCGATGCCCCACGGCAGCGTGCCGGCGGGGATGCGTGCCACCACACGGCGCGCAACCGTATCGATCACCGCGACCTCGCCGGCCCGTCCGACCGTCACGTAGAGACGGCGACCGTCGGGTGTGAGCGCCGCCCACCACGCGCGCGGCCCGACGGAAATCGTGGCCTGCACGTCGAGCGTGGCGGCATCGAGCACGCGCACGTCGCCGGACGCGCCGTGCGATACCCACGCGCGCGTGCCGTCAAAACTCAGCATGACGTCGACCGGGCGCTGCCCACCGGTCGCCACCGACTTCTCGACGCTGCCCGTGTCGACGTTCACCACGGACACGACGTGCGCCTGCTCGCTGGCGACGAACAGCCGTCGTGAATCGGCGGTGAACCGCATGCCGCGCGGATTTTTGGGCACGGCGATCTTCTTGACCATAACGTGCCCCGCGGCGTCGATCAGGGAGATGTCGTTCGACGTCTCGTTGCTGACCGCGATCCAGCGACCGTCCGGCGAGGCAACTGCGGTCTCGGGCTCGGTGCCGACCGCGATCGTCTTGACGATCCGAGACGACGCGACGTCGATGACTGTCACGGCTGCATCGTTCTCGTTGACGGCGTACAGATGCGCGCCGTCGCGCGTCAGGGTGAGGCCTTCGGGGTCGCGTCCGGCCGGCATCGAGGCGAGCGCCGTGAGCGCGCTCGCATCGATGACGCTCAGCGAATCGCTGTTGGAGTTGGCGACGTACACGCGCGTGCCGTCGGCGCTGGCCGTCACGCCGCGCGGCCGCTTGCCCACGGCGATCGTCTTCAGCACCGTGCCGCTGTCGGCCTGGATCACGGTGACGTCGTCGGATTTCTCGTTCGTGACGAATACGCGCAGCTCGGCGTGCGCCTCGGACGCGACGGCCACGAGCGCGAGGGCGGCGAGCCATCGCAGCGCGGGCGCCCGCCGGCCCTTCGTCGCGAGCCAGGCGTCGAAACCCCAGGCGCGCCCGGCGCCTGTCACGAGGAAGATGATCATCGAGGTGACCAGCAGCAGATGCAGACCCTGCTGACTGAAGCTCATCCACTGGCTGGCCAGGCCGTAGGCGATGGCCAGGCACAGGCCCACCGCCGCCGCCAGCCGGGTCATCACGCCGAGCACGAGCCCCAGCCCCACGGCGACCTCGCCGAGGGTTTGCAGGGTCGCGAACAGCGATGCGTGCGGCAGCACGGTGTGCTGCAAAAAGTCCTTGTACCAGCCGATCGGGTTGCCGGCCGCGAACTCCGCGACACGTCGCGGATGAAAGGCGAGGAAGCGCGGCGACACCATCGGATATGGCACGAGGCCCGCCGCGACGCTCCAGGCGACCTTGGTCCACACCGCCTTGACGAACCATGCGCCGATGACGACGCGCAGCAGCGCGACCGCGCGCTCTGGACGGTTCATGCGCGTGGCGATGCTAGGGGAGCCGGGGAGGGATGGTCAAGGACATACGACGCTCAAAACTTGAGTCTGCGCTCGGGATTTTGTTTGATGGGCCTATGTCTGCCAAGCTCAAGCCTCGCGCCAAGCGCGCCGCGCGGGTCGCCGCGCCCGCACCGCCGCCTCAAGCGCCTCCGACGCCCGCGAAGCCACCCGCGGGCAAGCCCGCACCGACCGTCACCGCCGTCGAGATGGGGGCGCGCCAGCGCGACATCTCGGTGTCCGAGTTCTTTACCAAGAACCGACATCTGCTCGGCTTCGACAACCCGCGCAAGGCGCTCCTGACCTGCGTGAAGGAGGCCGTCGACAACGCGCTCGATGCGTGCGAAGAGGCGGGGATCCTTCCCGATATCGCGGTCACCGTCGAGGTCGCGGGCAACGGCGCCGCGCCGCCGCCGGCCAGCCAGGCGACCCGCTTTCGGATCACCGTCACGGACAACGGCCCCGGGATCGTGCGCCAGCAGATTCCACCGATTTTCGCCAAGCTCCTCTACGGGTCGAAGTTCCATCGGCTGCGGCAAAGCCGTGGCCAGCAGGGCATCGGCATCTCGGCGGCCGGCATGTACGGACAGCTCACGACCGGCAAGCCCGTCGTGATCGTCTCGCGTACGAGCCCGCGCTCGCCGGCGCACTACTTCGAGGTTCAGATCGATACCAAGAAGAACGAGCCGCGCATCCTCGAGAAGAAGCAGATCGACTGGGATGCGCCGCGCGGCACGCAGGTGACGCTCGAGATCGAGGGGCGCTATCAGAAAGGGCGCGCATCGGTCGACGAGTACGTCGAGCAGACGATCATCGCCAACCCGCACGTCAAGCTGACGTACGTCGCGCCCGACGGCGAGCGCCGCGAATATCGGCGCACGTTCGAGCAGCTGCCGCCCGCGCCGCGCGAGATCAAGCCGCATCCCTACGGCATCGAGCTCGGCATGCTCCTCAAGATGCTGCAAGACACGGCGAGCCACACGCTGACCGCGTTTCTCGCCGGCGACTTCAGCCGCGTGTCGCCGGCGGTGGCGGACGAGATCTGCAAGACCGCCGGCGTGTCGCCGCGCGCGCGGCCGCGTGACGTCCACGGCCAGACCGCCGAGAATCTCTACAAGGCGATCCAGGCCACGAAGATCATGGCGCCGCCGACGAACTGCCTGTCGCCGATCGGCGAGGACGCAATCCTGTCGGGCCTGTACCAGCAGATCAAGGGCGAGTTCTACACCGCCGTCAGCCGGCCGCCCGCGGTGTACCGCGGCAATCCCTTCATCATCGAGGCCGGTCTGGCGTACGGTCGCGGGCCCGAGCCCGCCGACGGTGCGGCGGCGAAGAAAGCGGTGCCCCTCGCCGAGGGCGAGTCGGACGACGGCGATCACGAGCTCGCGCGCGTGATTCGCTACGCGAACCGCGTGCCGCTGCTCTACCAGCCGTCCGCGTGCGCGATCACGCGCGCGGTGCTGGACACCACGTGGCGCAACTACGGCATCGCACAGTCGCGCGGCGCGCTGCCCGGGGGCCCCATGGTGATCTTCGTGCACATGGCCTCCGTATGGGTGCCGTTCACCAGCGAGTCGAAGGAAGCGATCGCCGATTACGACGAGATCCACAAGGAGATCAATCTCGCGCTGCGCGAGTGCGGGCGGCGGCTGGGCGCGTTCCTCAAGCGTCGCGAGCGCGCGCAGAGCGAGTTCCGCCGGCGCAACATCTTCGAGCTTTACATCGAGGAGGTCGTGGCGTCGTGCAACCGCCTCAAGGGCGGCCGGCTGCCGACGGACAAGCTCAAGGAGCAGCTGCAGGCGATGGCCCTGAGGATCACGGGCGGCAGCAAGACCGACCAGCTCGTGGGTCGCAACGGCAGCCACGGCCCTGAGGGCCTGCCGCACTCGATCATCGTCACGCCCAACGGCGTCGAGGGCGCGGTGCCGGCCGGTGTGGACGCCGCGGTGCCTGCCGGCGCGCCGGAGAAGGAGTAGAACGCGGCATGGCCACCAAGACGCATCGTCCCACCGTCGTCGAAAAGAAGCTGGTCGGCATCGCCGACCTCGTGATCGATTCCGCGCGGCGGCGCCGCGACCCCACGCTCGCCATCCCGGTCCGGGCGCTGTCGAACGTGACGTTCAACGAGCGTCGCGGCCTCATCGAGCTCGGCAAGCGCAAGCAAGCGCGCTCGTTCTTCAACGTCGCCATGGCCAAGAAGTTTATGCAGACGGTGCTGGTGGCCGACGCGCTCGCGGAGCTGCAGCGCGCGAACCTGACGACGTCGCTGCGCGAGATCTACTACCGCACCAAGCACACCATCAAGAACTCGCACGAGAACACGCTCGACACGCAGGACGAGTCGGATCCGATCATCGAAGATCTCGAGGTCACGCTGACGGCGCTGCGCGAGGAGCTGCACGTACGCGCAGAGAACGCGGGCTCGGTGGTGGGCCCGCTCGTGCTGGTGGACGACGGCGATACGGTCAACTGCGCGCGGCTCGGCAAGGGCGGCTACTCGGTGCCCTCGATCGTCGAGCCGGAATATCTACAGATTCGCCGGTGCACCGCGGACTTCGTGCTGCTCGTCGAGAAGGGCACGCAGTGGAACCGGCTCTCCGAGGACAAGTTCTGGCGCCGCTACAACTGCGTGCTCCTCACCGGGAATGGTCAGCCACCGCGCGGCGTGCGTCGCATGGCGCGGCGGCTGCACGAGGAGTTCGAGCTGCCCGTCTACGTCCTCGTCGACAACGATCCGTGGGGCTACTACATCTATTCGGTCATCAAGCAGGGCTCGATCAACCTCGCCTTCGAGAGCCAGCGCATGGCGATCCCGAAGGCGAAGTTCATGGGCCTGTCCAGCGCGGACCCCGAAGCATATGGCCTGCCGCGCAACGTCGGCATCAAGCTGAACGACAAGGACGTCGCGCGAGCCCGCGAGCTCTTGGGCTACTCCTGGTTCGCCAAGAAGCCGTGGCAGGAGGAAATCAAGCGCATGCTCTCGAGCGGGCTCAAGTACGAGCTCGATGCGCTGGCCAACAAGGACTTCCAGTACCTGACCAAGCGATATCTGCCGCGCAAGCTCAAAGAGAAGGACTGGCTGGACTAGGACCCGGCGGCGGCAGCGCGCGCGAGATCCGCACGGAGCGCGCGCTTCACGAGCGACAGCCGTACGGTCAGCAGCGCGAGCGATGCGTCGCCGCCGAGCGGCTCGATGAGTCGCAGCGTGTCGGCGTCGCGAAACTGCTCCTTCGCCTGTTGCAGCAGCGT
>JBKOUQ010000135.1:0-11769 GCA_046723475.1 Candidatus Methylomirabilota bacterium
AGGAGCGCCGCAGCGGCACCATCGAGCTGCTGCTGACTTATCCCGTGCGTGACGGCGCCGTGCTGCTCGGCAAGTTCTTGGCGGCGTTCGCGCTCTACGCGCTGATGATCGCGCTGACGCTACTCTACCCCGCGATCATTCGGTACTTCGCGCCGCTGGAGTGGGGTCCGATCCTCACCGGGTACGTCGGCCTGCTGCTGATGGGCGCGACGTTCATCGCCGTCGGCGTGTTCGCCTCTTCGCTCACCGAGAACCAGATCGTGGCCGCGCTGGTGAGCTTCCTGATCCTGCTGATGTTCTGGGTCGTCGGCTGGTCGGCGGACTTCGCCGATCCGGCGGTCGCCCGCATCCTTCAGGACTTGTCGCTCACGGAACACAACGACAGCTTCGCCAAGGGCGTCTTCGACACCAAGGACATCATCTTCTACGTGCTGTTCACCCTGGTGGCCCTGTTCCTGTCGCTGCGCTCACTCGAAGCGCGCCGGTGGAGGGGATAGCCGATGCGGCGGGTCGCCGACATCGCGTTCTATCTCGGACTCCTGGCGCTCGCGGCCGCGGTCGCCCAGCCCTTCGCGCTGCCGAATCAGGGGCGGTTCTGGTGGCCGCTCGTCGGGACGGGTATCGTGCTCGTCGCGCTGTCGACCTTGCCGTGGCTGGCCAGCGCGCGGCGCAAGGTCGGCGCGCGCACGATGTCGTACGGGCTCAACGCCGCCGTCTCGGTCATCCTCGTGTTCGGCGTGGCCGGGTTCGTCGAGGCCTTGTCGGCACGGCACAGCCACCGCTTCGATCTCACGGAGAACAAGCGGCGGAGTCTTTCTCCGCAGACGATCCAGGTGCTGCGGGGGCTGAAGGACGACGTCAACGCCGTCGGTTTCTTCCGCTCGGACCAGCCGGGCAAGCGCGTGGCCGAGGACCTCTTCAAGCAGTACGCGTCGTACGCGAACAAGAAGTTCACCTGGAAGACCGTCGATCCCGACAGCGATCCCGCGCTGGCGCGGCGCTACGGCATCGAGTCGTACGGCACGATCGTGCTCGAGACGAAGGCGCGCTCGGAAAAGGTCCTCGACGCGGAGGAGGAGAAGCTCACCAACGGGCTCGTGAAAGTCACGCGCACGGGTAAGCGCACCGTCTACATCGTGCAGGGCCACGGCGAGCACGAGATCGGGAACACCGATCGGCCCGGCTTCTCGGAAGCCAAGGGGGCGCTCGAGAAATCGAACTACGACGTCAAGCCGCTCGTCCTGGCGCGCACGACGGCGATGCCTGAGGACGCGGCGGTCATCATCATTGCGGGCCCCCGGACCGATTTCTTTCCGCCCGAGGTCGACGCGCTCGACACCTATGTCGGCAAGGGCGGCAAGGTGCTCGCCATGGTCGACCCGCCGTTCCCCGCGAAGATCCAGGACGGCGCGATGAAGCGGTTCCTCGGGCGGTGGGGCGTCGAGCTCGGGGACAACCTCGTGGTCGAGCTGTCGCCGATCGGCCGGCTGTTCGGCATCGGGCCCGAGGTGCCGATCATCCAGCAGTACGAGCCCCACCCGATCACACGCGATCTCGCCGGGATCACGACCCTGTTCCCACTCACACGCACGGTAACGCCGGTGAAGACGCTGCCGGCCGGCGTCAACGTCCAGCCGCTCGCGAAGACGAGCCCCGAGTCCTGGGGCGAGACGAACCGGCAGGAGCTCGAGCAGGGCACCGCAAGACCGGATCCTCAAGATCCGAAGGGGCCGTTGTCGGTGGCCGTCGTCGCCACCAAAGACAAAGCACGCGTCGTCGTGTATGGCACCTCGAACCTCGCCACCAACCAGTTTCTCAACGTGCAAGGCAACCGCGACTTCTTCCTCAACACCGTGAGCTGGCTCGCCGAGGAAGAAGATCAGATCACCGTCCGGCCGAAGGACACGAAGCAGACGCCGATCTTCCTCAGCGCCCAGCAGGGCCGCTTCGTCGCGTTGCTGCCGCTCGTCGTCCTGCCCGGCCTCGTGCTCGCCGGCGGGATCGTCGCCCTGGTTCGCCGGCGCAGCGCGAGCTAGCTCCGGCGATGCGCTGGCAGACCACCGCCGCCCTCGCCATCGTCCTGCTCCTCGTCGGCGGCTTCTATTACGTCTACGAGGTGCGCTGGGCGCCCGAGCGCGAGCGTGTGGAAACCCGTAAGGGCCGCGTATTCCAAACGGAGGCCGCCGACGTCACCGCCGTGGAGCTGCGGCGGCCGGACAACACCGTGCGCCTCGCGCGCGAGGGCGACGGCTGGGAGATGAAGTCGCCCGTCGTCGCGCGCGGCGATCGCTCGCGCGTCGACGAGACGCTGACCACGGTGCTGACGGCGAAGATCGACCGCGAGATCGACCCCAAGCCGGCGTCGCCGGCGGACTTCGGCCTCGAAAAGCCCGCGGCCGAGGTGACGCTGACGCTCAAGGACGGCAAGACGGTAGGACTGGCGCTCGGGAACAAGTCGCCGACGGGTGTCTGGGTCTACGCGCGTGAGACGGGCAAGCCCGCGGTCGTCGCGCTGCCCGACAGCGTGCTACGTGAGGTGACCAAGCCCGCAAACGATTTCCGGGACCGGACGATCCTCGCGCTGGACCGCAAGACCGTCTCGGGCTTCGACATCGCAACCGAGGGCGAGGCGGTGAACGTGGCCCACGAGGGCGATGCGTGGCGCATCACGAAGCCGGCGGCGCTCCCCGCCGACACCGACACGATCGGCGACATGTTCGAGAAGCTGACGTCCGCGAAAGTGAAGGACTTCGTGGCGGAGGCGCCGGGATCGCGCGCGAGCTATGGCCTCGACCATCCGCTGCGCCTCACCATCTACACCGGGAAAGACAAGGACCGCGCGAGTCGTACGCTGCTCGTCGGCCGCACGGACACCGCCAAGCAGGGCGTGTACGCGATGCGCGAGGGCGAATCGAGTGTGCTGCTGCTCCCCGAGGACGTGGCCAAGGCAATTCCCCGCACGGTGGCCGCGCTGCGCGACAAGCAGGTCGTCGCGTTCGACCGTGACAAGGTCACGGGGGTGGAGGTCGAGAGTGCCAAGGGCACCGTGACGCTCGCGAAGGACAAGGACCGCTGGGCGATCACCGCGCCGAAGCCGCTGCCGGCCGACCAGGTCGAGGCGGGCGCCCTGCTGACGCGTCTTCGCGAGCTGCGCGCGCAGGCGTTCCTCAGCGACGACGCGTCCGCCGCGCCGCGCGTGCTGGCGAAGCCCACGGTCAAGGTGACCGTGACTCAGGAGGGTAAGCCGACGACGCTGCTGCTCGCGCCGTCCTCCGAGCGCCGCGGCGGAACGCCGAGCGCCTACGCCGGCGTGGCCGGGCGGGGGCCCGTGGTGCTGGTCGACGCCAAGGCGCTCGACGACCTCGCGCGCGGCCCCGACGACATGCGCGACCACGCGCTGTTCGGCGGGCTGGAGCCCAAAGACATCAAGCGCATGCGGGTGAGCGCAGGCGGTCACACGGCGGTGCTCGAGCGCAGCGGCGACACCGACTGGAAGCTGCTCGAGCCGACGAAGGGCACGGCCAAGAGTGCGCGCGTCGACGACCTCGTCTACGGTGTCCGCGCCCTGCGCTGGAAGCAGATCGTCGCGCCCGGGGGCGAGGACCCGGCGAAATACGGTCTGGACGCGCCCACGCTGGACGTGGTCCTGCTCAAAGGCGACGGCGGCGAGCTGGCACGGCTCGTCGTTGGCCGGCGTGAGGCGGACCGCGCGTACGTCCGGACTGGCGCCAGCCCCACGATTTATGCGGTCGATCCGGGTGCCCTCGGCCCGGCGCCGAAGGTGCCCGATGACCTGAAGGGGTGATAGATTCTCCCCCCATGCCCCGGGAGATCTTCATCGTCGCGCGTGATCGCCCGGACCTCTATCGCTACCTCAGCCAGACCTTCGCCGATGCCCAGAACGTTCGGGTCATTTGGGACCGTCGCACCGGCGAGCGCCGTACGGACCATGCCGGCGGGGGGCGGGTGCCCGAACGACGTGTTGCGGATCGTCGCCGCCGTCCCGGCATCGACGACGAGCTACGCGGCGTCGGCTACGTCTTCATCACGCTCGCGTGAGCGCGCTCGAGCGGCATTGGCTTCGGTGCGTCGCTGCGACCGCGCTGGCGGTGATCGTCGTCATCGCTTCGCGTGCGGGCGCACAGCCGGTGAAGACGTATCGCATCGGCGTGATCCTGGTTGGCACACCAGAGCCGCTGCGCCAGGACCTACGCGACCTCGGCTACGTCGAGGGCCAGAACACCGTGCTCGAGGTTCGCGACACGAGTGGAGCGCCGGAGCGACTCGATGAGTTCGCGAGGGAGCTGGTGAGGCTCAAGGTCGACGTCATTGTCGGCATGTATCCGGCGGCTGTCCTCGCCGCTCGTCGCGCGACGCGGACGATTCCGATCGTGACGATCCACACGCCAGATCCCGTTCAGCTCGGGCTCGTCGAGAGTCTCGGGCACCCCGGCGGCAACGTCACGGGCGTCACGTCCTTGAGCTCCGAGATGAGCGTCAAGCAGCTCGAGCTCCTCAAAGAAGCCGTCCCGCGCGTGTCACGGATCGCGGTGCTCTGGAATCCCGACAACCCGTGGCACCCGATCGCGGTGAAGGCGCTGGAGTCGGCCGGACGTTCGCTCGGGGTGACCCTCCAGCTGCTCGAAGTCCGCCGGCCGGAAGGCTTCGACGACGCGTTCGGCGCCATGACGAGGGCAGGGGCTCAGGGCCTCGTCATTCTGGCTGATCCAGTGACATTCGCGCATCGCAAGCGGTTGGCCGACCTGGCGATCCAGCATCGATTGCCGGCGATGGGCTCGCTGCGCGCGTATGCGGAAGCGGGGAGCCTGCTGTCGTACTGGGCGGACTCGGCCGAGCTCGAGGCGCGGGCCGCCAGCTATGTCGACCGCATCCTCAAGGGCGCACGACCCGCCGAGCTTCCGGTCGAGCAGGCACGGAAATACGAGCTCGTCGTCAACGCCACGACGGCGCGGGCGCTCGGCATGACGATTCCGCCGTCGCTGCGACTTCGGGCGTACGTCGTCGAATGACCGGCGTGACGTCTGGGCGACCCACGCCGTGACGCAGTACGGACAGCACAGCCTGTTTCGCGATACCGCAAGTGCGGACGCCGCGCAGGCTCGCGACCTCGCGGCGCGGCTCGAGCGCCGCGGCCAGGCGGAGGACGAGATCGCGGCGCGCGAGCAATATCTCGCGCTGCTCGACATCGGCCCGGGCGACCGCGTCCTCGACGTCGGCTGCGGAAGCGGCGTGGTCACACGCGCGATCGCCACGCGCGTCGGTCCCGCTGGTCGCGCGGTCGGTGTCGACCCGAGCCCCGAGCTGCTGGCGATTGCCCGCGATCTCGCGCGGGGTGGCGCGTCCGGCGAGCGGATCGAGTTTCACGAAGGCAGTGCGCTGCGGCTTCCATTCGCGGACGGCTCGTTCGACGTCGTCGTGTGCGTCACGGTCCTGTCCCACGTTCCCGGCGGTGACGGCGCGATTCCCGAGCTCGTCCGTGTCCTGCGGCCGGGAGGCCGGCTCGGCGTCTACGACCTCGACACGGACATGACGACGATCACGCATCCCGACCGCGTGCTCACGCGGCGAATCATCGCCGCCGCCTCGGATGCGGCCGCGGTGAACGGCTGGATCGGGCGCCAGCTGCCATCACTGTTCCGGCGCGGAGGCGTCGTCGACATTCGGGTTCGCGGCTTCTTCCCGCTCGAAACGGATGCGAACAGCTTTTATGGCGCGCTGGCGGAGCGCTGCGCGGAAGTCGCGGCGAGAGCCGGAGCGATTTCCGACGCCGAACGGCGACGGTGGCTGGATGCGTTCCGTGAGCAAGCCGCGCAGGGACCGATCGTCGCGGGGCGCCTGCACGTCTTCGCGTGGGGACGCAAGCCCGCGTGAGCAGCGCGCCGGTGCGCCGCCGCGATATCGCTTGTGATCGGACGCGGCCGCTGTAGCATGGAGCACCGTGGCTGAACCCGGCATCTACCTCAAGCAGCTCGAGCTCGGGCCAATGCAGAACTTCGTCTATCTCGTCGGCGACCCGGTGGCGCGCGAGTGCGTCGTCGTGGACCCCGCGTGGGAGATCGACACCATCGTCGACACCGCGCAGGCGGACGACATGCGCCTCACGGGCGCGCTCGTGACGCACACCCATCAGGACCACGTCGGCGGCAGCCTCGCGTCGTGGGGCATGCCGGGCCGGATTCCCGGCGTCGAGGAGCTGCTGGCTCGCGTGCCGCTGAAGGTGTACGTGCACAAGGCCGAGCGCGAATTTCTGCCGGGGCTCGGTTCCGACCTCGTCAAGGTCGACAATCACGACACGCTGTCGATCGGACGGCTGACGCTGACGTTCATGCACACGCCCGGACACACGCCCGGCTCGCAGTGCTTTTTGATCGATGGCCGCCTCGTGTCCGGCGACACGCTGTTCATCGGCTCGTGCGGACGGACCGATCTGCCGGGCAGCGATCCGAGCGAGATGTACTACTCGCTCACGCAACGTCTCGGCGCGCTCCCGGACGACACGCTGTTGTTTCCCGGTCACAACTACGGCGGCCCGTCGTCGACCATCGGCCGGGAAAAGGGAAGCAATCCGTTCATGCGATTCGCCTCGCTCGGCGAGTTCCTGCGCGTCATGGGCGGCGGCCGCGTCAGGCTCAGCTAGGCTCGCGATGATCGCTGGTCGCGACGTCGCTACGCTGTTGACCCGCCACGGGTTCGATTTCTTCACCGGCGTGCCGTGCTCGCTGGTCGAGGACGTCATCGCGGTGCTCGAAGCACAGCGCGCTGCGCCGTACATCGCGGCCGTCCGCGAGGACGCGGCCGTCGGCATCGCCGCGGGCGCGTGGTTCGCCGGACGGCGTCCGTGCGTGCTCATGCAGAACTCCGGGCTCGGCACGAGCCTCAATGCGCTCGCATCGCTGTCGATGATGTATGGGCTTCCCGCGCTCGTTGTCGTCACGTGGCGGGGATACGAAGGAAAGGACGCTCCCGAGCACATCCTCACCGGCCGAATCACGCCGAGCCTCCTGGACCTGCTCGGGATGCCGTACCGTGTGCTCTCGGCCGAGAGCGCGGCAGCGGACATCGCGTGGGCGTCCAAGGAAATGGACACGCGGATGCAGCCGGTGGCGCTGGTCGTGCCGCCGAAGATCGTCGAGACCGGCAAGGCTCACGCGAGCGGATCGGCGGCCGGTGACGGCTCGGCGCATCCGACCCGACGGCAACGAGTCGCCACCGCCGACCCCGCAGACGCCGCGCTCGTGCCGACTATCTCGCGGCTCGCGGCCATCGCCGCTGCGCGGAAGACGATCGACCGTGAGCCGATCGCGCACGCCAATGGCTACATTTGCCGTGAGTCGTTCTCGGTCGGCGATCGGCCCGCCAACTTCTACATGATCGGCTCGATGGGCCTGGCCTCCGCGATCGGCCTCGGAGTTGCGCTGGCGCGCCCCGATTCCGCGAGCGTCGTCTTCGACGGCGACGGCAATCTGCTCATGAACTTCGGGATTCTGGCCATGGTGGGCGCGCTTGCGCCGTCACGCCTCGTGCACGTCGTGTTCGACAACGAGGTGTATGGCTCGACGGGCAATCAGCGCTCGCCCTCAGGTGTCGTTCGCCTCGACCGCGTCGCGGCCGCCGCCGGATATCGCACGGTCACCGGCGTCACCGCGGCAGCCGACGTCGAGGCGGCTGTACGCGCGGCGCTGCACGCCGACGGGCCGCACTTCGTCCTCGTGAAGACGACGACCGAGGAGGCCGAGGTTCCCCGCATTCCGCACACGCCGGCGGAGATCCGCGACCGCTTCCGCGCCAGCCTGACCTGAGCGAGCGGCGCACGCGTCAGGCGCGGCGACGCCCGGTCACGGTGACGACGCGGCCGGTGACATGCGACGGCGACGTCGCAAGCCGCACGACGGCCGCCACGACGTCGTCGAGCCGTGCCGCGCGGCCGCGCGTGATCGCGCGCCAGCAGTGCGCCGGCAGCCGCTCCGGCTTCAAGACCGGCCCCGGCGCGACGCAGTGCACGGCGACGCCGCGTGGCCGAAGCTCGGCCGCGAGCGCGCGCGTCACCGTCTCGAGCGCGGTTTTCGACGCGGCGTAGACGCTCCAGCCGGCGGGGGCGCCGCGCGCCCACGCATCCCCGATGTTGATCACGTGGCCGCCGCGGGTCATGCACGCGACGGCGGCTCGTGCGCACACCAGCGGCGTGATCACGTTCACGGCTAGCACCGCGTCCCACGCCGCCGGCGTCGTCGTGGCGAGCGGCGTCCGCACGAACGCCGCCGCGTTGTTGACGAGAACGTCGAGCCCCCCGAGCGCGCGCGCCGCGCCGACGACGAGGCGCCGCGCGGCGACACCGTCGCGCAGATCGGCGCGGATCGCGACCGCGTGCACGCCCCGCTCGCGCAGCTCGGCCACCGTCGCCCGCGCCGCGCGCGCGGAACGGCCGTAGGCGATCGCGACGTCGAACCCCGCGTTCGCCAGCCCGAGCGCGATCGCGCGCCCGACACGAATCGCACCGCCCGTAACCAGCGCTCGGCGTCGGCTTGGGCGTTGGGGGTCCGTCATGTCATAGTCGAAGCGTGATGAAGAACTGGCTGAAGCTCCGCTTGATCGCCGGGTTCTTCGTCACCGTCCCGGCCGTCGCGACCGCCTGGATCCTGTACGCGTTCTGGAGCTGGATCGACGACCGCTTCGCCCCGATATACAACCGCATGCTCGGCCGCCCGGTCCCCGGGCTCGGCTTCTTGACGGCCGTGGGGCTGATGCTGTTGATGGGTATCGTCGCGCGCAACGTCGTGGGGCGCCGCGTCCTCGCGATCGGCGATCGGTGGCTTCACCGGGTGCCCGTGTTCCGCCTCCTGTACCCATCGGTGAAGATGCTCATCGACTCGTTTTCGCCGGAGCGCCGGAGCTCGTTCAAGGCCGTCGTCCTCGTGCAGCACCCGCGCGAGGGCACGTATGCATTCGGCTTCGTCACGAGCCAGGTGCTGCTCGAAGCACCCGCCGGGAAGGGCGAGATGGTCACCGTGTTCGTGCCGTCGAACAACCTGTATCTCGGCGACATCGTCGTCGTGCCCGATCAGGACGTGATCCACACCGGCCTCAGCGTCGAGGAAGGCATTCGTATCATCCTGTCCGCGGGCACCGCGACGCCGCCGCGCCTGCCTCGAATCTAGGCGGCCAGCAGGGCGTCGGCCCATCCCCCGACGGCCTCGCCCAGGGCCGCGAGGGAGCCGAAGAAGAAATGGTCCGCGCCTTCGATCACGACAACGGTAGCCTCCGGGAAGTCGAGCCTCAGCTTGTCGATCGCTGCGGCCGGGCAGTACTGGTCCTCGGCACCGACCGCGACCAGCACCGGGCCCCGGAGGGGTCCCGCGAGATGTAGCTCGGTAACACGCATTGGGGGCGCGACGAGCGCGAGCCCCGCAAGCTGCGCGGTGCCCGCGACCGCGGCGGCCACCGCGGCTCCGAACGAGTAGCCCGCCAGCGCGATCCGCACCCGGTCCCCGAGCAGAGCTTGCAGGTGCGCCAGGCTGGCCCGAACATCGTCTTGCTCTCCCCGTCCATTGTCATGATGGCCGGTCGAGGCTCCCACCCCCCGAAAATTGAACCGCAGCGTGGCCACCCCCCGGGCCGTGCACGCCTCCACGACGCGGCCGACGACGGGGCTGTCCATGTCGCCCCCATAAAGCGGATGGGGATGCGCGATGACGACACCAACGCGCGCGGCCGGTGGCACCGCGAGACGTGCTTCGAGCGTCTCCGCGCCGGCCCGGATGGTCGTCGGCGATTCGATTATCATGTTCGCCGTGACGAGAATAACGGCCCGGGGCGCGACCGTCCAACGGACGTGCTGAGCCACTACATCAATCGACGACGACTGGGGGCCTACCTCGACGGGGCCCTCGACGAGAGGACGGCGCGCTCGACGGCCGCCCATCTGGCGGCATGTGGGGT
The DNA here is from genome assembly GCA_046723475.1 of Candidatus Methylomirabilota bacterium. Taxonomy (GTDB): domain Bacteria; phylum Methylomirabilota; class Methylomirabilia; order Rokubacteriales; family CSP1-6; genus AR12. Next base: position 9,958 of record JBKOUQ010000135.1, read on the forward strand.
GTGCCAGCGCGAGGCCGAAGGGCTGCGCCGTCTTCGTAATCTTCTCCGGGGCAGTGCCGCGGTTCCCGAGCCCGACTGGACGGGGTTCTGGGCCGGCGTCGTGCGCGGCGTCGAGGCGGCCAAGACCGTTCGACCGGCCCCCGCTGTGCGCCGGGCCTGGCGCCCGCAATGGGCTCTCGGGGGGGCGCTCGCGGCCGCGTTGCTGATCTCGCTGGGAATCTGGCAGTTCGTGCCCACCGGCTCACCGCAGGACGGCATCATCGTCCGCTCGGCGACCACCGACCACCCGGGCGCCACCGTCATGGTGTACGGCACCCCCGAGCGTGACGTGGCCGTCGTCTGGGTGCTGGGCCTCGACGACAAGAAGTAAGAACTTCAGCGCGGGCGGAGCGCCGCGAGGCGCTCGCGAGCCAGCGTGCTCTCTTCCGACTGCGGGAACGTCTCCACCAGATACTGCAGCCGCTGCTGCGCTGCGTCGGTCTGCTTGAGCTCGAGCAGGACGAGCGCTTCCTTGTAGAGCGCCGCGGGCGCCTTGTCGCTCCGCGGGTAGTTGGCCAACACCTTGCGAAACTCCTGCACGGACTGCTCGAGCGCTTCAGTCGCTTGCGCGCCCTGTCCCGCGTTCGCGTACCCGTGCGCGATGGCGAACTGTGCCTCGCCGATCCAGTACTGCGCGGCGCCGGCCAGGGCCTGATCCGGAAACCGCCGGAGGAATTCGCGGAAACCGGCGATCGCGAGCGGATAGCTGCCCTTGCTGAAGTCGAGATAGGCCGCCTGGTAGATGTCTTGCGGCTGCAGCGCGTCGGTCGTCGGGCGCGCCGCGACCGCGGGAGCGGGCTCGGTGCCGGGTGCGGGAGCCGTCGCCGCTGAGCTCGATCCAGGCGCCCCCGGCGCCGGTGGCGTGGCCGGCACGGAGGGAGGCGCCGCTGCCGTGGCCGGTGCAGCCGTCGCTGGTGACGCGGGTGTCGAAGACGGCGGCGGCGCGGGCGCGGGTGGTGGCGTCACCTGCGCCCGCGCCTGCCGTGAGAGTGCCTCGACCTTGCTGTTGAGATCGTCGATCTGCGCGGACAGCGTCGACAGCGAGGTCGTGAGCGCCTCCACGCGCTGCGTGAGCGCCGTCACACGCTGGTCTGCCTGCGTGTCGCGGTCGCGCTCCTGCCGCTGCGCCTGCGCCAATGCCGCCTCGGCTTCGCTGAGCGCGCGCTGCGCGCGCTGCTGCCCGATCGTCACATCGGTGCGGAGCTGCAGAAGATCCTGCTGAGTCGCGAGGCCGGTGACGTCCTGAACCGACGTGCACCCGCCGAGCAGCGCGACGGCGAGGAGAAGCGGTCCGCTTCTCCTCGCCACCGAATGCGCCGTTACCGCGGCTTGACCAGGAAGTGCGATCGGCGGTTCTTGGCCCAGCACGCTTCCGTGTGCTCGGTGCACTGAGGACGCTCTTCGCCGTAGCTGATGATCGTGATGCGATTGGCCTGCACGCCCTGCGAGACGAGATAGTTCATCGTGGACTTCGCGCGCCGCTCGCCGAGGGCGAGGTTGTATTCGTTGGTGCCGCGCTCGTCGCAGTGCCCTTCGATCAGCACGAGATGGTTCGGGTTCGACTTCAGCCAGTTCGCGTTCGCGTCGAGCGTCTTGGCGTCCGACGGACGGATGTCGTACTTGTCGAAGTCGAAGAACACATCAGCGAGATCGCGCACCGGGGCGAAGTCCTGTACGGCGGGCCGCGCAGTGCTGCTCGGCGCCGGCGTGGGTGCTGCGCCACCAGTGGTCGGGCCGCTGGGCTGCATCTGCTGCGGGCCCGGGGACGGCGTG
>JBKOUQ010000016.1:0-13431 GCA_046723475.1 Candidatus Methylomirabilota bacterium
CTCCGGCAACGCCTGGCCGGCGGGCGCCCACACCGCATCGGCGCCGCCGCGCGCCGCGCGTGCGAGCCCGGCGACGCCCGCGGCGCTGACGGTGCAGAAGTAATAAGGAACGGCCAGCGGGCCCAGCCGGCGCCCGAAACGGTCGGCGGCGAAGCCCGCCCCGGCGAGCGCGTAGAACGTCGCCTGGCCGATGAGCGTCGCCACGTACACCGTACCCGCATGCACGAGCAGCAGGTTGCTCAGCAGGGCCAGGGCCAGACACGGCGCGGTCGTCCAGCGCAGCGCTCGGTGCGACAGCAGCATCCAGATGGCGCGCCAGCGACGCGCGCGCAGCAGCGCGGGCATCCAGAGCCGCAGCAGGTGCGCGCCCTGCGCGATGATCCTCACGTGCCGCCGGAATTCCTGACCCGCGCTCTTGGACGGCGGCTCGATCGTGATCGCCCCCGCGTCGAACTCACATCGATACCCCGCGAGGCAGGCCTGGATCGGGTGCAGCAGGTCGTTGACCTCCGAGGCGTCGAGGTCGGTGTAGAGCGAGCGACGCATCGCGTAGATCGCGCCGTCGGCGCTGGCGAGGAAGCCGAGCGCAGACTCGCCGGCCTTGATGGCGGCCTCGTAGCGCAGGTAGCCGCTCGCGGCCGCGCGCGCGTCGCCGCCGGCGGCGTACAGCCCCTGGCCCGTCACGAGCCCCACGCGCGAATCGGCGAACGGCGCGGCCAGGCGCGCGATGGCGTCCGGCGCGAACATCGCGTTGGCGTCCGTGAACACGAGGACCTCGCCGCGCGCCTGCGCGACGCCGCGGTTGAGCGCCAGCGATTTCCCCGCGCGCGGCTCCTGACGCACGAGGGTCACGCGGCTGTCCGGATAGCGTTGCACACGCGTGTCGGTCCCGTCGGTCGAGCCATCGGAGACGACGATCGCCTCCAGACGCTGACGGGGATATCGCTGGCGGGTCAGCGTGCTCGCAAGCTTGGCCGCGATGCAGTCCGCCTCGTTATGCGCGGCGATGATGACGGACACGCTCGGCGGCGTATGCGCGCGGCGCAGCCCGCGGTGCCGACGGCGGCGCGCGAGCAGCTGCAGCAGCAGCGGATAGCCGGCCCACGTGTACGCGAGCACGGCGACGGTGGTCCACATGACGACGGCGAGCGTGATCACGCCGCGATCCTCCCCGCGCCGGCACCGGCGACCTCGCGGTACACCCGCGCGGTCGCCTCGACCTGACGCCTGACATCGAACCGATCGAGCACGAAGTCGCGGCCGGCCGCGCCCATGCGCTGTGCATCCGCGGGATCGCGCAGGAGCGCGCGCAGCGCGCGCGACAGCGCGTCGGGCTCGCGGGGCGGGACGAGTCGTCCCGTACGGCCGTCGCGGATCACCTCGGGCGTGCCGTCCACGGCCGTGGCGACGACGGGCTTGGCCATCGCGGACGCCTCGATCGCCGTCAGCGGCATGCCCTCGTAGAGCGAGGGCAAGGCGACGACGTCGACGGCGTCCAGCACGCGCGGGACGTCCGTGCGAAAGCCCGCAAAGACGACCGAGGCGGCGATGCCGCGCTCGCGCGCCTGGTGCTCGAGCGCGGCGCGCAGGCTGCCTTCGCCGACCAGCAGCAGCCGCGCGTCGGGAAATTCGGCGAGCACCGACGGCCACGCGTGTAGCAGGTCGGTGTGGCCCTTCTGCGGTTCGAGCCGGCCGACCACGCCGACGAGCGGTGTCGCCCGATCGAATCCGAACTCCTTGCGCACGGCCTGGCCGCCGACGCCCTGGCGGTACACCGAGAGGTCGCGTCCGTTGGGCACGACGACGATCTTGCGCGCATCATAGCCTTTGCCGTCGACGAGGAATGCGCGTGCCGCCTCGGACACGGCGATCACGCGATCGACCAGACGCGACACGAGCCGGTCGGGCAGGAAGCGACCGCTGATGATGCCCTGCCGCCAGCCCTCGCGGCCGTGATACGTTTCCACGACACGCGCCCCGTGCCACCGCGCAATCGGACCGGCGACGGCCGTCGAGCGGAACAGATGCGGGTTGACGACATCGGGCCGAAAACGGCCGATGAACGCCGACAGCCGCGCGATCTGGTCGCGCCGAAGCCACGACTCGGCCTCCACCGCCTGGGTCTCGATGCTCACATCGGCGAGATCGGGGGCGAAGGCGTCGAGCAGCGGCGCCGGAGCCGCGAGCGCCAGCCGGAACTCCTGCGGATCGAGACGGCGCGCGAGGGCGAGGACGACTTCCTCGACCCCGCCGCGCACGGGTTGGGTCAGGGCGAAGAGCACGCTCACGCGGCGCATCAGGCGCCTCCGACGGCGGCCGAGGGCGCCGCGGCCGCTCGCCGCGAGGCGGGACGGATGCCCGCATCGTCGAGCAGGACGTCGTAGACGCCGGTGATGTGATTCACGCCGCGATCGACGGGCACGCTCGCCAGCAGCACCGCGTCGGCGGTCGGCTCGCTCGGATGGTAGCCGTGCATGCCGGCGAAGCGCACCGAGCCCATGTCGCTCGGGCAGAGCAGCATCCCCGGCTCCAGCAGGAACAGCAGATGGTAGTAGCGGCCGTCCTCGAACGCCACGCCGAGCCGCTGCAGCTCCGCCGAGCTCATGAGCTGTCCGCACGGGTGCTGCCCGAGAAACTCGCTCAGCACGCGACGCGCGCGGTCGTTCCAGACCCAGAAGCGCGCCATCGTCGAGTCGTACGCGGGCAGATAGTCGCCGGGCACCGAGAGCCCGAGCGTCTCTACGTCGCGCCGCAGGTCGTACGTCCAGCGGATCGGCGTCATGCCGTGATCCGAGAACACGAACATCCGCACGTCGCGTCGCGTGCGGGTTGCGGCCTCCCACACGCGTCGCAGCCCGGCCTCGTACCGGTCGACCACCCGACCCACGTGGTCGGCATCGTGGATGTGCCAGTGCAGCTCGTGGTCGAGACCCGACAAATACAAGAACAGCACGCGGGCGTCGGTGGCGGCGGCCCGGGATGGCGCGAGCTCGAGAATCTGCGCGTCGGTGTGGTCGTGATACGTGTAGCACTCGTAGCGCACGTTGTGGCCGCGCAGGGCATCGAACAGCGACGGGCAGTCGAGCCCGCCCGGCTGGTAGATGTCGCGCTTCTCGGTGAGATCGAAGTAGGGTAGGTGCGCGACGGGATAGTCGTAGAGCGAGAAGTAGCCGGAATACCCCGACAGCCGTCGCGCCGCCGTCTTCAGCACGCGCCGGGCCACGCGGTTCTCGACGAGCGGGCGCGGCAGTGGCGCCAGCGCGCGCGTCCACCGAAAGGGGGAGCGTTCGGGATCGAGATAGATCAAGTTCCAGTGCCCGTGCTGGCTCGGCGTGCGGCCCGACAACAGCGTCGGGATCGCTCCCGAGCTGTAGCCGAGGATCGTCGTCAGCCACCGGCGGTCGGGCAGCACGTCGTCGAGAAACGACCGGTGGCGGATGATTTCCCAGCCGAGCGCGTCCACGAGCACGTAGATCGACAGCGGCGTGTCCATGGTCTCCTCAGTTGTTGCGAATGCACCAGCGCCACAGCGCGGTGATCGCGCGACGCGCGGCATCCGGCGTGCGCGGCGTCGCATGGCCCGCCAGCGGGAGCAGCGACGCGACGCGCGCGTCCGGCGAATCGCCCTCGCGGCGCAAAGCGAGATACGCAAGCGCGCCGGCCGCGTAGAGCAGGGCGCGCGGGGTCGACCGCCGCGCCAGGGCCAGCGCGCGTAGCGGGCTGATCCGCAGCGGCGGTCGGTTGGGATGCAGCGCGAGCTTGGCCCACTCGCGGGCGCGCCGCGCCGGCGGCTGTGCCCCGCACCACCGATCGAGCAGCACGTCCAGCGCGCCGCGCGTGCCGGTCAGCTCCTCGAGCTCCCACAGGAGAAACGCGGTCACCATCGGGACCGCGTCGACGATCCGCGTACGCAGCCACGCGCGCTGCAGGGCCACGTCGCCCTCGGGCAGCAGCGGCTCGGAGGCGGGATCGAGCTTGGCGCGGACGGCGCGCTCGAGCTCCGCACCGAAATCCGCGGGCACACGGCCGGCGAGCGCGGGCGCGCGCGCCAGCAGTCGCGCGAACGCCTCCGGGCGGCGCGCATAGGACGTCGCGTGGCCACCGCCGAACGCGAGCGCGGAGCCCGCGAGGTCCAGCACGAGCTTCGTGCGCTGATAGGCGACGTCCAGGAGCGCTTCGGCTCCCAGGCCGTCGAGACGGTCGTACGCCTCGAGCTGCTCGATCGTGCGATTGAAGATCAGGTGCAATGCGTCCGCGCGCGGGATGCGGTCCGGCCCGAACGCCGGAATCGCGCGCAGCAGGTCCGGCGGTCCCCAGACGACTTTGCCGTGGGTGGCGAGGTCGTAGACGAAGATCGACGGCCGTGCGCGGTGGCGAAGATACCCGACCTCGACGGGACCGAACTCGATGTCGACGGACACCGTCGGCGCGCCCAGCCGCGCGCTGGCCTCGCGCCCCCACTCGTAGACGCGGCGGCGAAGCGCGCGGTAGTCGGTGAGCCGCGGAACGACGACGAGAAATTCGATGTCCCCGAGCACCCGCAGGTGGCCGTTCACCGGCAGCACCGTCCCTTCGCCGCGCGAGAAGCTGCCCGTCAGCACGAGCCCGACGAGCTTGCCGGGCAGGCGATCGGCCAGGAACCCGGCGCAGCCATCGACGACGCGACGGACGGCGCCGTCGTGGCGAGGATCACGACACAGCGCAAAGGTGGTGGACGTCGCGACGCTCATGCGGCCTCCACCACGCGCTGGCGCGCGAGACGGGCGCGGATGATCTGCGCGGCGACCTCCGCGGCGCGGTCCACGCGGCCGACGTTGTGCAGCACGAGATCCGCGAACGCCTTGGTCGGCTCCACCCACGCGGCGTGCGCGCCGCGGACGGTGGCCTCGAACTGCGAGAGCACCGAGCGCCGGGTGCGCCCGCGCTCGGTCGTGTCGCGCGCGATACGGCGCGCGAGACGGATTTGATCGGGCACCTCGAGGAAGATCGCGAGGTCGAGGAGCCCGCGAATGTCGGACTCGTGCAAGAGCAGGATGCCCTCGACGAGGAGCACGGGTCGCGGCGCGACGGTGTTGGCCTCGCCGATGCGCCGGTGGGTCACGAAGCAGTAGCGTGGCGGGCACGCCGAGTGTCCGGCGCGCAGCGCGCGCAGATGCTCCACGAACAATGCCGTATCGAGCGCGTCCGGCGCGTCATAGTTGAGCGTCTCGCGCTCGGCCGCCGGCAGGGCGCCCCGATCGCGATAGTACGCGTCGTAGCAGAGGACATCCACGCGCTCCGGGCCCAGCTCACCCGCCAGGGCCCGGCAGAGCGCGCTCTTGCCGCTGCCACTCCCACCAGCCACGCCGACGACGAATGGCTTCGTCATCTCACCGGCTCTCCACGGCGCGCGCAGTGGCGCCCAGAGACACCGCCCCCGGACACGGCCGGGCGGCGGCAGCCGTGGCACCACGAACAGGGAGGTGCATGGTTATGAGGCTTGCGCCGCGACCCGGCGGGCCGGGCGAACCTCTTCGAACACCGTGTCGATCGACGCGAAGCGGAATTCGGCGAGCAGTCCGGCGAGCTTGGCCTCGGCCGTGGCGAGGCCGGTGTAGTGGCGGAAGCGCTGTAGGAACGTCATCGCGGGACGCGGCTGCTCGGGATCGAACTCCCAGGGGTGCACGTAGAACACGACCGGCCGGCGCTCGCGCGCGTTCACGCTGGCGACGGCGCTGCGGACGAGTGCGGCCGGAAACAGACGGAAGAAGCCGCCGCCGAGCGGCAGGTTGACGCCCCCAAACCGCGCCGTACCGACGGGCACCTCCCAGAAATCGATGCCGTCGATGTGCTGCGCGACGTGCGGAAAGCGCGGGGCGTCGGGAAACCCGTAACGGTCGTGCACCACGGGGTACATCGACGAGTCGTAGACGAACCCTTCCTCGATCAGCACGCTGAACGCCCACGGCGTGTCGCGCCGGATCGAGTAATTCGGCGCGCGATAGCCGCGCACCAGTCGTCCTGCCGCCTGCTCGACCGCGTGCTTGGCGCGCCGGATGTCGGCGCGGAAGCCCGCGGGGCCGAGGCGGTACACCGGCGTGTGATCCCAGCCGTGGCAGGCGATCTCGTGACCGCGCGCCACGATGTCGCGCAGCAGCCTCGAATGCCGCTGCGCCACCACGCCGAGCGTGAAGAACGTGCCGCGCGCGCCATACACGTCCAGCAGGTCGAGCAGGCGCGCGGTCTGCGGCGCCACGCGGGTGGGGAGGCGCTGCAGACCGTCGGCGCCGAGGGCGGCTTCGAACTCATAGCCGTGGTAGTACTCCTCGACGTCGACGGTCAGAGCGTTGGCGATACGTTCAGGCAACCCGACCTCCGAGCGGCCGCCGCCACCATGAGACGTCCTCGTTGAACGTGGTGAGCGTGCTGCGCTCGTCGTCGTTGAAGATGAGCCCGAGACCGCGATCGCGACCGATCGCGGTCATGCAGTCGCGCAGCATCTCGCGCGGCGTGCGGTTCGCGCGGACGACGACGACGAAGCCGTCCACGAGGTCGCGCACGATCCCGACGTCCGGGTAGGGGAGCGCCGGCGGGGTGTCGAGCACGACGTAGTCGAAGCGGTCGCGCAAGGCGGCGAGCAGGCTGGCCAGGCGCGGAGACTTGAGCAGCTCGTAGGGCATCGACGACGCGGTGCCCGCCGGCACGACCGCGAACGCCACGCCGGCCGGACGGCTCACCACGCTGTCGACGCCCATGTTCGTGTCCAGCAGATAGGCGGACAGGCCGCGTCCGCTCGGCAAGCCGAGCGCGCGGGCCACGCCGGGGTGACGCAGGTCGGCCTCCACGAGAACGACGCGCGCGTCCGCGGACTGCGCGAGTGCGCCCGCGATGTTGAGCGCGGTGATCGTGCGGCCGTCACCGCGGCCCGGGCTCGTCACGCCGACCGTCCGCGTGCCGCGCTCGTGGCGGAACGTCTCGATCGCGAGCCGCACCGCCCGGTACTGCTCGGCGGCGTGGCTCGTCGGCTCGAGCAGGCTCACGAGATGGTCGTCGAGCTGTCCCGGCTCGCTGTCGACCTCGCCCTCGAGCTGCCAGGCGAAGCCGCGCTGCGCGAACGTCGTCCCGTTCTCGCGCACGGGTGCGCCGTACATGGGTGCGGCTGCGGGGGCCGAGCGCGCGACCGACGACGGCGCGACTGTTGTGGTTGCGACGGGTGCGGCAGGCGCGGTGGCCACAGCCACGGGTGCGGGATTCGGTCGCTCCGGCTGACGGCGCGACGGCTCGGGCTTGGGATCCGTACGAATCGGCTCGGGCGCGGGCTCGCGTCGCTCCGGGCGCCGCTCCGGTCGCGGCGCCTCGCGATGCGGCTCGGTAACTGGCTCCGCGGCCGGCGCCGCGGGCGGCGCCGTCGCGAGCGCGGGCTCGCGCTCCTGCTCGAGCTTCTCGAGGGCCTTGAAGAACTTGCTCACGACCTCTCCTCCTAGGGGTGAATGCCGCCGGTGAACCAGCCCAGCGCGTTCGCCGCGAAGGCCAGCAGAAACGCGATGACGAGCACCAGGAGTGCCACGCCCGAGCGCGCCGCCCACACGGCGCCCTGACTCGGGACGAGGCTGATCCTGCGGCGCCGCTTCCACTCGCGGCGCTCGCCTTCCTCGAGGTATTCGATCGCCTCTTGCACGATGCCGGCGTCGATGCGTCGCTTGCTGTCGGCGTACCCGGACAGCAGGCAGTGGTCGCACACGATGTTGATGACGCGGGGCGTTCCCTGGCTGTAATCCGAGATCTTCTGGATCGCGGCGTCAGAGAAGATGCCGGCGTCGGTGGTGCCCGCAATGCGCAGGCGATGACGGATGTACTGGCGCGTCTCCTCGGGGCTCAGCGGGGCGATATGACAACGCAGCCCCACGCGCTGCTTGAGCTGGCGCAGCTCGGGCAAATTCAGCTTGTCGCGCAGCTCGGGCTGTCCGACGAGCAGGATCTGCATCAGCTTCTCGCTCGTCGTCTCGAAGTTGGAGAGCAGCCGCACGGCCTCCAGCGTCTCCACCGAGAGGTTCTGCGCCTCGTCGATGACGAGCACAGGGCTGTTCCCCTTGCGATGCTGATCGATCAGAAACTCGTTGAGCTCGAACAAACGCTGGGCGTGCGTGCTCGCCGTCGACTTGATCCCCCAGTCCTGCAGGATGTACTCAAGCAGCCCCTCGATCCCCAGCGCGGAGTTGTGCACGTACGCCACTGGCGTGCTCGCATCGAGCCGCTCCAGCAGCGTGCGCAGCAGCGTCGTCTTGCCGGTGCCGATCTCGCCGGTGAGCACGATGAAGCCCTTGCGCTCGCGCACGCCGTAGATCAGCTGGGCGAGCGCCTCGCGGTGCCGCGCGGACTGAAAGAGGAACTTCGGGTCCGGCGTCGGGGCGAAGGGCGCCTCACGCAGACCGTAGAAGCTCAGGTACATGACCGGTCTCCTACTTCCCACCCGCCACCGGGTTGGGCGGCGGCGTCAGGAGGGCGACGAGGCTCTGGTTGTCGTGCGCGACGACGAACGACGTCCCGGCGACGATGAAGAGCCCGAAGGCCACGGCGGCCGTAGCCAGACGCCGGTGCCGCAGGCTGCGCAAGCGATCCTGCTCCGTGGTGATTCTCGGAATGGCCGACAGCACGGGGACGGGCAGGTGCGAGCGCACCTCGTCCAAGCGGCGGAACGACGTGTCGACCTGCTCGGCGAGGATGACGGCGGCGCCGCTCGCAGCCAGCGCCAGCGCGAGCCCGACGAGCAACAGGCGGAAGCGGTTGGGCCCGGCCGGGCGCTCGGGCACGCGCGCGGGCTCGATCACGCGGAACGTCTCGCCCTGCTGCTTCTGCTCGAGCTCAGAGGCCATGCCCGCCTCGCCGCGCTTGGCGAGCAGCGACTTGAAGAGGTCGCGCGTGGTGTCGTAGTCACGCGTGAGAATCGTGAGCTCCTGCTCGCGCTTGGGCGTGTTCTCCAGCCGGCGCTGGTAGACGGCGATCTGGGCGTTGATGTTGTTGATCTGCTCCGCCGTCGTCTTGGCGTCCACGATCGACTGATCGAGCTGGGTCATCAGCGTCTGCACGTACGCGTTCTCGGGCGGCGTGCGTAGCTCACGGCCGTCGCGGATGTTGCGCTTCGGCTGGGCGGCCACCGCCTTCGGCATGGCGGACGCCGCGGCCTTCTTCTCGGCCTCGACCTTCTGCTCCATCGCGCGGATCTGCTCTTTGAGCTGGATGACGTCCGGGTACTTGTCGCTGAACTTCGTCTGCGCCATGGCGAGCTCCTGGCGCAGGATGTTGAGCCGCGCGGCCGCGGTGTCGGCCGGCGTCACACTCAGCCCGGAGCCACCCGGGGTGTTCATCGACACCGACGTATCGATCTGTCCGAGCGCGTCGGTCAGCATCTGGCGGCGCTCGGTGGCGCGGCGATTGTTCTCGCTGGCGAGCTGCAGCTGCGCCTGCAGCCGCTCGAGCGTCCGGAGATTCACGTCCTTCTGCTCGGGCAGCTCGCCGAGGTTCTTCTCTTTGTACGCGGTGATCAAGCGCTCCTGGTTCTGCAGCTTGTCGCGCACCTCGCGCAGCTGACCATCCAGGAAGTTCGAGGTCGTGGCCGCCTGCGCTTCGCGCTGCCGGCCGTTTTCCTCGCTGTACAGCGCGGCCAGTGTGTTCGCCACGTTCGCGGCGACGACGGGATTGGACGCGGTGTACGCGATCGTGAACACGAACGACTTGCTCTCCTTCTTACGCGTCGGATCGCCGGCGTCGACGAGCTCGAAATTGATGTCCTTGCGCATGCGGTACACGAGGTCGTCGGCGGAGCGCGCGTGCTGGTACAGTCCGTACTGGCTCGCGATCTTGGTCAGCCGATCGGCGGTGAGGATCTGCTGGCTGAGCGTGAGCAGCCGCGCGTCGACGTCGTCCTGCACGCTCGGCGCGACGAAGCGTTCGGGGATGGCCTGCCGATTGACCAGCACGAGCGAGCGCGCGGTCCACAGGCTCGGCAGGAAGACGGCCAGGGACAGCGCCGCCGTCAGCACGAACAGGAACGGCAGTACGGCGAGCGCTCGGCGTCGGCGCACGATCTCGAGCAGGCCGGACAGGCCCGGCCCTTTGGCAGTCTCGTCGTAGACGGTCGGCGAAGTCGGCATGGATGTCACCTCTAGGGAACGACGACCACGTCGCCGGACTTCAGCGTGACGTTGTCCTCGGGTCGGTTGTCCTTCACCACGCGGTTGTAGTTGAACTTGATCTTCTGCGTGGCGCCGCGGGCGTCCTTGCGCAGGATCATGATCTTGCCGGGCGACGCGAAGTCACGGAATCCGCCGGCGAGCGCGATCGCTTCCAGCACGGTGGTGTCGGCCTTGAGCTGCAGCACGCCCGGCTTTTGCACCTCGCCGAGCACCGACACGCGATAGCTCTTCACGTCGAGCACCGAGACCGAGACCTCGGGATTCGGCATGAATTCTTCGAGCGCGCTCACAATCTTGTCGTGCAGCTGCATCGGCGTGAGCCCGGCGGCGGTGATGTCCTGAAGCAGCGGCAGCGAGACTTTGCCGTCGGGCCGCACGGGCAGCGTGCGCGACAGCGACTCGTTCTTCCAGACGGTGATCTGCAGCATGTCCTCGGGGCCAATGACGTAGTCGCTGCTCAGCGCATAGCCGCCGACGGGCGCGGTCGCCGACGACGGCAGCGGTGTCGCGGCCGCGGTGGTCGTTGCAGGCGCGCCCGACGTGGTCGCCGGCGAGGCGGCGGGCGCGGCGGTTTTCTTGCCGGCGCTCGGCGCCTGACTGGGCGGCGCGGTCTGCGCATGGGCGGTGAACACGCCGAAGCCGGCGAGCAGCGCGGATGCGACGACGAACGACTTGAGCATCATGAGAATCCTCCTGTTGAAGCGGCTCAGCTCGCGGCGGAGTCCTGCTTCAGCCCCATGTCCTTGATCTTGTAGAGCAGCGCGCGATAGCTGATCTTGAGCATCTTGGCCGTCTTCACGCGGTTCCAGCGGCACTGCTCGAGCGCGCGGCAGATGACCTCGCGCTCGGCCTCGAGGACCGCGCGCCGCGAGATCTCTTTGAGCGAGAGACCCTTGGTGGCCGCGAACGGCTCGGGCGCGGGCGCGGCCGCGGTGGGCACCGGCGTGGGCGCCATCAGGGTGCGCGGCAGCGCGTAGTCTTGCAGCACGATCATCCGCTTGATGAAGTTTTCGAGCTCGCGGATGTTTCCCGGCCACGCGTACTGCATGAACGCGTGCATCGCGTCGGGCGTCACCTCGCGCTCGGGAAAGTTGAAGAGCCGCGAGTAGCGACGCACGAAGTAGTCGACGAGCGCGGCAATCTCCTCGCGGCGCTCGCGGAGCGGCGGCACGAGGATATTGATGACGTTCAGCCGGTAGAAGAGGTCTTCGCGGAAGCGATTGTTCGCGACCTCGCGGGCGAGGTCGCGGTTGGTCGCGCAGATCACGCGCACGTCGACGCGGATGTTGTGACGTCCGCCCACGCGCGAGAACTCGCCGTCCTGCAGCACGTGCAGCAGCTTCGCCTGCAGCGCGGGGTGAAGCTCGCCGATCTCATCGAGGAACATCGTGCCGCCGTCGGCGAGCTCGAAGCGGCCAGGCTTGCGCTGATGCGCCCCGGTGAAGGCGCCGCGTTCGTGGCCGAACAGCTCGGACTCGAGCAGCTCGCGCGGCATCGCCGCGCAGTTGACCTTCACGAAGGCGGCGCGCCGGCGCGGCGAGTGCGCGTGAATCGCACGCGCGACGAGCTCCTTGCCGACGCCCGTCTCACCGCAGACGAGCACGGTCACGTCCGCGCGCGCCGCCTGCTCGATGACTGCGAGGATCTCGCGCATCTGCGCGCTCGTCAGCATGGCGAGCTCGTGCTGCAGGCGTTCCCCGTTTTCCTCGGTGCCCGGCACCGCGGTCGGCGTCGGCTCCCGCCGCGGCCGCGCCGCGACGCCGCGGATGACTTGCTCGAGATCCTCGGCGGTGTAGGGGCGGCGCAGGAAATCGTCGGCGCCGGCCTGGATCGCCTCGACGATCTGCGAGCTGTGGCCGTTGTCGGCGACCATGATGACGGGGCCCGAGGCCGACAGCTCCGCGCGGCGCAGCAGATCGATGCCCGACATGCCGGGCAGCCGGAGGGCGACGACGGAGAACGCGACGCGCCCGGCGCGGGCAAGCATCTCGAGCGCTTCTTCGCCCGTGCTCGCCGCCAACGGCGTATAGCCCCAGCTTGCGAGCTGCGTGGTCACGCGCCGACGCTGGTCGGGGTCGCTTTCCACGACGAGAACGGGACGGCCGGCGATCGGTGAGGCATATGGCGATGCGGCGTCGAAACTTGAGGCCTTCATCTGGGATCTTTCTTCCATCGGACCAACACCTCCATCGCAAGAGGCATGCCGAACCCGTTTTCCGCGCGCTTAGCGCATGCGTCGAACATGCGCGCCGCGTGCGTCTCGCGTCGCGGCCACACTCTGGGAGTGTCGATGCCCGATAGGGGAAAAGGTTTGACGCGGCTCATCCCGGACGTTTCCCGGACAGCACGAACTTCACCGTGTCGAACAGGATCCGGAGATCGAAGCGCAGCGAGAGATGCTTGATGTAGTAGAGGTCGTAGCACAGCTTGTGCGTCACTTCTTCCGTCGACATCGAGTAGCCGGCGCGCACCTGCGCCCAGCCGGTGAGCCCGGGCCGCACTTCGTGGCGCAGGTTGTAAAAAGGGATGACGGCCGAGAACGTCTCGACGTTCGATGCCATCTCCGGCCGCGGCCCGACGAGGCTCATGTCGCCCTTGAGGATGTTCACGCACTGAGGCAGCTCGTCGAGGCGGTAGCGGCGCAGCACGGCCCCGAAGCGGGTCACGCGACTGGCGTTGTCGCGCTGCCAGATACCGTCGGCCGCGCGCTCGGCCTGCCGCATCGTCCGGAACTTGATGAGGCGGAACGGCCGCCCGTTCAGGCCGACGCGCTCCTGAATGAAGAACGCGGGGCCACGCGACTCGAGTTTGATGACGATCGCGATGACCGCGATCAGCGGCGCGGTCACGACGAGCGCGGTACTGGCCACGGCGACGGACATCACGCGCTTGATCGCCAGCTGTGCCCGCGAGACGTGAAAGCCGTCGCCGAAGATCAAGGCGCTCGGCGTCAGCGACTGCACGGCGAGCCGCCGCGTGAACCGCTCGTACGCCTTCGTTCCTTCTTCGACCTGGACGCCGCGGAATCGGCAGGCAAGCAGCGCGGACACCGGCAGGTTGCCGCGCCGGTCCGGTATCGCGACGATGATGCGATCGGGACGCTCGCGCAGGACGACGTCGCCAACGTCGCCGTAGCCACCCAGCCGGCGCCCGGCGGAAACGCGCTCGCCGCCCGCGGTCAGCACGCCGACGACACGCATCGCCAGGTCGGGGCGGCTCCCGATCTGCTCCGCGAGCTCATCGGCGAGCGGCCCACCGC
>JBKOUQ010000114.1:0-11316 GCA_046723475.1 Candidatus Methylomirabilota bacterium
CTCGTAGGGCATGCGTCGTTGGCCGATTCAACACGAGACTCACACCCTGTTGCGGTGTGTCACGCCCGGTCGGGACAACAGTCACGTTGTACCTCGCGAGCCATCCTCCGAGACTAACGGCCGTACCACGCACAATGAAGATCGTTTTGCCTTGCTGATTAACTCGCCGCGCTGCCTCATCGGTGTCGAGGATCAGAGTTCGTGATTCAAGAAACTTCTGCACTTCAGGCTCAGCGTTCCGAATTGCTGCGATGATAAACGCGATAACTTTATCGGGAGAATCGCCTCGGACAACAATGTCTCCTGGCTCGCCACCAAATTGGCCAATCAGTTGTTTTGTCTGTTCCTCGCGCTCACACAGGAGCACATCGGTGATCAACGGCGGTTTGAAGCGCCATGCATACTCATCCCCAAACTCATCGGTACTCCGGGCACCGGTCTGCGGCATGTTGCCCACAATGCTGCGCGCTACACGCGCGGCGACGGCGTGGCGCTGAGCCAGCCAATCTTCCAGCCCCACGCCGTCGATAACCTTTACGTCTTTCCAGTCAGACTGGCCCCTTTTCTCTCGACACCAGTCTTCGATAGACGGTCTAGCAGTCGTCCAGGTTCGCGGCGTGACGAACACAAATGTCGTCTCGCCCTTCGTTATGTCCCCGGGAGTGTTCGTTCTTCGGGTAAAGTCCTCATTGGCCTTTTCGAGATACTGCGCTCCTACCCCGAACTCCCACACCGACTCCCCTTCTGGAATATACGGCGCGACCCCGCGAGCACTCAGGCGGCCGTCGTAGCCGGGTATCTGTGCGGAGTCGCCCGTCGGAAACCGAAACGAGCGGATGTCGGATGCGGTAGCACGAATCCAGCGCGCTTACCAACTCCGATAATGCGGTCCGCGCGCCGGTCGTGTCCGCCCATCGGCTAAGGTCAAGAGCCGTGATCCACTTCACAGTGCTCGTACTACTCCTTCCACAGCTAGTCGGTGCTCGTGGGCTCCTCTTGTCCTTGAGCGCCGGTTGACCCCCATCTGACGGGCGGGCACGGTGACGGTAGGGCGACGTCGTTGCGAAGTCAAACCGAACGGCGGGCCCATGCAGGCTCCATCTCTATCGTGAGTAGCATCGGCTCATCCCCCGGATCAGTGCTCAAGGATCGCCAGGAGCGGGTGCTGGGGCGTCAGGCCGCCGAACCAATTCCTGGGTGAAGTCTGGGTAAACGAAAGGGGTTAGCGGCGGCGACCGCTAACCCCTTGTCCCTGCGTGGTTGCGGGGGCTGGATTTGAACCAGCGACCTTTGGGTTATGAGCCCAACGAGCTACCGGGCTGCTCCACCCCGCGGTGACCGTGTCACGGTACCGGAGCGGTACAAGCAAGTCAACCCACCGAGCGAAAAAACCTCGAACCGAGCGAAAAAACCTCGAGCGAAAGCCCTCGACCGAAAAAACCGCGGGACCGACGCGCTGACACGCCGGCCCCGCGGGATGCGGCTTACCTTACTTGGTCTGAGTCGACGCCGGCGGCTGTGCAGGCGCGGACGGCGAACCCGTCGACGCCGGAGGCGGCACAGGCTGGCTGGTGGATGACGAGCTGCCCGGCGTGCTGGTCGCCGGAGACGCCGACGGCGGCGTGGTCGACGAGCCGGTCGACGCCTGGCCCATCAGGTGCGACTTCGTCTCGGAGTCGAGACGACCGGTCACCTTGATGTTCTCGGCCTTCTGATAGTCGCGCAGTGCGGCCGAAGTGCGCGGGCCGTGGATGCCATCGATCGGGCCCGGATCGTGGCCCTTGTCCTTCAGCGCGGTCTGGGCCTGGCGAACGTCGTCGCTGCTCTCGGTCTTGGCCGCGAGCTTGTCCTTCGTCTCACGTGCCTTCGCGCGGGTCTTGTCCATGCCGCGGTCGACCTTGGCGCCCGCGGTGTCGGACTTGGCGTCGGCCTTGTCCTTCGCGCGCTCGGCCTTGGCTTCGGCCTTGTCCTTGGCCCGCTCCGCCTTCGCGTCGGCCTTGTCCTTGGTGCGCTCGGCCTTGTCGGCCGCGGTGTCGTCGCTGCGACCGACCTTCTCCTTGACCTTGTCTTTGGTCTCGACCGCCTTCTCCTTGATCGCGTCCTTCGTCTCGACCGCCTTCTCCTTCGCGGAGTCCTTGGTGTCGACGGCCTTGTCCTTGACGCTCTCGTCTGCGGCGATGGCCGGCAGGGCGCTCCAGCTGAGCCCCATAGCCACCGCGAGTGCGGTGATGGCGAGCTTGCGCATGGGTTGGTCCTCCTCGCTGCTTGCTCATTGCAAGTCCAACACCAGCAGCGAGGGGTTTGTCAGACCTTCAACCGCCGTTCAGGCCTTCAGCAGCTCCTCGGCAACACGTTTCACATCCGCGGCGTCGACCTGGCCCTTGTGGGTCTTCATCACGTCGCCCACGAGGCGCCCGATCTGCTTGGAATCGGTGACGCCGAGGGCGCGAGCACGCTCCTGTACGAGGCTGCGCAGTGCCGCGTCGTCGAGGCCCTTGGGGAGGAATCGCTCGCAGAACTCGATCTCGAATCGCAGCTGCGCGGCCTGCGCCGCGCCGCGCTCGCCGAGCTTGTCATACTCCACGAGCGCTTTCTGCAGCTGCTTGCGATACGCCCCGATGACGTCGAGCACCAGCGCGTCGTCCACCTGGCCGGCGAACCCTTTCGCGGTCCGCCGCTCTTGCAGACGCGTCTTCAGCATGCGCACCACGTCCGCCGTCCGTGTGTCCTTGGCGCGGATCGCCTGCGTGAGCGTGTCGGTCAGCTGCTGCTCGATCGCCATGAGTCGATTCAGTCGCGTGCCATCGTCATCAGTTGATCCGCTTCGCATGTCCCTTCCACTCGCGATCACGGAGCACGAACTTCTGCACCTTGCCGGTGGACGTCTTCGGCAGCTCGCCGAACTCGATCGCGGCCGGGCACTTGAAGTGCGCGATGTGCTGGCGGCAGAACTCGATGATCTCCGTCTCGCTCGCCTGCATGCCGGGCTTGAGCGTCACGAACGCCTTCGGGCGCTCGCCCCACTTCTCGTCGGGAATGGCGACCACCGCGCACTCCATCACCGCCGGGTGACGCGCCACGGCCTGCTCGACCTCGATCGTCGAGATGTTCTCGCCGCCCGAGATGATGATGTCCTTCTTGCGGTCGCGCAGCTCGATGTAGCCGTCGGGGTGCCACACGCCGATGTCGCCGGAATGGAACCAGCCGCCGCGAAACGCCTCGCCCGTCGCGTCGGGCTGCTCGAAGTAGCCCTTCATCACGTTGTTGCCGCGCATGACGACCTCGCCGAGCGTGTCGGCGTCCATCGGGACGTCCTGCATCCGCTCGTCGACGACCCGCACGAGGTCGAACAACGCATAGCCCTGTCCCTGACGCGCGGCCTTCTTCGCCATCTCGTCGGCCGGCAGACGGTCCCACGCGGCATCCCACGCGCACACGGTGTGCGGGCCGTACGTCTCCGTCAGCCCGTAGACGTGGACCGGTCGGAACCCGAGCTCCTTCAGCTTGGCGAGCAGCGTCGGCGACGGCGGCGCGCCGGCGACGGTACACGTCACCGTGCGCGGCAGCGGATGCGCCTTGGGATCGTTGACGATCCCGATCTGCACCGTCGGCGCGCCACAGTAGTGGGTGATGCCCTCGCGATCGATCAGCTCCCAGATACGGGCGGAGTCCACCCGACGCAGGCACACGTGTGTGGCACCGACCGCGGTGACGCCCCACGTGAAGCACCAGCCGTTGCAGTGGAACATCGGCAGCGTCCAGAGATACTTCCCATCGAACGACAGGCCGGTTTCGAGCAGCTCGCCCACCGCGTTGAGATACGCGCCGCGGTGCGTGACCATCACACCCTTGGGACGCCCGGTCGTGCCCGAAGTGTAGTTGATCGAGATCGTCTCTTCCTCGTCCTCGAGCCACGGCTCGCACGGCTCCGGAGAGCCCGCGGCCAGGAAATCCTCGTACGGATCGCCGGCGGCGCCGGTGTCGTCGACACGGACGACGCGCATGCCGGTCAGATCGAGCGGCTTGATCACGGCTTCGAGCTCTTGATCGACGAAGACGAACTTCGCTCCGGAGTGCTTCAGGATGTAGCCGACCTCGTCGCTGTTCAGCCGCGTGTTGATGGGGACCAGGACCAGCCCCGCGGCCGGCACGCCGAAGTGCGCCTCGAGCATCGCCGGAGTGTTCGGGCAGATGAACGCCACGCGATCCAGGTGCCGCAGGCCGGCGGCGCGCAGCGCGGAGGCCAGACGGTTCGCGCGCTCCTCGAGCTGACGATAGGTATAGCGGCGATCGCCGTGCACCACCGCGAGCTTGTCGCCGAACACGTACGCGCTGCGCCGCAGAAACGCCACCGGCGTCAGCTCCGTGCGATACGGCTGCCGCTCGCGCGAGATCGGCAGCACGCGCTTTGAATTCTTCCCAGGCATGACTCGTCGTCCTCCCCGAGCCGAATTATAGCCTCGCGGCGCGGCATCGCCGCGCTCGGGTCAGACGGCGTCGACGGACGCGAACAGCGAGCGCATCGCCTCGTCGAGGCGGCGGAGGTCCACGGGCTTCACCAGGTGCAGATCGAAGCCGGCCTCGCGCGCCTGGCGCATGTCCTCGCTCTGACCATAGCCCGTGAGCGCGATGAGCTTCATCGTGCGACCGGGCTCGGTGGCGCGGATGCGCCGTGCGACCTCATAGCCGTTGAGCCCGGGTAGCCCGATGTCGATCAACGCGAGGTCGGGCCGCTCGCGCAGCGCCGCATCCACGCCCGCCGGCCCGTCGCTGGCCGTGAACACCTCGTGATGCTCGAGCGTCAGCAGCGCCAGCAGCATGTCGCGCGCGTCCGCATTGTCCTCCACCACGAGGATGCGCCGCGACGTCCTCGTCTCGCCCGACGCACGGCCACTATCCCCCGCCGGCGGCGTCGCACGCGGCAGGCGGAGCGTGAAGACGCTGCCCTGCCCGGCGCCGGCGCTCCGCGCCTCGACGCGGCCGCCGTGCAGCTCCACGAGCTGGCGCACCAGCGTGAGCCCGATGCCCAGGCCGCCGGACGCGCGCTCGGGCGGCTGCTCGCCCTGGACGAACAGGTCGAAGATCCGCGGCAGCAGGTCGCCCGCCATGCCGACGCCCGTGTCGCTGACGCGCACGACGGCGTCGCCGTCTTCCACGCTGATCCAGACGCGGATCGTGCCCCCCGGCGGCGTGAACTTCAGCGCGTTGCTCACGAGGTTCGTGACGACCTGCTCGAGCCGCGTCGCATCGCCGTTGACCCACACGGGATGCCCGTCGACGGCCACGTCGTGCCGCTCGGTGACGCCGGCGGCGCGCAGCGTCGCGACCGCGCGGCGCGAGGCCGCGAGCAGGTCCATGGGTCGCCGCTCGAGCGTGATCTTGCCGGTGACGACGCGGCCGACGTCGAGCAGGTCGTCCATCAGTCGCGCGAGATGCTGCGTCTGGCGCGCGATGATCTGCGTCGCGCGCTGCCCTCGCAGATCCTCGACCCGCACGCGCTCGAGCACGGCGACCGCGCTGCCGATGGCGCTCAGCGGGTTGCGCAGCTCGTGGCCCAGCATCGCGAGAAACTCATCCTTCGCGCGATTGGCGCGCTCGGCCGCGGCGCGCGCGGCCTCGAGCTCGGCCTCGTGCGCCTTGCGCTCGGTGATATCCAGGCCGATGCCGATGCGCGAGCCGTCCGACAGCCGCACGTTCGACCACGACGCCTGCACCGTGCCGCCGGCCTTGGTGCGCATCTCGAGGTCGAGCCAGCTGGGATCGGGCGACTCCATGTGCGCGCGCACCGTCGCCCGAGACGCAGGATCGGGATAGCACGCGGCCATGAAATCCATCTGCTGTGCTTCGATGGCCGTCCATCCCGTCACCCGCGTGAATTCGCGGTTGAGGCGGAGCACGCGCGTGTTCGGCTCGTACATCGTGATCATGGCCGGGATCGAGTCGATGATCGTCTGCAGCAGCTCGCGCTCGTGATCGAGCGCCTGCTCCATGCGCACGCGCGCCGTGACCTCGACGACGCTGGCCGTCGTGCCCGTCACGCGGCCACGCGCGTCGGTGATCGGGCTGTACACGACCGAAAAGTACCGGTCGCGATCACCCGGCGAGGACGCGAGCGCCACGCGGAACGAATCCACGCTGACCGGCTTGCCCGTCTCGTGCACCTGGCGCAGCAGCGGCTCGAGCGCGTCCGCGGCCGCGTCCCCGAGCACCTCACGAATCGTGCGACCACGATGCGCGCGCGCCGGCAGGCCGTTCAGCTCTGCCAGCGCGTGGTTCACCCGCACATAGCGGTACTGCGCGTCGTGGATCGCCAGTCCCAGCGGCGTGTGGCGCAGCAACAGATCGATGCTGGAGCGCGCGCGGTTGCGCGCGGCCACGAGCAGGCTCACCGCGATGCCGGTCGACATGAAGACGCCGACCGCGATCACATAGCCGACGCCCGGGGTGTCGGCGCCGTGCACCGCGATCCAGATCCGCGTGCTCAGCACGGCCGACAGCAGCGTCGCAACGATGCCCGGCCCCGCGCCCGCGAACCAGGCGACGCCGATCACGGCGGGATAGAACGTGAGGAACGGCGTACGCCCGCCCCAGTACGTCTCGAACGCGTCGTACAGCGTGGCCGCGAGGAGCACGGCGAGGACCGCCGCGACATATCGCAGAGCCGTGTGGACGCGCGTCAGCATGCCGCCTCGATTGTCGCGGGCTCTGCGGGAGGCGCGTCAAGAGGCAAAGTTTTTCCTACCCCGCGCTCAGCCCAGCCTTCAGCGGTGGACGCGGTCGGTCTTGGGCGGGTCGAAGCGCCCCCGCGTCGCGAGAGCCCACAGCACGCGCCAGGCCCCGCGCGTCGCAAGCAGCCAGTATGTCTGGCAGCGGAAGATGCCCACGAACTTGTGGCGCAAACTGGTGCGCCGCACGTCCACGGGCCGGCTGAGATAGCCCGCCACCTCCTCGATGCAGTCCTGCGTGACGATGCCGCCGACCCAGATGGACAGTCCGAGCGAGATCGACGGGAACGCGATCCCGAGCGCAAACAGCACGGGATGGTCGGCGAAGCGATAGGCGAGGTGCCAGCCGAGGAACCCCACGGCGGGATAGAGCAGCGCGGCGATCGGCCACTCGACGACCTTGTTGCCGACGTGCCGGATGAGCTGTGCGGCGTTGAACGCGGTCGGCGCCGCGCGCCAGGCGCGCCAGAGAAACGCAACGTCGTCGAGCACGCCCTTGTACCAGCGCGCGTTCTGACGGACGACTTTCTCGCGCGTCTCCGGCAGATCGACGAGCTCAAGCATCGGCATCGGTGCCATCAAGAGACCGCGCGCGCCCAGCGCATACCCGAGCGTCGAATCCTCGGTGGCGCCCGAGGTCGGGAAGCCACCGAGCTGTTGCAAGACGTCGAGGCGCACGAACTGGTTGTGGCCGAGACAGATCTGCGAGCGACGGAAGCAGAGCTCGAACACCGGACGGATCACGCGTGCGACGCGGGGCGCGCGGTCCGCCAGATTCCGGAACCAGCGCACCCGGCGCGCCTCGTTGATGAGCCGCGCGATCGACACGCGGATGAAGATCGACGATTGCTGGATCGCGCACACGCGGCCGCGCGCGTCGTGCGCGCCGAAGTTCGCGATCGACAGCGTGACGCCCTGGTACGCGGCCGCGCCGCGCCCGGCCAGCACCTCGCCGGCAATCCAGCGGTAGACGTTCGGATCGGGCAGCGAGTCGGCGTCGCTCACGCCGACGTACACGCGGCGCGGATCGTGGGTGTCACCGAGCGTCGCGCCCAGCGTCTCCGGCCGCAGCGCCCAGTTGAGCTGATGGGCCTTGCGCCCCGGCCCGGGCATGGCCACGATCGACAGCGCCTTCTGCTGCCACGGCGGGAGGCTGTCGCGCAATCGCCGCGCCAGCTCGGCCGTCGACGCTTCCATGGCGGGATGCGGCGCCGCCTCTTCGCTTTCCTTGGTCGCCACCACGACGTGCAGCCGACCGTGTGGATAGCGCGAGGCGAGCAGCGCGGCCAGCGTCCCCGCAATCGCGGGCTCTTCCCATGCGGGGACCACGTGCAGGAACACCGGCGCTGCCGTCCGCTCGAGGGTGGCCTCGTCGGGCAGCGCGGTCAGCCGCGCGTAGGCGTCCTCGACGAAGCGGCACGTCGTGAGCATGCCCTTCCAGTCCACGAGCAGCTTGAACGCCGCGCGGGCGTTGGCGAGCATCGTGACGACGAACAGGCCGAACCAGAACCAGCCCGTGCCCCAGAACCAGTCCACGCGCGCGCTACCGGCCGGGGTCGGACTTCGGGAACTTCAGCACGGTCTCGCCCTCACGCACGTAGCCCAGGTCCTCGCGGGCGAGCTTCTCGATGTAGGCGGGGTCGTTGCGCAGCCGCTCGACGGTGCGCGCGAGCTCGTCGTTGCGCGCGCGCAGGGTGACGAGGTCGCGCTCCATCGTGGTCATCTCGCGGCGCATCTCGGCGACCTTCACCACCGCGTTCGCGCCGTACATCGCGAGCGCGGCGCTCACCAGCACGACGGCGGCGATGCCGAACGCCCGCGGGCGGCCGCTCACCGGGCGGTGCGGGAGTAGAGGCTGCGCCCGGGCCACGACGCGGCGTGGCCGAGCTCTTCCTCGATGCGCAGCAGCTGGTTGTACTTGGCGGTGCGCTCGCTGCGCGCGACGGAGCCCGTCTTGATCTGGCCCGCGTTCACCGCCACCGCGAGGTCGGCGACGAACGTGTCCTCCGTCTCTCCGGAGCGATGCGAGATCACCGTGCCGTAGCCGGCGCGCTTGGCGAGCTCGACCGCGTCGAGCGTCTCCGTGAGCGTGCCGACCTGGTTCACCTTGACGAGCACGGCGTTGGCGAGCCCCTTCTGGATGCCTTGCTGGATGACGGCCGGGTTCGTCACGAAGAGATCGTCGCCGACGAGCTGCACGCGGCCTCCGAGCCGGCGCGTCAGCATCGCCCAGCCCGCCCAGTCGTCTTCGCCGAGGCCATCCTCGATCGACACGATCGGGTAGCGCTCGACGATGGATTCGTAGCGCGAGATCAGCTCCTCGCTGTCGAGCGTTACGCCCTCGCGTCGCAGCCGATAGCGGCCGTTGTCCTGCGCGAACTCGCTCGCCGCCACGTCGAGGGCCAGCGCGATGTCGTCGCCGGGACGATACCCGGCGCGCTCGATCGCCTGCATGAGGAAGTCGAGCGCCGCCGTGTTGCTGCCGAGCGCGGGCGCGAACCCGCCCTCGTCCCCGAGCCCCGTGCCGAGCTTCTTGTCTTTGAGTCCGTCGCGCAGCGCGTGGAACACCTCGACGGCCATGCGGATGGCGTTGCCGAAGGAGTCTGCGCCGGCGGGCACGAGCATGAATTCCTGGAAGTCGATGCCGTTGTCGGCGTGCGCACCGCCGTTGATCACGTTCACGAGCGGCACCGGCAGCAGCCGGCCGCCGACGCCGCCGAGGTACGCGTAGAGCGGCAGGCCCGCGTCGTCCGCGGCCGCGCGCGCCACCGCGAGCGACACGGCGAGGATCGCGTTGGCGCCGAGCGCGGATTTGTTCGGCGTGCCGTCCAGCTCGAGCAGCGCCTGATCGACGGACGCCTGCTCGCTGGCCTCCATGCCGTCGATCTCGGGCGCGATCGTCTCCTCGACGTTACGGACGGCCTGTTGCACGCCCTTGCCGCCGTAGCGTTGGGCGTCACCGTCGCGCAGCTCCACCGCCTCGCGCTTGCCCGTGGATGCGCCCGACGGCACCGCCGCACGACCCCACGCGCCCGACTCCAGCTGCACTTCGACCTCGACTGTCGGATTGCCGCGCGAGTCGAGAATCTCGCGCGCGTACACACCGGTGATCGCAGACATGGCTCAGGACCTCCGTTCGCACACGAAGTCGGCGATCGCGCGAATCGGCTCCGCGGGAGGCCCGAGCGGCTCGAGGTAGCGCTTCGTGTCGTCGACGAGCTGCCGGGCCGTCAGCTTGGACGCCTCGAGCCCGTGGTACGCCGGGTATGTCGCCTTCTTCTTGCGCACGTCGCTGCCCGCGGTCTTGCCGAGCTCCGCGAGGCTGCCTTCCACGTCGAGGATATCATCCACGATCTGGAAGGCGAGCCCGAGCGTCTCCCCCGCGCGGCGGATCATCGCGACCTGCTCGGCGGTGCCGCCGGCCAGCGTGGCGCCCGCGGTGAGCGAGACACGGATGAGCGCGGCGGTCTTGTGCCGATGGATGTATTCGAGCGTCTCGGGGCCGACGTCCTTGCCCTCCGACTCGATGTCGATCACCTGGCCGCCCACCATGCCGTCGGTGCCCGCGGCATCGGCAATGTCAGCGACCACGCGCGCGATCAACCGCCCGTCGGCCACGCGCACGGCGTTGTCGGCGACGAGGCGGAAGGCGAGCGTGAGCAGCGCGTCGCCGGCGAGGATGGCCATCGCCTCGCCGAACACCTTGTGGTTGGTGAGGCGGCCGCGGCGATAGTCGTCGTCATCCATCGCGGGCAGGTCGTCGTGGATCAGGGAGTACGCGTGGATCAGCTCGAGCGCGCACGCCGTGTCGAGCACCGAATCCGCCGTCCCGCGAACCGCCTCCGCGCCGGCGATGACCAGCGTCGGCCGCAGCCGCTTGCCGGGCGCGAGCACGCTGTAGCGCATCGCCCGATGCAGATTGACGGGCACCGTGTCCTCGGAAGGCAGCACGCGATCGAGCGCGGCGTCGACCATGGTGCGCCGCGCATCGAGATACGCCTTGAGCTCGAACGTCACTTGGATCCCCCCTGAGGCTGCCGCTCCTCCTCGTCCCAGCTCAGGGGCCGCGTCGTCGTCGCCCCGCTCTCGTCCTTGGCGAGCATCTCGATCCGCCGCTCGGCCTCGTCCAGATATTTGGTGCACTGCCGCGCCAGCGACACGCCTTCCTCGAACACCTTGAGCGACTCCTCGAGCGGCAGGTTGCCCGCCTCGAGCGCCGTCACGATCTGCTCGAGGCGCGTCAGACAGTCCTCAAACTTCAGGTCGCTCATCGTGCTCCTTCCTGCCCGTCACACGAGCGGCAAGCCGCCCTTCGTGCAGCATCACATCGATCTCGTCGCCGACGCCCACCTGATCGGCGCTGCGCACGATCTGGCCGGCGGCGGTCCGCGTGAGGCTATAGCCGCGCGCGAGCACGGCGAGTGGCGAGAGTGACTCGAGCCGGCCCGCCACGCCGACGACCCGGTGCCGCCGGCGATCGAGCTGACGGGCAAGCGCGCGATCCAGCCGGCCGGTCAGCTCGTCCAGACGGCGGCGATCGTGCCGCGTGCGCGCCACGGGATTGTGCGCACGCAGATCACGCGCGACGAGC
>JBKOUQ010000304.1:0-19351 GCA_046723475.1 Candidatus Methylomirabilota bacterium
ATCCTCGGCCTGCCGGCTTCGGGCCCGGTGATCGGCACGGCGGCACGCTTCGATCGCGTCAAGCGGCTCGACGTGCTGCTGCGCGCGGTGGCGCGAATGCCCGACACCAGCGCGCGGGTCGTGCTGATCGGCCGCGGCGACGAGGCGCGCGCCCTGCGCGACGCGGCGGCGGCGCTGGGGCTCGGCGCGCGGGCCGTCTTCCCCGGCGAGATCGTCGACGCCGCGCGCCTGTTTCGCGCGTTCGACGTGTTCGTCGCGCCGTCGGCGAAGGAGGGCATGCCGCTGGCGGTGCTCGAAGCGATGGCGCTCGGGGTGCCGGTGGTCGCCAGCGACATCGCGGCCCATCGCGAGGCCTTGGGCACCGCCTCGCCAGGGCTGGTACCGTCGACGCCGGAGGCGTTCGCCGCCGCGCTCGGTGCGCTGCTCGCCCACGGTGAGACGCGGGCCGTTCTCGCCGCCGAGCAGCGCACGCGCGCGCGCAGCGAATTCGACGTGCGCGAGATGCTGACCGCGATGGAGGGCGTGTACGGTGAGGTGCTGCCCGTGTAGTAGGATGGTGCGGTGCGGATCCTGATCACAGGGATCACAGGGTTCGTGGGCAGCCATCTCACCGAGCTCGCGCTGGCCCGCGGGGCCGAGGTCATCGGCGCGCTTCGCTGGCGCAGCAACACCGAGCACATCGATCACCTCCGCGACCGCCTGACGCTCATCCAGTCCGACCTGCGCGACGTCTCGTCGGTGCGCGAGCTGGTCGAGCGCGCCACGCCCGACTACATCGTGCATCTCGCCGCGCAGTCGTTCGTCGCCGCGTCGTGGCAGACGCCGGCGGAAACGCTGATGACGAACGCGATCTCGCAGATGAACCTCTTCGAGGCGATCCGCCAGCTCGGCACGCGTGCGCGCTTTCTGGTCATCGGCTCCAGCGAGGAGTACGGGCTCGTGCACGGCGATGAGCTGCCGATCCGCGAGACGAACCCGCTGCGCCCGCTCTCGCCCTACGCGGTGAGCAAGGTGACGCAGGATCTGATGGGCTTTCAGTACTGGAAGAGCTACGGGCTCGACATCGTGCGTGCGCGCGCGTTTCACCACACCGGACCGCGGCGCAGCGATGCGTTTTCGACGTCGACGTTCGCGAAGCAGGTCGCCGAGATCGAGGTCGGCCGTCGCGAGCCGGTCGTCATGGCGGGCGACCTCAAGCCCGTGCGCGATTTCTCCGACGTGCGCGACATCGTGCGCGGCTACTGGGATCTGCTGGAGCGTGGCGTGGCGGGCGAGGTGTACAACCTCTGCTCGGGCCTGGAGTGGACGATCGAGCGCATGCTGACCTTTCTCATCTCGCAGTCACGCGTGCCCGGCATCGAGGTGCGCACGGACGCTGCGCGCTTTCGCCCGTCGGACAGCCCCGTGCTCCGCGGCAGCTACGAGAAGATCGAGCGGGCGGTGGGATGGCGACCGCACATCCCATTCGAGCAAACGCTGATCGATCTGCTGGACTATTGGCGACAGCGCATCCAGCACACCGTGTGACCGGCGGCGTCGCCACGACGGGGCCGCGCGTGGCGCTCGTCCACGACTGGCTCACCGGCATGCGCGGCGGCGAGCGCTGCCTCGAGGTGTTCTGCGAGCTCTTTCCCGACGCGCCGCTCTACACGCTGCTGCACGTGCCGGGCACGGTGTCGCCCGTGATCGAGCGACGGCGCATCGTCACCTCGTTCGTGCAGCGCCTGCCCGCGGCCGTGTCACAGTACCGCCGCTATCTGCCGCTCTTCCCCGCGGCGGTCCGCGGCTTCGATCTGAGCGGCTACGATCTGGTGATTTCGCTGAGCCACTGTGCGGCCAAGGCCGTGCGGCGTCCTGCCGGCGCGCTGCACGTGTCGTACTGCTTCAGCCCGATGCGCTACGTCTGGGATCTTTACGACGATTACTTCGGCGCGCGCGCGGGCGTCGCGGTGCGCACGCTCATGCCGCCCATCGCGGCCGCCCTGCGGGCGTGGGACCGGCGCACGGCGGGCGTCGATGCGTTCGTCGCGATCTCGCAGCACATCGCCGAGCGCATCCGCCGCGTCTACGGGCGCGCGGCGGACGTCATCCATCCGCCGGTCGACGTCGCGCGGTTCCGGCCGGCCGCGCGCGTGGACGATTTCTACCTGGTCGTGTCCGCGCTCGTGCCGTACAAGCGTCTCGATCTCGCCGTCGTGGCCGCGAGCCAGCTGCGCCGCCGCCTGCTCGTCGTCGGGACGGGGCCGGAGGAGCACCGGCTGCGCGCCGCAGCCGGACCGACCGTCGAGTTCCTCGGCTGGCGCTCCGATGCCGAGGTCGCCGATCTGTACTCGCGCTGCCGCGCGGTGCTGTTTCCGGCCGTTGAGGACTATGGCATCGTCCCGCTCGAGGCGGCGGCAGCCGGACGGCCCACGATCGCGCTCGGCCGGGGCGGCGTGCTCGAAACGATGATCGGACTCGACGCCGGCGCGCCGCCGACGGCGGTCTTCTTCTACGAGCAGACGGTGGCGGCGATGGCGGACGCGATGGTGCGCTTCGAAGCGGCCTCGCATCGGTTCGAGCCGGCGGCGCTGCGTGCCCGCGCCGCACAGTTCGATCGCCCGATCTTCCGGCGCCGGATCGCGGACTACGTGGAGGGCTGCTGGAGCGAATTCCTCGCGAGGCGCGCATGCTGAAGGCGCACTCGCGGCTGTTCAAGCAGCTCACGTTCGCGACGGACATCGCGCTGATCGCGGGCTGCTGGCTCTTCGCGTACTGGCTGCGCTTTCATGCGTTCGGTCGCGGCGACGTGCCGCCGTTCGGCGATTACCTGCTGCAGCTGGTGCCGATTCTGCTCGTGTGGACGTTCGCGTTCAAAGCGTTCGACCTCTATCGCCCGATGCGGCTCGGCTCGCATCTCGGCGAGTGGTGGGACATCACGAAAGCGTCGAGCCTCGGCGTGGTCGTGCTGCTCGCGATCATGAGCGTCGTCTTCCGCGGGTACGAATACTCGCGCGTCGTCATCGGCCTGTTCTGGGCCAGCTCGATCGTTGCCGCGACCATGTCGCGCGTGGTGTTCCGCGAGGCGCTCCGCGTGGCGCGCCGCCGCGGCTACAACCTCCGTTACGCCGTGGTCATCGGGGGCGGCGAGGCGGCGGCCGAGGTGTTTCGCGTCCTGAAACGGCGTCCGGATGTCGGCGTGCGCGTCCTGGGCCGCCTCGGCGACAAGCGCGAAGAGGGCGAGGCGCGCTGGCTCGGCGCTCCCGAGGACATCCGCGCGGTGCTCGACACGCATCAGGTCGACATCGTGATGATCGCGCTGCCGCATGCGGAGTACGCCCGGATCGGCGCGATCCTCGACGGCATCGGCGACGACCCCGTCGCGATTCATTATGTCCCCGACGTGTTCAGCCTCGCGTCGCTGCGCGGCGGGATCGAAGAGTTCGAGACGCTGCCGATCATTCACCTGCGCGAGTCGCCGCTGTACGGCTGGAACCAGGTCCTCAAGCGTGTGTTCGACGTCGTCGTCTCCGCACTGGCGCTCATGGCGTTGTCGCCGCTGCTGCTCGCCATCGCGATCGGTGTCAAGCTCACGTCGCGCGGCCCCGTGCTCTACCGCCAGGAGCGCATGGGCCTCGACGGCCGACGGTTCTCGATGCTGAAGTTCCGCTCGATGGTTCCCGACGCCGAAGCCGCCACCGGCCCGCAATGGGCCGTTCCCGGCGACCCGCGGCGCACCGGCTTCGGCGCGCTGCTGCGGTCGACGAGTCTCGACGAGCTCCCGCAGCTCGCGAACGTGCTGCGCGGGGAAATGAGTCTCGTCGGCCCGCGGCCCGAGCGGCCGTCTTTTGTCGAGGAGTTTCGGCGCCGCGTGCCGCGCTACATGCTCCGTCACAAGGTGAAGGCCGGGATTACGGGCTGGGCGCAGATCAACGGCTGGCGCGGTAACACGTCGATCGAGAAGAGGATCGAGTACGACCTGTACTACATCGAGCGGTGGTCGCTCGGGTTCGACGTCAAGATTTTGCTGCAGACGCTCTGGCTCGGCTTCCGCAACCGGAACGCGTATTGAGCGCGGTCGCCGAAGCCCTCCGCGGCGCCGTGTTCGCGCGGCCGCTCGGGCCGCGCCTCGTCGAGACGCTGCTCGTCGTTCTCGCCATCGGCCTCGCATTTTCGATCACGCTCTCCGAGACGACCCTGCTCGTGCTCGCCGTCGCGGTCATCGCGGGCGCGGTCACGACTCCGCGGCGCCGACCGGCACTCGCCGCGCCGCTGCTCGCGTTTGCCGGCTGGAGCCTCGTGGCCGCCGCGCTGTCCGCGGAGCCGGGCGACAGCCTGCGCGCGACGAAGACGCTGCTGCCGCTCGCGACGCTCTGGATCGTCGGCGCAACACTGCCGTCGGCGCTGGCCGCGCGGCGATTCGCGACGTGGGTGTTCATCGCCGTCTCGGTCGCCGCCCTCTTCGCGATCGTGCAGGTGGCGAGCTGTCCTGCCGCGGGCGGCCACGTCGCCTCGGCGCAGATCCCCGTCGTCGGTGGCTATTTCAAGAAATGCGGGCGCGCGCACGCCTTTTTCAGCATCTACATGACGCTCGCGGGCGTGCTCACCGTTGTGCTGATGCTCACGCTGCCGCGCCTCCGTGCATTTTCTCGGCTCGTGCTCGCCGCGGCCGCGTGGGTGGCGGGCGTGGTCGCGCTGGGCCTGACGCTCGTCCGCGGCGCCTGGCTCGGCTTCGCGGCGGG
Source organism: Candidatus Methylomirabilota bacterium (assembly GCA_046723475.1). Classification (GTDB taxonomy): domain Bacteria; phylum Methylomirabilota; class Methylomirabilia; order Rokubacteriales; family CSP1-6; genus AR12. The sequence continues at coordinate 4,722 of JBKOUQ010000304.1, forward strand.
GACGGCCGTCACGCTGCTGCTCGCGCGTCGGCGCGCGGTCGCGGTGGCGCTGCTCATCGTGCTGCCCGTGGTCGCCCTCGGTATTCCGGCCGTGCACAAACGGCTGCGCACCATCGGCGATGCCGCGGACGACACGACGCGCGATCGGCTCGCGATGCTCGCCGGCGGGCTGCGCATGATTCGCGAGCACCCGCTCGCGGGTGTCGGTCCCGGCCAGGTGAAGAGACTCTATCCCGTCTACGCGCCGCCGGAGGCGCTGCGCCACCACACGAGCCACCTGCACAACACGCCGCTGCAGATCGCGGTCGAGCGCGGCATGGTCGGGCTCGCCCTCTGGCTCTGGATCTTCGTCGCGTTCTTCGTTCGCGCCGTGCGCGTGCTGCTTCGCATCTCGGACACGGCGGCGGCCGACCGCGCGCTCGTCGTCGGCTCGCTCGCCGCGGTGGCGGCGTTCCTCGTGGGCGGTTTGTTTGAATACAACTTCGGCGATACCGAGGTGCTGCTCGTCACGCTGGCGGTGATGGCGCTGCCGTTCGTGGTCGAGCGCGACATGACGGAGCGGACGACGTGAGACGCGTTGCCGCCGCCCGACTCGCCGGCCTGCGCCTGGTCGCGATGGACGTCGACGGCGTTCTCACCGACGGCGGGATCGTCTACACCGACCGCGGCGACGAGCTCAAGCGATTCGACGTCCGCGACGGGCAGGGACTCGTGCTACTCCGCGAGGCCGGCGTGATCACGGCGGTGGTGACGCGGCGCCACTCGGCCATCGTCGAGCGCCGCGCGCGTGAGCTCGGCATCGCGGAGGTACACCAGGACGTCAAGGACAAGCGCGCGGTGATGCAGGAGGTCCTGGCCCGTCACGGCGTGCGCCCCGCCGATGCGTGCTACGTGGGCGACGACGTTGGCGACGTGCCTGCGATGGCGGTCGTCGGCGTCCCCGTCGCGGTCGCCGATGCGGTGCCCGCGGTGCGCAAGGCCGCGCTGTACGTCACCCGCGCGCGCGCCGGCTTCGGCGCCATCCGCGAGCTCTGCGACCTCATCCTCGCCGCCAGGCTAAAAAAGCCCCCGCGCGCCCGATAGCAAGCGCCCGAGCATGCTCAGCGGCTGTTTCGTCTCCGAGGCCGACGAGTAGGCAACCGAGAGGGTCCGAAGACTATTTCGGTGTCAGCGTGTACGTTCGAACGACCCGACATCGCCGACTGAAGGGCTGCGTGGGGGATGCTGTCCCCCTCTGAGACCCGTGGCTTCTGGGTATCGCGTCGGACCCGGCCAGGAATCGTGGTCCCATTACAGGCGCAACGTATTGTCGATTTGCGTGGTCGAAGAGGGGCACACAGCCCCCCACCGCCCGGCCCGTTTAGTACGCGATCGTCGGTTCGGTCGCGACGCGCACGCGGACGAAGTAGTCTTTGAACCGCTCGAGGTCGTCCTGCGACACCATGTCCGACACGAGGAAGCAGGCGACGTCGCCCTGCTTCCACACCCATGTCACGAACCCGGCGTCACGCTTGAGCATCGGACGCCACCGGCCCTCGATGAGCACGCGATCGCTCTCGCTCAGCGTGAAACCGCGCTCGGCGGGCAGCATGATGTAGCTGACGAAGTGACCATCGACGTCGCGGTAGTGCAGTGCCAGGCCACGCTGTCGCGTCAGATACACCGGCTCGGCGCTCACGAAGTCCAGCCGATCGTCGCCGGCGAAGGCGCGTCTGAGATCGATGCCCGTCTCCTGGGTGAGCCATGGCAGCCCGGCGGGTAGGATTTGCGGCTGCCGTGCGCCCCACATCAGCACGCGGGAGTGCTCGTTGACGACGGCGCGCACCATTTGCTGAACCGGATCCGCGGGCGCGATGCGTGGCAGCACCGGCAGCATGAACAGCACGAGCGCGAGCGCGGTTGCCGCGGCGGCGATCAGTGGAGCAAGCCATACCGGCCGGCGCGGGCGGTCCGCGGCTTCGACGATCGCCACGCGCAACCGGGCGGGCGCGGTATAGCGCGGCAGCTCGGACGCCAGCCTGCGTCCGAGTGCCTCGTCCCCAGGGCCCGGCAGCTCGGTGCTCATTTTGTTCCGTAGTCCTTTAGCATCACCCGCAGCCGCTCCTTTGCGCGGAAGATGCGGGACTTCACCGTGCCGACCGGGCACGCCATGACGCGGGCGACCTCCTCGAGCGGCAATCCTTCGACTTCCGCGAGCAGCAACACCGTGCGGAACTCCTCGGGCAGGCGTCGCATGGCACGTTCCAGATCGGTGTGGGCCTCGAGCGCGCCCCCTTCGTCTGTCGACGTGTCATGAAACATCGGGACGTCCCAGTCGGGGACCCCGTCCTCGGCGACCGCCGTCTCGCGTTCGCGGAGCCGGTAAAACGTCAAAAATGTGTTTCTCAGGATCTGAAACAACCACGCGCGCAGATGGGTTCCCGGCTGGAAGCGGTGCGAGAAGCGGAACGCTCTGAGGTACGTTTCTTGAACGAGATCGTCGGCCTCGGGCGGGTTGCGACTCAAATACATCGCGAAGTTATAGAGCGCATCCAGATGCTGCAACGCCTCGCGCTGGAACTCGAGGTCCGCCACCCTCAGTCCTCGGACCAGCGGGCGGGATACCCGCCTGGGCGCACGGTGTGCTCGTCGGCCAATTCGGCAAGCAGCTCGCGGACAGTCGCGTACAACGTCGGGTGCTCGAAGTCCGGTGCGACGTCGGCCAGCGGCCGCAGCACGAATGCTCGCTCGGCGAGCAGCAGGTGGGGCACATGCAGGTCGTCGGGACCGCTGATGACCTCGTCGCCGTAGAAGAGGATGTCGATGTCGAGCGTGCGCGGCGCGAAGCGTCCCGCCTCGGGCGTGCCGGCCGGCCGGACGCGGCCGAGAGAGGTCTCGATGCCTTGCAAGCGTGCCAGCAGCGCGCGCGGCGGAAGCGCGGTATCAATGGCCACCACGCAGTTGAGATACCAGCGTTGCTCGTGCTCCGTGCGCCCCGGCTCCTCTTCCCACGGCTCGGATTCGTAGAGCGGCGAGGTCTCGACGACGGCGATGTCGGTACTGCCGCGCAATTCGCGCATCGCTGCGCGCAGCACGTCCAGCCGCTCGCCGAGATTGCTGCCGAGGCCCAGGTACACGCGCGTCATGAGCGGCGCCGCGTGAGCTCGACCGACGGCGTGCCGACGAGTCCCTGCAGCGGGGGGGTGAGCTTGCGTACGCGCACCCGAACTTCGTCGGCCGGAAATTCCCGCAGGAGCGTCTGCGCGATCTGGCCGGCGAGGCGCTCGATCAGATTGACGCGGCCGTGCGTGCCGATCTCCACGATGCGCCGCGCGACTTGCCCGTAATCGATCGCGCACGCCAGATCGTCGGAGACGGCCGCGCTGCTGAGATCGACGGCCAGCTCGGCGTCGACCGAGAACCACACGCCGACCGTCTGCTCCGCCGTCGAGACACCGTGATGTCCGTAGAAGCGCACGTCTTCGAGACGCAGGCGATCGCTCGTCACCGCTTCACCACCGGGTTCTTGAGCGAGCCGATACCTTCCACGCGGACCTCCGCGCGATCACCCGACACGAGCCGCGACGCGCCCGCCGGCGTGCCGGTCGCGATCACGTCGCCGGGCAGCAGCGTCATCACCTCCGATATGCGCGCGATGAGATCCTCGACGGGGAAGATCAGGTCCTTGGTCGAGCCGGACTGGCGCACCTCGCCGTTCACCAGCCCTTCGACGGCGAGCGCTCCAGGATCGACGTCGGTCGCAATGCACGGCCCGAGCGGACAGAACGTGTCGAAGCCCTTGGCGCGTGCGGGCACGCCGTCGCGCGCGCGCACGTCGCGCGCTGTCACGTCGTTCAGCGCGGTGTAGTCCAGCACGTACGCACGCGCGCGGGCCGGCGACACGCTGTGGCAGCGGCGCCGGATTACCACCGCGAGCTCCGCTTCGTGCTCGACGAAGTCGCTCTGCGGCGGCAGCATGATCGGGTCGTCGGGTCCGATCACCGCCGTCGGCGGCTTGAGTGCGAGCACGGGCATCTCGGGCAATGGCTCGGCGAGCTCGGCGGCCCGCCCACGATAGTTGAGGCCGACCGCGACGATCTTCGAGGGCAGCACCGGTGCCAAAAGCACGACCTGGTGCAGCGAATAGCGCTTGCGCCCACGACGAAACGCCGTCAACGGCGTGCCGGAATATTCGACGACCGTCGTGCCTTCGAGCGCGCCATAGCGCGTGGCATCGCCGGCCCGGAAGCGCACGTTCAGCATCAGGCGATGCCCAGGACGTCGTGCATCGAGTAGAGGCCCGGCGCGCGGTGCGCGATCCAGCGTGCCGCGCGGAGCGCGCCACGCGCGAACGTGTCGCGGCTGTGGGCGCGATGCGTGAGCTCGAGTCGCTCACCGAGCGTGCCGAAGGAGACGGTATGCTCGCCGACGACGTCGCCCGAGCGCAGCGCCATGACCCCGATTTCCTTGGCCGTGCGCTCGCCCGGAACGCCTTCGCGCCCGTACACACCGACCTGGCGCAGGTCGCGCCCGAGCGCTTCCGCGATGATCTCGGCCATGCGCATCGCCGTCCCGCTCGGCGCGTCCTTTTTGTATCGATGATGGATCTCGGTGATCTCGACGTCGTACTCGTCGCCGAGTGCCTTTGCCATCGTACGCAACACCGAGAACGCGAGCGTGACCGCCACGGACATGTTCGGCGCGAGCAGGATAGCGGCCTCGCGCGCCAGCGCGGCGATTTCCTCGCGCTGTCCGGCCGAAAAGCCCGTCGTGCCGATCACCGCGCGCGCTCCCGCGCGGGCAACCAGGCGCAGATGGTCGAGCGACGCCTCGGGCACCGAGAACTCGATCAACACGCGATCCCGTACGATCGCGCCGGCCGCGTCGGCGCCGATCGGGATACCGAGAGCGCTGACGCCGGCGGTTTCGCCCGCATCGCGACCGACCGCCCGATGGCCCGGCGCCTCGATCGCGGCGGCCAGCCGCATTCCGGGGGCGTCGCGGTGGAGCGCGACGATGCGAGAGCCCATACGGCCGGCGGCGCCGCCGACGATTAGATTTACCGTCGGGGCGCCTTCGCCGGGCTCCGGCGCCGCGCCGGTCCGGCTACCATCGCTCATGCGCGGTCGCGGTGCGCTATTTTACGAGACCGTACTGCCTGAGCACCCCGCGCAGCGTCTCACGGTTCGCGTCGCTCATGCGGCACATCGGCAGCCGGAACTCGGGTTCGAGCATGCCCGCCATGGCCATTGCTTCCTTGATCGGAATCGGATTCGTCTCGAGGAACGCGGCGCGCGCCAGCGGAAAGAGCCGATGGTGCAGCTCTCGCGCGCGCTTCCAGTCGTTGTCGAGCGCGGCGTGCACCATGTCGGCGGTGTCCTTCGGCACGATGTTCGCGATGACCGAGATCACGCCGTGCCCGCCGACCGCCATGAGCGGCAGGGTGAGGTTGTCGTCACCCGACAACACCGAGAACCCGGGGCCGCATGCCAGCACCACCTGGGTCATCTGATCGAGGCTCCCGGACGCTTCCTTGACGCCACGGATGTTGCCGACGTCCCGAACGAGTCGAGACATCGTGGCCGTCTCGATGTTGACGGCCGTTCGGCTCTGAATGTTGTAGACGACGATCGGAATGGCGACGGACTCCGCGACCGCGCGGAAGTGACGGTAGAGCCCTTCCTGCGTCGGCTTGTTGTAGTACGGATTGACGACGAGCGCGCCGTCGGCGCCCGCGCGCTCCGCGTGCCGCGTCAGGTCGATGGCTTCGGCCGTCGAGTTCGAGCCCGTGCCCGCCAGCACCTTGACGCGCTTGTTGGCTGCCTCGACGGCGAGCTCGACGACGCGCTTGTGCTCGTCGTGCGAGAGCGTGGGCGACTCGCCGGTCGTCCCACAGGGCACCAGTCCGTCGGTGCCGTGGGCGACGTGCATGGCGACGAGCTCGCGCAGCTTCGCCTCGTCGATCTTGCCGTTCTTGAACGGAGTCACCAGCGCGACGAAGGAACCGGTGAAGATCGGGTTCATACGGTCATCTCCCCGGCCACCAGGTCCTCGAACGTCTCCCGGCGGCGCACGATCGTGTAGCGATCACCGTCCACGAGCACCTCCACGGGGCGCGGCCTCGTGTTGTAGTTGGACGCCATCGCGAAGCCGTACGCGCCGGCGCTCAGGATGGCGAGCAGGTCACCTTCTTCGGGGCGCGGCAGGGTGCGATCCTTCGCGAAGAAGTCACCGGATTCGCAGATCGGTCCCACCACGTCGGCGGTCGTCGTGGGGCCCGCGGCACGCGCCTCGAGCGCCGGCACGATCTCGTGGTACGAGTCGTAGAACGCCGGGCGGACGAGGTCGTTCATGGCGGCATCCACGACGACGAACGTCTTCGCGTCCGTTTCCTTGTAATACAGCACGCGCGTCAGCAGGGCGCCCGCATTGCCGACGATCGAACGCCCGGGCTCGAGCAGTACCGTGACGCCGAGCTCCTTCAGCACGGGCAGGAGCACGCTTGCGTAGTCGGTATGGCTCGGCGGTACTTCGTCGCGATACCGGATGCCGAGACCGCCGCCGACGTCGACGGTGGTGACTTCGATCGCCCGCTCGCGCAGCTGCTTGACCAGCGCGGCCACGCGCGCGAGCGCATCGGCCAGCGGCGACGTCTTCGTCAGCTGCGAGCCGATGTGCATGTCGATGCCGACGACCCGGACACCGGACAGCTGCGCTGCTTCCGTGTACGCGTCGAGCGCTTGACTGTACGGAATGCCGAACTTGGCGCTCCGGAGCCCGGTCGCGATGTACTTGTGCGTCTGCGGATCCACGTCCGGGTTTACGCGCAGCGCGACCGGCGCCCGCGTCCCGACCTCGCGCGCCACCTCGTCCAGCGCTCGCAGCTCGCCCAACGACTCGACGTTGAAGAGCAGGATGTCGGCCTTCAGCGCGTCGCGCATCTCCTCACGCGTCTTGCCGACACCCGAGAAGATGATCTTCTTCGCCGGCACGCCGGCGCGCAGCGCGCGTTGCAGCTCACCCCCGGAGACGATGTCGGCGCCCGCGCCGGCCTTGGCGAGCGTGCCGATGACGGCGAGGTTGGAATTGGCCTTGATCGAGTAGCACACGAGGTGCGGTACGTCCTTAAACACGTGATCGTAGGCGCGATAGCTCTCGAGCAGCGCGGCCTTGGAATACACGTACGCCGGGGTGCCGACGGCGTCGACGAGCTTCGTCAGCGGCAGCGATTCACAGCAGAGCTGGCCGTGACGATAGGGGTAGTACGTGGTGGGCGTCATGTGACACGAATCGTTGCTCACAGAGCGCACGAAGTCAAGGCACGGCGACCGTGACCTCGTTGGAGGGACGGCTCTCGTTGGCGCGCGCGCTCGCGTCCTGCGCGGTGACCGTGTAGCGATACGTGCCGGCCGGCACGTTCCGGTCGATGAAGGTCGTCGCGGGCGGCTGAACGGCGCCCATTCGCGCGGGGGGCGTATCGCGCCCCGCGCGGTACACGATGTACGCCCCCACGTCGGGCTCGGCGCTCGGCCGCCACAGCAGGCGGACCTCGCCACGCGATGGCACCGCGACGAGCCCGGTGACCGGCGCGGGCGGCGTCGTCTTCACCGGCGTCACGGCCACGCGCTCGGTCGGCTGCCCCACCGCGCGCGCCGCATCGGCGGAGCGGATCGCGCGAACCGCATAGTAGTAGATGCGGTCGTTCAGCAGCCCGCGATCCTCGAATGACGTCGTGCCGGATTCTGTCCGACCGATCGCGGTCGGCTCCGCGACGGGATCCGGCGCGCGCAAAATTTCGTATTCGAGCGGGGCGGTGACGGCCGACCCATCGACGAGCGCGGCGGGCGGCTGCCACGCGAGCCGCGCCTGGCGATCGCCCGGCTCGGCCCGCAACGACCGCGGCGGCTCCGGGGCCGCGATGTACACGATCGACACCCGCGGCGACGGTGGGCTCGTGCGACCCGTCGCGTCGTCGGTCAGGACGACGTACGTGTACCGCCGGCCGTAGGTGAGGCCGGCGCGATCGATATACGTGATACGGTGGCCGCGCGGCGCCGGCGACGCCGGATCACGCAACGGAAACATCGAGATCTCACGATAGCCGACCACGCGGTCGTGCCGCAGCATCGCCGGCCGCGGATCACCGGTGCCCGCATCGTCGATGCGGAACAGACGCGCGGCGCCCGGGTCGAGGATGCGGGAGTTGTCCATCCGGCGTTGCGGCACCGTCCAGCCGAGCTCGATGCCGCCCGTGCGAACCGTCGCGCTCAGATCGCTCACCGCCTGCGGCACGCGTGTCTCGGGCGGCACCGGAATGCCGCGACGACCGCATGCGGCGAGGACGAGTGCCAAGATCAGGACACCGGCGCGGCGCCCGCCGCGCCTCACGAGCCGATGAGCGCGCGCGCCTCGGCGAGCGCCGTGGCCACCGCGGTAGGCGCGGTGCCTCCGGTCGCGGCGCGCGCTCGCAGCGACGCCTCGACGGTCAGCACGCCGTGGACGTCGGCGTCGATCAGCGGCGAAAACGTCCGGAGCGTGTCCAGCGGCAGCGCGTCGAGCCCGGCGTCCCGCTCGAGAGCCAGGCGCACGATGCGTCCGACGACCTCGTGAGCCTGCCGGAATGGCAGCCCCTTGCGGACGAGATAGTCCGCGAGATCCGTCGCCGTGGCGTAATGCTCACCCGCGGCGGTGCGCATACGCTCGGTCCGGAACGTGAGCGAGCGGAGCAGCGGCGGCAGCACTCCGAGCATGCTGTCGAGCGTGTCCACGGAGTCGAAGAGCGGCTCCTTGTCTTCCTGCATGTCGGAGTTGTACGCGAGCGGCAATCCCTTCATGGTCGTCAGCACGGCCACCAGGTTGCCGTAGAGCCGTCCGCTCTTCCCGCGCACCAGCTCCGCGACGTCGGGGTTCTTCTTCTGCGGCATGATGGACGACCCGGTGGCGAAGGCGTCGGCAAACTCGACGAACCCGAATTCCGCCGTCGCCCAGAGCGTGAGATCGGCCGCCAGTCGGGACAGGTGCATGCCCGTGATCGCCGCCGCGGCGAGGTACTCGAGGACGTAGTCTCGGTCGCTGACCGCGTCGAGGCTGTTCGAGGTAACGCCGGAGAAACCGAGGTCGCGCGCGAGGGCTTCGCGATCGATCGGAAACGCGGTGCCGGCCAGCGCGGCGGCGCCGAGGGGCGAACGATCCGCACGCTGGCCACAGCCCGCGAACCGCTCACGGTCGCGCTCCAGCATGAACACGTACGCGAGCAGATGATGCGCGAGGACGATGGGCTGGGCCCGCTGCAAATGCGTGTACCCGGGCATCGGCGCCGTCGTCGTCTCGCCGGCGCGTGCGACGAGAGCGGCCTGGACGGCGCGGAGTCCGTCGCGCGCGCGTCCGACCGCCTCCTTGAGGTAGAGGCGCTCGTCGAGCGCGATCTGATCATTGCGCGAACGGCCGGTGTGGAGCTTGCCGCCGATGTCGCCGATCAGCTCGACCAGCCTCCGCTCGACGTTGGTGTGGATGTCCTCGAGCTCGGGCCGAAACGGAAACGTGCCGGCTTCGAGCTCGGCGCGGACGGCCTCGAGGCCTTTGACGATGGCATCGCGCTCGGCATCCGTCAAAAGCCGCGCCCGGGCGAGCGCCCGCGCCCAGGCGATGCTGCCGGCGATGTCCTGCCGCCACAGCCGGCGATCGAACGCGAGCGATCCGGTGAAACGCTCCGCCCCCGGATCGGCGCCCTCCGAGAAGCGCCCGCCCCAGGTCTTGCTCACGGCAGGAGCGCCGCGATGTCCGCCATGATCCGCTCCGTCGCATCGCGCCGCGCCGCGCGCGCGCCGCCACCGTTCGGCGAAAATCGTCGGGGGACGCCGAAGCGGACCGCCAGCGGCGTCGCTCGCGGCACGTAGAAGCGTCGTCCCCGCAGCGCCTCCCACGTCCCGGTGATGCCCGCGGGCACGACGGGCACGCCCGAGCGCAACGCCAGGAGCGCGACCCCGGGCAGCCCGCGCTCGAGACGGCCACGGACGCTGAACGGTCCCTCCGGAAAGATGCCGACGACGTGTCCGCGCTCGAGTGCGCCGAGCGCGCGGCGGAATGCGCGCAGGTCGGCGCGGTCCACGTGCAGCGGGATGGAGCCGATATGCCGGTGAAAGGCGGGATGCAGCGGCGTGGCCCGCCAGACGCGCGGCATGACGAGAAATGTGATGGGCGCCGGAACGCTCACGCCGAGCACGACGCCGTCGAGATAGTTGTGATGGTTTGCGGCCACGAGGTAGGGACCGCGCTCCGGCAGATGCTCCACGCCGTCCACGCGCAGGCCAAACCAGCGCTCGAGCGCGCCGCGCACGGGCGTCCGCAGAGCACGGTAGAGGAGGGGAAACTCCGAGCGCGCGCGGTCGATCCCGGGATTCGCGGATACCGCGGTCGAGCGCGACATTCCGGGATTTATAGCATGCTCGCGCGGGGCGTTCTACCGAGCGTTGGCGCGCGACACACGGTAGCGCGCGACGGCCGCGGTGTGCTCCTCCATGCTGGTCGAGAAGTGATGATGGCGTTCGTCGCGCGCGACGAAGTACAGGTACTTCACCGGAGCAGGAGCGAGCGCAGCCTGGATGGCCTCGAGCCCCGGACTGGCGATCGGCCCGGGCGGCAAGCCGAGACGGACGTAGGTGTTGTACGGGTGATCGACGAGCAGGTCGGCAAGACTCAGCGCGCGCCGCTCCTTGGCCACGGCGTACTGGACGGTCGGATCCGCCTGCAGCGGCATGCCGATCTTCAAACGATTCCAGAACACGGCGGCGATGAGGCGCTGCTCGTCCTTGTCGATCGCCTCGCGCTCGATGATCGACGCCAGGGTCAGCAGCTGGTGTGTCGTGAGCCCGAGCTCTCGCGCCCGCGCGTGGATCTCCGGCGTCAGCTTCGAGCGCATGCGGTGCACCATCCGGCCGAGCATTTCCTCAGGGGTCATCCCGCGGACGAACTGATAGGTGTCGGGAAAGAGGTAGCCTTCCACGTTGGCAGCCTCGATACCGTTTTCGTTCAGGAATTTCCGGTCGGCGGCGACGCGTGCGACCTCGTCGGCGGTGGCGAGCTGTTCGGCCTCCAGCGCGCGCGCCAGCTCGGCCACCGTCGCGCCCTCGGGATGCAGGATCATGTGCTGGCGCACGCGACCGCTCATGAGCAGCGCGAGGATGTCCCACGCCGTCGCGTCGCGCGGGATTTCGTACTCGCCGGCTTTGAGGCGGCGCGGCGCACCGCGGACGACCGTCGCCACGACGAACGCGGCGCGGCTCTTGATGACCTGTGCCTGGGCGAGACGCTCGGCGATGCCGAGCACGCCTTCGTGTGGCGGAATCATGACGACCAGCGGGCCCTGGCGAACGGCCGGTGTCGGCGTCAGCACGAGCCAGCCGACCCCCGCCGCGGCGAGCACGAGCGCAACGACGAGCCAGCGCACGCGCATGATTCGAGTCTACCCTGAGCGACCGGCCATCCCCGAATCGGGGGTGAAGTAGGCGTTTGGTATACTGTCTGGCCTGGGGTTACGCCCCTAATCTTCCACGGAGGTCCGCATGCAGGAGCTGCAGCTCCCCACTCGCCACGACTGGAGCGCGTCAGAAAACGCCTACGGCAAGATCCTCATCGACACGTTCGAGCCGGGGTTCGCGCTCACGGTCGGCATCGCGTATCGGCGCGCGCTGCTGTCGGCCATCCACGGCGCCGCGCCCACCTGGGTGAAGATCGAGAACGTTTTGCACGAGTTCTCGCACCTGCCCGGCGTGCAGGAAGACACGCTGGACATCATGATGAATCTCCGGAACGTCGTCTTTGCGCTGCACGTGAATCGCCCGAAAATTCTGCGACTGAAGGCCCAGGGCACGCGCGTGGTGAAGGCGGGCGATTTCGAGCCCGACAGCGACGTCCAGATCCTGACGCCGGACGTGGTGCTGGCAACGCTCGACAAGGACGGGATGCTCGAGATGGAGGTGTGCATCGAGCGCGGCCGGGGCTACCAACCCGCCGAGAAGCGTGAGCCGGAGGCGCTGCCGATCAATGCGATCCTGCTCGACGCCGATTTTTCTCCCATTAAGCGCGTGAACTTCCACGTCGAGCCGGTCCCGGCCGCGGAGAGCGCCGACGGTGCGCCGCGCGAGCGGCTCGTGCTCGAGGTGTGGACCAACGGCAGCGTGAGCCCGCAGGCCGCCGTGGGCGAAGCCTCGCGGATCCTGCAGGATCACTTCAACCTGCTCACGGACTTCCCCGAGGCCACGCCGCAGGAGGACGACGCCGAGCACGCCGAGACGCGACCCGGCACCGAGCTCAACGAGAATCTTTTCCGCAACGTCGACGAGCTGGAGCTGTCCGTGCGCGCGTCGAACTGCCTGAAGACGGCGAACATCCGGACGATCGCGGATCTCGTGCAGAAGACCGAAGCCGAGCTGCTGAAGACGAAGAACTTCGGCAAGAAGTCGCTGAACGAGATCAAGACGATCCTCGGCGAGATGGGGTTGTCACTCGGCATGCGACTGGATCCCGACGAGCTCGAGCGCCTGCGCTCGCAATACGAGCGCGCGTACGAGACCTAGTCCGAGTATCCCGCCTCGCGGCAGGCGACCCCGCTACCGACGGAGGCGCGACTTGATGCGCGACACCGCTTCCTCAGTCGACGCTCGGTCGCCGAATCCCGTGAGCCGGAAGTAGCCCTCGCCGCTGCGGCCGAACCCCGCGCCCGGCGTCCCCACGACGTGCGCCTCGTTCAGGAGCTTGTCGAAAAACCCCCACGAGTCGACGCCCACCGGGGTCTTGACCCAGATATACGGCGCGTTCCGACCGCCGTACACGCTGAGCCCGGCCGCCTCGAGACCCTCGCGGATGAGCCGCGCGTTCTCCATGTAGTAGTCGATCGTCGCGCGCACCTGTTTTTGGCCCTCAGCGCTGTACATCGCGGCTGCCGCACGCTGGACGATATAGGGGGCGCCGTTGAACTTCGTCGACTGACGGCGAAACCACAGCCCATGAAGCGGCACCGATTCACCGCTCGACGTCCGCGCGGTGACGTCCTTTGGGACGACCGTGTACGCGCAGCGCGTGCCGGTGAAACCGGCCGTCTTCGAATACGAGCGGAACTCCACGGCCACCTGGCGCGCGCCCTCGACCTCGAAGATCGAGTGCGGAATCTCGCGGTCGTGGATGTAGCTCTCGTACGCCGCGTCGTAGAGAAGCACGGCGCCCGCGTCGCGTGCCCAGTCCACCCAGCGCCGTAGCGCGGCACGACCCAGGACCGCGCCCGTCGGATTGTTCGGAAAGCACAGATACACCATGTCGACGGGCCGGTCAGGCAGCGGCGGATCGAAGCCGTTGTCGGCCGTGCACGGTAGGTACACGATGCGGTCGTAGCCGCCTTGCGCATCAGGCGCTCCCGCGCGGCCCGCCATCACGTTGCTGTCGAGATACACGGGATACACGGGGTCGGTCAGCGCGACCACGGCGTCGGCGCTGAAGAGCTCCTGAAAATTCGCGGCGTCGCTCTTACTGCCGTCGCTGACGAAGATCTCGTCCGCCGCGATCGTCACGCCGCGCGCGGCGTACTCGTGCGTGGAGATGAGGGTCGTCAGGAAGTCGTACCCCGTCTCCGGACCGTAGCCGCGGAACGACTCCGCGCGCGCCATCTCGTCGACGGCAGAATGCAACGCCTGCACGATCGCGGGCGGCAGCGGCTGGGTGGCGTCGCCGATACCGAGACGAATCAGCTTCGCGTCGGGATGCGCGGCCTGGAACTCCCTGACCCGCCGTGCGATCTCGCTGAACAGATATCCGCTCTTGAGCCGAAGATAATTCTCGTTGATCTTCGCCATGGCGCACGGATTCTAGCAGATCGTCTCCGGGTCGAGACACAAGCGCTCGACGGCGCGGTCGCGCCAACGCGTCACGGTGAGCTCGCGGCCGTCGGTCTCGATCAGCACAGCGCCGTCGCGATCGGTGCGAAACACGCGGGCGCCGACGTCGGCAAGCCGGGCGAGGACGCCCGCGTCGGGATGCCCATAGGGATTGCGCGCGCCGACGGACACGACGGCCACCGCCGGGCGCACGGTCGCGAGGAACGGGGCCGTGCTGGACGTCGCGGCACCGTGGTGGGCGACCTTCAGCACGGTCGCCGCGAGCGGGACGCTCGAATCGAGCAGCGCGCGCTCGCCGCGCATCTCGATGTCCGACGCAAGGAGCACGCTCGCGAGACCGAGCTCCACGCGAAGCACGACGGCGTGGTCGTTGCCGCGGCCGCCGGCCACGTCGGGGACGATCGACGTCAGCAGCGCGCCGCCGTAGCTTCGCGAACCAGCGACAGCGTCCCACGTCTCTCGCACGCGAAACAGCCGCCGCAGCGCGGCCATGCCGCCCGCATGATCCACGTCGTGATGAGTCGTCAGGCTGGCGTGCACTGCCAGGACCCCGCGATTCCACAGAAACGGCGCGACCACGCGCTCGCCGAGGTCCAGGCGCGATGCGCCGCCGGCGCCGGCGTCGACGACGATCGCGCTACCGTCCGGCGTCTCGACGACGATGGCGTCTCCCTGACCGACGTCCAACACACTGACGTGCAGTCGGCCGTCGCCGCGCGTGAAGACGGGTCGCGCCGCGAGCACGACCGCGCCCACCAGTCCGAG
>JBKOUQ010000168.1:0-8810 GCA_046723475.1 Candidatus Methylomirabilota bacterium
GAGCGACAGCACCTCACCGCGCACGACGCGCGCATACCGCGTCCAGTACACGAGACCGAGGATGATGACGATGTTCCCCTCGCTCGGGCCCACGATGGCGGCCAGGAAGATCGCGTAGGTCAGCGCGGGCACCGCGAGCCACGCATCCGTGATGCGCATGATGACCTGATCGACCCAGCCGCCGAGGTAGCCGGCCATGATGCCGAGCACCGTGCCGATGACGCCGGCGAAGATGACCGCGGTGAAGCCCACCACCATCGACACGCGCGCGCCGAAGATCAGCCGTGACAGCACGTCGCGGCCGACGTGATCCGTGCCGAGCAGGTGCGCGGTGCTGCCGCCCTGCTGCCACGCCGGCGGTCGGAAGCGCTCGCCGAGCAAGCCGACTTGAGGGTCGTGCGGCGCGATGAAGTCGGCGAAGAGAGCGAGCACCGTGAGCGTGAGAAGAATGATGATCGGAAACCACGGGACGTTCTCGCGCCGGAAGGACGCGAGACGCCACGCGACGGTCAGGGTGGCGGCGCGACTAACGCTCATATCGAATCCTCGGGTCGATCACGGCGTACATGAGGTCCACCGCGAGGTTCACAGCCACGATCATCACGCCGCTCAGAATGACGGTCGTCTGCACGACCGGGAAGTCGCGGAACGCGATGCCCTCGTAGAGCAGGCGCCCCACCCCCGGCCATGCAAAGACGGTCTCGACCACGACGGCGACGTTCACCATGAGCACGAGATTGATCCCGGCCAGCGTGAGCACGGGAATCAGCGCGTTCTTGAAGGCGTGCTTGCAGATCACGAGCGCCTCGGGCAGCCCCTTGAGCCGCGCGAGCTTGATGTACTCCGAGCCGAGCACCTCCAGCATGGACGAGCGCGTCAGTCGCATGTGCGCGGCGGCGAAGTACCAGCCGAGCGCGAACGCCGGCATCAGCACGTGCAGCGGCGTGCCCGATCCCGACGACGGCAGCCAGCCGAGATAGACGGAGAAGAACAGAATCAAGAGCAGGCCGACCCAGAACGACGGCATCGAGAGCCCCAGCAGCGCGAACACTTTGCCCGCGCCGTCCCACCAGCCGTTGACGCGGACGGCGGCGAGGATCCCGCTCGGAATCCCGATGATGAGCGAGAACGCCATTGCGACCAGCGCGAGGAAGAACGAATTCGGGAGCCGCTCGAGGTAGAGCTCGAGGACGGGCGTGCGGTAGTAGAACGATCGGCCGAAATCGGCGTGCAGCAGGCCCTTCACGAACAGCAGGTACTGCACGGGCAGCGGCCGGTCGAGCCCGAGATCCGTGCGTATCGCGTCGATGTCGGCCTTGCTGGCGCCGGGCTCGACGAGCAGCACGGCCGGATCGCCGGTCAGGCGCACGAAGACGAAGATCGTCGCCGAAAGCACGACGAGCGAGAGCAGCGCATAGCCGACACGTCGAATGAAGAATCGTTTCATGGGTGCTCGCCTCCACTCCGGACCGACACGAAGGTGGTGGGGGATTATATACTCGGCCCCGTGCTCGCCGGCATCCGTGTTCTCGACCTCTCCCGAGTCATCGCCGGACCCTACTGCGCAACCCTGATGGCCGACCTCGGGGCCGACGTCGTCAAGCTCGAGCGCCCGGGCCGGGGCGACGACCTCCGCGCCTGGCGCGGCGGCCACGGCATGAGCGCGGCGTTCGCCGCAATCAACCGCGGCAAGCGGGGCATCGCCGTCGAGCTGCAGCACCCCGAGGGCGCGCGACTGGCGTTCAAGCTGGCCCGCCGCGCGGACGTCGTCATCGAGAACTTTCTGCCCGGCGTCGCCGAGCGCCTCGGGCTGGGCTATCCGGCACTGCGCGCGGTGAACCCTGCCGTGGTGTACGCGTCCGTTACCGGCTTCGGCCAGACGGGGCCGTATGCACGGCGTCCCGGCTACAACACGATCGCCCAAGGCATGAGTGGCCTGATGGCCCTGACCGGCATGCCGGGCCATCCGCCCACGCGCGTGGCGGGCTCGGTCTCCGACCTGGCCGCGGCGCTCTGCGCGTTCGGCGCCGTGAACGCCGCGCTCGTGCACCGGTTTCGCACGGGCGCGGGACAGCAGCTCGACGTCAATCTGCTTGCCTCCACGCTGAGCCTCCTGCCCGACCCCGTGGCGCAGTACTTCGACACGGGGCAGCGCCCGCAGCGCATGGGCAACCGCAACGCGAATCTCACACCGGCCGAGGCCTATCCGACGAAGGACGGCATGATCCAGATCGTCATGATGAATGCCGACCAGTACGATCGGTTCTGCAAGGCGCTCGGCGATCCTGCCCTCGCGACCGATTCGCGGTTCGCGACCAACGACGCCCGGCTCGCGCACTACGACGAGTTCCGCAAGCGGGTCGAGCAGGCGCTCGCGGGGGCCACGACGGCCGCGTGGCTCGAGCGATTCGAGCGCGCGTCCATCGCCGCCGGGCCGGTCTACGAGTTCGACGAGGTCTTCGCCGACGCACAGGTCAACCATCTGGGACTCGTGGCCGCAATCGAGCAGCCGGGCTACGGGACGGCGCGCATGCTGACCTACCCGGTCCGCGCGTCGGGCACGCCGGCCGCGATCCGCCGTCCGGCACCGCTGCTCGGCGAGCACACCGCCGAAGTACTGACCGAAATCGGCGTCACGCCGAGCGATATCGAGCGGCTGGCCGCCGCCGGAACGATCGCACTCGCGCCCGGCCGGGAAGCCTAGCCAGTTCGCGAGCAGTGGTACGGTGAATGCACGGGGCTCTTCTCGTGAACGTTCACGTCCTCGCCTGCGACTACGACGGCACGCTGGCCGACCACGGCCGGTGCTCACCAGAAATTCAGCAAGCCCTCGCCCGGGTACGAGAATCGGGACGCAAAGTTCTCCTCGTCACGGGGCGGATGCTGCCCGATCTGCGCAGCGTCTGTGCCGACGTCGAGCATATGTTCGACGCGGTGGTGGCCGAGAACGGGGCCGTTCTCTATTTTCCGGATACGAGGGAGGCCCGGCTGCTCGGCGACGCCCCGGAGTCGGCGCTGCTCGAGGAGCTGCGCCGGCGCGGTGTGCCGTTCGACGTCGGCGCCGCGATCCTGGCGACCACCGAGGCCTATGCGGAGGCTGCCCTCGCGGCCATCCGCGACACCGGTGTGGAGCGAACGCTCGTGTTCAACAAGGGCGCGTTGATGCTCCTGCCCGGCGGCGTGACGAAGGGCACCGGGCTCGACGCCGCGCTGACCATGCTCGCGCTCTCGCCGCACAACATGGTCGGCATCGGTGACGCCGAGAACGACCATGCGTTCCTGGCGATGTCCGAGTGCGCGGTTGCGGTGTCCGATGCGATTCCCGCGCTGCGGGAGCGCGCGGACTACGTGACGCGCGCGCCGGCATCGCGCGGCGTGATCGAGTTCATCGACGAGCACGTCGCCCACGACCTGAGCGCGCTCATGCCGCGGCTCACGCGGCATCGGCTGCCGATCGGCGAGACGGCCGACGGCGAGTCGGTGACCATCTCACCGCACGGCACGCGCCTGCTGATCGTCGGGCCGTCCGCCACCGGAAAATCAACGCTCACGGGCCTGCTCGTCGAGCGACTCGTCGAGAGCGGACGCTCGGTGCTCCTGCTCGATCCAGAGGGTGATTATCAGACGTTCGCCGAGCTCGAGCGGGTCGTGGTGCTCGGCGGCACCAGCGAGCGCGTGCTGCCGACGCCCGACGAGCTGCGTCAGCTGCTGCACCAGCCGCGCACGAGCCTCGTACTCAATCTCTCGGCGATGTCGCGTGCGGAGAAGGTCGCCTATGCCGCGAAGGCGCTCGGCGCCGTCGCCTTCGTGCGCTCGACATCCGGCCTGCCGCACTGGCTGATCCTCGACGAGGCGCACCACCTCGTGCCCGCGGACGGCTCGCCAGTGGTCGAGCTGCTCCGCGCGGGGGCGGAGTCGTTCTGCCTCAGCACGCTCGACACGAATCTTTTGGCGCCAGAAATACGGACGCTGCCGAACGTCGTGGCCGCGACGCACCTCGAAAAGTTTGCCGCGGCCACACGGGCGGCGGCCGGAGGCCGGGCGCCGGTGCTCGGCGGTGCGCCGCTGGGCGAAGGCGAGGCGGCGATCGCCTGGCTTGGAACCGCGGGGCGCACACAGCGTTTTCGCGTCGGCAAGCGTCGTATCGAGCACCGACGCCACGTGCGGAAGTACACCGAGGGCGAGCTCCCGCCCGACCGCTCGTTCTACTTCCGAGGCCCCGAGGGTGCGCTCAATCTGCGCGCGTCGAACCTCGTGCGGTTCGTCGAGCTCGCCGAGGGTGTGGACGAGCCGACATGGGCGTGGCATCTCGGCCAGCGAGACTATTCGACCTGGGCGCGCGAGCAGATCAAGGACGCGGATCTGGCCGGCGCGCTCGCGGAGCTCGAGTCGGCCGGGCTGGCGCCGGCGGAGTCGCGCCGGCGCGCGCTCGACGAGATCCGCACGCGGTATACGGTCTGATTGAGTTGGGGGACATACCGCTTGATTGGGGGACCCCTTCGGCTTCCCCCAAACCCCCTCATCGCGCGTGGGCAGTCACCGTTTGATTGGGGGACCCCTGCGGCTTCCCCCCAACCCCTCATCGGCCGTGGGCAATCATCCAGAGCACTTCCGTGGGCGCCTTATCCTCGCGGAGGCCGAGGAACACGGGATGGCGCAGGCGCCCGTCGCCGGTTTTTTCCATGAATCCGATCTGCGCGACCAGCGTCGGCTCGACCCAGGTGGCGTCGCGCATGCGCGGCGCATCGGCGAACGGTGACGTCGCGCGCTGCAGTCGGTCGAACCGCTCGCCGAGCTGGGCGAGCGTCTTCGTCGTGAAGCCGGTGCCGACCTTCCCCGCATAGCGCAGTCGGCCCCCGTCGAAGGCGCCGATCAGGATCGCGCCGAAGTGTGTGCGCGCGCCCTCCGGCGCGGTGTAGCCGCCGATCACGAACTCTTCCTCGGCGCGCACCTTCACCTTGCGCCACGCCGGCGAGCGCTTGCCCGTCTCGTACGTCGAGGCAGCGTCCTTGGCGACGATGCCTTCCAGGCCACGCTCGCGCGCCGCCTCGAACGCCTTGAACCCGTCGCCGGCGAGGCGTCGCGCCAGGCGCAGCGGGCCACTCGGGCGCAGCTCGGTCTCGAGCGCGCGGCGGCGCTCGGCGAGCGGCAGCGCGCGCAGATCGCGGCCGCGCGCGAATAGACAATCGAACACGACGTACACCGGTCGGCGCCGCGTGTCGGCACCGAAGAGCTGAAACCGTGAGATGCCTTCGGCATCGAAGACGACGACCTCGCCGTCGAGCAGCAGCGTCGGCGCCGGCAGCCTCGCGATCGCCGCGGCGATGTCGGGGAAGTCGGAGGTGCGGTCGATCAGATTGCGCGTGATGAGGCGCACGCGCGAGCCGTCCTTCTCCGCGATGATCCGGATGCCGTCGTACTTCTCCTCGTAGAGCCAGCCCGGTGTGTGAAACGGCGCGTCGACGAGCGTGGCCAGCATCGGCTTGACGTCGCGCGGCAGCGAGGCCGAGCCGCGGCGTGTGCGCGCCCGGGTGACGCTCACGCGGGCTTCGCGCTCGAGCGCGGCGGGTCGGCGCCCGCAGCCTGCTCGAGCTGGCGCGGGCTCGCGCCCGCCGCGCGCGCGATGCCTGCCATGCTTCGGCGCGAGACGACGGACTTGGGCCGCGACAGCGTCAGGTCCTCGGAGGCGGAGGCGTACTGGTCACGATGCTTGATCAAGAGCCATTGGCGATCGCGCATGCGGACGAGCACCCACGAGCCCTTCATCTTCTTGCCCGAAAGGCGCATCTTCAGATCGCCCTTCCCGAGCGCTTTGTCGACGTCGGGGCTCTCGGGCTCCCACGTGCCGCGATCCCAGATCATGACGGTGCCGCCGCCGTACTCGCCCTCGGGAATCACGCCCTCGAAGTCGTTGTAGTCCATCGGGTGCGGCTCGGTCATCATGGCGAGACGCCGGACGCTCGGATCGAGCGACGGCCCTTTCGCGACGGCCCACGAGAGCATCACGCCCTCGTGCTCGATGCGAAAGTCGTAATGCAGATGGCTCGCGCGGTGTTTCTGCACCACGAACTCGAGTGCGCGTGTCGTCTTCCGTGTCCCGCTTTTGGCAGGTCTTGTCCCGCCTGTCGCGGAATTCTTGGCGCGGCCCGGCGGCTCTGGTGTGACATCGAAGCGTCGCTTGCGGTTGTATTCCGCCAGGCGGCCGTAGCGGCTCAGATCGTCGGCCGGCGCGTCGCGCTTCGCCACGTCAGCCCTCGGCGAGCATCGCGGACAGACGCTTGGCGACGTCGGCCGCCGCCGCGGAGGCCGGCACGACGTCCACAGCCGTGGGAGCGGCGCCCAGTCCCAGCTCCAGCGCCCGCGCGAGCTGCTCCGTACGCCCGATCGGCCCGTTCGCCGCGGGCCCCTTCATGCCGTGCAAACGAAGCAGCGCGATGGCCGTGGCGTCGAGCGCGCAGCGATCGGTACTGGCGACGAAGACGCCGGGAGCCGCACGCGTCCCGGCCTCCGGGCCACCGTCGATGAACGCTTCGAGCGCGTCCATGACGTTCAGCGTCGGCCGCCACGCCAGATTCGCCTCCGCGATCATCGCGCGCTGATGCGGCGAATTGTGCAGGTCCTTCATGTAGTCGTAGGCATCGCCGGGGAGCCGCTTGGCGATGAGGCCAATCGTGTTCTTGAGCGACAGCGTCACGTGGCCGCCGAAGCGGTGCGTCTTGCAGCACATGGTTTGCACCGCGCACGGCGCCTCGGTGAAGAGCCGTGCCGCATTCAGACCACGCGGCCAGTGCTCGGCACGAAGCGCTTCCCAGGCCGGGCGGTGCACCTCGTCGAGCACGATCACGCGCATCTCCGTCCGTTGCGCGATGTCCATCGCTCCCGTCCGCTCGAGCACCTGGCGCGTGTCGCCCATGCCCGAGCGCTCGGCCAGCGTGATTCCGGTCGCCCGGCGTGCCTTCAGCGTCGTCGCGAGCGCGGTCAGCGTCTCCGGGTGCGTCGAGGCTGGAAAGGCATCGGCGCTGTTGAAGTTGGCCTTGAGCGCGACGCCGACACCTTCGCACGCGCGGAATTCCAGCGCGTCGAGGCACGCCGCGACCGCCCGGGCACGGTCGCTCTCCCGAGCGATCACCACGCGCGCACGGTCGGGCGCCGACCACGCCGCCAGCGGCCGCGCCATCAATGCGGTCGCCGCGGCGCCCTGCAGCAGCTCGCGCCGAGATACGGAAGCCACGTCTGAATTGTACCGGGCGCGCGAAGCGCGACCCGCTCAGCGCGGACGCGCGACGAAGCGTCGCATCTCGCCGCGCGCACGAAGCGTGTCGCCATCGATGCGAAAGCCGGACGCCTCGACGGTGCGCTCGGTCTCGCGATTCCAGTGACAGCCGCCGGTCAGCCGCGTCCACAGCGGCTGCCAGCGATCCTGGAAGCGAGCCTTCAAAGGCCCCGAGGCGCGGACGTGCTCGAGCATCCGCAGCGCACCACCGGCCTTCAGCACGCGCTTGACCTCCGTCAGGCCACGGCGCGGGTCGGGCACGCTGCAGAAGACCAGACCGCTCACAACCGTGTCGAACGCGGCGTCGCGGAACGGCAGCGCGTGCGCATCGGCCTGCACGAGCGCTACGCCGGGCGCGCGACGTCGCGCGACCCATAGTGACGCGTACAGCGGATCGGCGCCCACGACCCGTGCATGCGGTTCGTACAGCGGCAGGTTGCGCCCGGTGCCGCAGCCGATGTCGAGCGTGCGGCCGGTCGCGCCATCGACGAGCCACCGCCGCCAGCGACCGAGGCCGAGGCGCTCGACGATCGCGCACCAAGCGTCGTACAGCCACGGAATCTGCTCGACGCCGCGCATCGTCGCTCAGCCGATGTGGTACAGCAGCAGGTACACGAGCACGCCGGTGACCGACACATAGAGCCACACCGGCAGCGTGCGTCGCGCGATCGGCACGTGCCGATCGAATCGACCCGCGAGCGCGCGATACACCGTCGTCAGGACGAACGGCACCATCAGGGCCGCCAGCACGACGTGCGAGATGAGGATCGGAAAATAGACAGCGCGGATCCATCCCTGCCCGGCGAACGGCCGCGAGCCGGCGAGCGCGTGATACACGACGTAGGAGACGAGGAACAGCGCCGACGCCACGCACGCCGCGAGCATGCAGGCGCGGTGCACGGCGATGCGGCGCCGCCGGATCGCGACCCAGCCCGTGATGAGCAGCGCCGCGCACGTCGCGTTCAGCGCGGCGTTCAGCGCCGGAAGCCCGGAGACTTCGGCGCTCCATCGCCGCCCGGGATCGTGAGCGAGGAGCAGAACACCGACGACGCCGACGATGGCCGCCGACAGCACGCCGATGATCGAGAGCGCCACGCGATCGCCCATCGGCCCGATGATACGGCGGCCAACCGCCGCATCCTTATATATCGGTCGCACTGGCTGTCGGAGGCGCCGCCGCTCTCGCGGATGCGCCGTGTGCTCAGGACGCGGCGCGGCGCTCGGCCGCCTCTTCGCACCCGACGCACCGCCGCGCAAACGGCAGCGCGCGCAGCCGCTCGACCGGAATACGACGGCCGCACGTCTCGCACGCGCCGTACCGGCCCTCGGTGAGACGCTCCTCGGCGGCGTCGATCTCGCCGAGCACGCGGCGATCGCGCGCTTCGAGGGTGGCGAGTAGACGGCACGTCATGTTCGTCGTGGCGTCGTCCAGGACATCGCCAGGATGTTCGTACTTGTATCCGCCGAGCTCGGCGTCCATCGTCGCCAGGGCGCCGGACACCGCGGCGCGATCGCGACGCAGTCGACGCTCCCACTC
>JBKOUQ010000248.1:0-26456 GCA_046723475.1 Candidatus Methylomirabilota bacterium
TCCCCCACGTTCGGCCGCGCCCCGGCGCAGCCGTGGCGCGCCTCGAGATCACAGTCTCGTCACCGCGTGCCGCGGCTGCGGCTCGAGACGAAGCCGTTCTCGCGGTCGCCGGCGCGCGCCTCGCGTGACCGCTTGGACGGCGGTCCCCAGGCGCCGCCGCCGGCGGACTCCACGAAGAACACGTCGCCCGGTCGCACCGGGATGCCGACCTCTTTGGTCTTCAGCACGCGCGGCGCGCGCCCGCGCGAGAGCAGCCGGTAACGGTGTGGCAGCCCATCCTTGCCGCCGAGGATGCCGTACGACGGATGGCGCGTGCCGTCGCCCGCGGTGTTCGCGACACCGTCCTCGGTCGTGTCGACCCGTAAGCGCAGCACCGAGCCCACGCCGCCGCGATGCTGACCATCGCCCGCGGAGTCCGGCCTGAACTCGTGCGATTCGAACGTCAGCGGAAACCGCACCTCCGCAACCTCGATCGAGCCGAACTTGATCCCGCCCACCGCCTGGCCCTCGCCCGCGGTCTCCCAGCCGTCGCCGGCCGACGAGGCGCCGCCGCCGCCGCGCGCGTGGAACATGTGCCAGATGAACGGCCGCTTGGTGCGCGGGTTCACGCCCTTGATCGCGATGCGGAAGCGCCGCGACCAGCCGGCAATCACACGCTCGGGGCACGCGGGCGCGAGCGCCTTGATCACGGACTCGGCGATCTCCTGCGCGCAGTGGTTGGTGGCGAGCGTCACGGGCGCCGGCGGCCGCGGATGGACGATCGTGCCTTCGCGCGTGATCACCTTCACCGGCCGGAACGTCCCGGAGTTCTTCGGCGTGCGCGGGTCGACGAGAAACGCGAGCGCCATGTGCACGGAGGACATCGTGTTCGGGAACGACGAGTTGACGAAGCCCGTCACCTGCGGATCGGACGCGCTCAGATCCACGATGAGGCCGTCGCCCTTCTTCGTCACCGTCGCGCGGATGGCGATGTCCTCGATGCCGTGCCCGTCGTCGTCCAGGATCGCCTCGCCGCGATACGTGCCGTCTTTCCAGCCGCGGATGCACGCGCGGGTCTGGCGCTCGGCGCCGTCGAGGATCTCGTCGACCGACTCCATCACCGTCTTGCTGCCGTAGTCTTCGACGAGTGCGAGCAGCCGGCGCTCGCCGACACGCGCCGAACCGATCATCGCGCGCAGGTCGCCGAGAAAATCGTGCGGGTGGCGCACGTTCGTCGTGATCATTTCCAGCACGTCGTCGCGCAGCGTGCCGGCGTCGTAGAGCTTGAGCGGCGTGATCCGCAGCCCTTCCTGCCAGATCTCCGTCGCGCCCGGGTTGTAGGCCCCGTGCGTCGAGCCACCGATGTCCGACTGGTGCGCGCGATTGATCGACCAGAACGCGACCTCGCCGTCGATGAACACCGGGACGAACGCGGTGAGGTCCGGCAGGTGGTTGTTGCCGTGATACGGATCGTTCAGCAAGAACACGTCGCCGGGCTTGACGCGCTCGCCGAAGTAATCGCGGACGGACGCCACCGCCCATGGAATCGCGCCGACGTGGATCGGCACGTGCTCGGCCTGGGCGACGAGCCGCGCCTGGCCGTCGCAGATGGCCGTCGAGAAGTCACGGCTCGAGTTGAGGATCTGGGAGTAGGCGGTGCGCAGCATCGCCTCGCCCATTTCCTCGACGATGGCGGAGAAGCGATGGGTCAGAACCGAAACGGTGACGGGGTCGAGCATGCCCGAAGTATACGCGTGGTAACATCCCGCCGTCGTGGCACTTCCCCGCACTGCCAGCGTCGTCATCATCGGCGGCGGCGTGGTCGGCTGCTCCATCGCCTACCACCTCGCCGGCCGCGGTGTGCGCGACGTGCTCGTGCTCGAACGGGAGACCGTCGGCAGCGGAACCACCTCGAAGGCGGCGGGCGGCATCCGCGCCCAGTTCCCGACCGAAACCGAGATCCGTTTCTCGCTCGAGGCCATCACGGTCTTCGAGCGCTTCGAGGACGAGTTCGGCGTCGACCCCGGATACAAGAAAATCGGCTACCTGTTTCTCGTGTCCGATCCGGAAGACCTGCGCGGGTTCGAGACCCGTATCGCGCTGCAGCGACGCCTCGGCGTGGACGTGCGTGTGATTCAGCCCGATGAGGCGAAGGAGCTCGTCCCCGCCCTGCGCGTCGACGACCTCGTGGCCGCGGTGTGGGGCCCCCGCGATGGCCTCGCGGGACCCGCCGAGGTCACCAACGGCTTCGCCAAGCGCGCGCGCGAGCGCGGTGTGAAGATCGCGGAGGGCGTGCGCGTCACGGCCATCCGCCGCGACGGCGACCGCGTCGCCGTCGTGACGACCACGGACGGCGATGTCGCCGCGCCGATCATCGTCAACGCGGCCGGCCCGTCGGCGGCACGGATCGGCCGGCTCGCGGGCGTCGAGGTCGCCGTGCACCCGCGACGCCGGCACATCTTCTACACCGAGCCGTTTCCCGCGATCCCGGGGCCGATTCCGCTCACGACCGATCGCACAAGCGGCTTCTACTTCCGCAAGGAGATGGAGCAGGTGCTGCTGAGCCCCGGCGACGTGGAGGACATCGGCAGCGACTTCGACGTGCCGGTCGATCGCGCGAAGATCGAGGAGACGGTCACGAAAGCCATCGACCGCGTGCCCCTGCTCGAGCAGGCCACCATCGCGGGCGGCTGGGCCGGGCTGCGGCCGCTCACGCCCGATGATCACGCGATCATCGGCTGGGCGCCTGGCGTCACGGGCTTCTTCCTCGCGGTCGGCTTCGGCGGCCACGGCTTTCAGCACTCGCCGGCCACCGGCCGTCACGTCGCGGACTGGATCGTGGACGGCAAGTCCTCGATGGACCTCTCGCTGTTCGACCCCGGAAGGTTCGCCCACCGTCGAGCGGGCGACGCTGCCACGCCTGTCTCTCTCGGGCCACCCGCGGTGGAGGGGGACACAGCGCTCCAATACAAAAACACCGCGCTCCGTTACAGAAATCCAGATGCCGAGTGATCTGACGATCGCCGACATCCGCGTGCGGCTCGCCGACATCCCCGTCAAGCGCCCGCACAAGATGTCGTTCACGACGCTCGAGGCGGTCAACTTCGCGTTCGTCCGCATCGAGACGCGCGCAGGCGTGGTCGGCTGGGGCGAGGCCGCGTGTCTCGGCGGACCGACGTGGAGCGAGGAGTCCGCGGAGTCCGTGCAGGTCGTCATCGAGCGCTATCTGGCGCCGTGGCTCGTCGGCCGCGACGCGGCCGGCATCGAGCCGCTGCGTCGCGACATGGCCCGGCGCGTTCAGGGCAACGCGTTCGCGCGCGCCGCCGTCGAGATGGCGCTGTGGGATCTCAACGGCCGAGCGCTCGGCGTGCCCGTGCATCGGCTGCTGGGCGGACGTGTGCGCGATCGTGTGCCGCTCTCGTGGTCGCTCGCGGTGACGAGTCCCGAGGCCGAGATCGAAGAAGCGCGCGAGAAGGTCGCGCTTGGCCACCGGATCTTCAAGATCAAGACCGCCGCGCAGCCGCTCGCCGTCGACGTCGAGCGCGTGCGGCGCATCCGCGAGGCGGTCGGGCCCGACGTTGCACTGCGTGTGGATGCCAACCAGGGCTGGGACCGACCGACCGCACTCGCCGCGGTCCGCGCGCTCGAGCCGTACGGGCTCGATTTCGTCGAGCAGCCGGTGCCGCGGTGGGACCTCGAGGGGCTGGCCGAGGTCGGACGCGCGTCGCGCATCCCGATCATGGCGGACGAGGCGTGCGCGAGCGAGCACGACGCCTTCGCGATCGCCCGGCGCGGCGGCGTGTCGATTCTCGCGCTGAAGCTCACGAAGTCCGCCGGGATCCTGGGCAGCATGGCGATCGCGCGCATCGCGGAGGCGGCGGGCCTCGGCTGCTATGTCGGCTGCATGATCGAGACGTCGCTCGGCACCGCGGCCTATCTTCACGTCGCGCTCGCCGCCGCGCCGGTCACGTGGGGCTGCGAGCTGTTCGGGCCGCTGCTGCTCAAAGGCGACGTCGTGCGGCGACCCGTGCAGTATGCGGACGGCGCGATCCTGGCGCTCGAGGGGCCCGGATTGGGCGTCGACGTGGACGAGGCCGCACTCGACGAGTGCGCGAGACGGTGAAGATCAAGGGGGAGAAGCCATGAGGAGATGGATCGTGATCGTGGCGGCGCTGGCGCTGCTCGTGCCCGCGCTGACCGCGACGGCGCAGCAGAAGAACCTCACGTGGACGGCTGGCCAGGTCGGCGGCGGCTGGTATCAGCAGGCCGGCGGCTTCGTCGAGCTGATCCACAGCAAGGATTCGTCGTTCAACATCAAGGTCGTGCCCGGTGCCGGCATCCAGAACATGTCGAAGGTTCAGCAGGGCGAGACCGAGATCGCGTGGGGCCTGCCGCCATTCATCGCGGCGTCCTACAACGGCCAGGACCCGTACAAGGACAAGCACTCGGACATGCGGCTGGTGATGAACGGGCTCGGCTTCGTGCACATCCAGTTCGCCGTGCCCGCGGAGTATCCGGCCAAGACCGTGAAGGACGTCTTCGAGATCGCGAAGAGCAAGGCGATCACCATCGGCACCACACCGCCCGGCGGCTCCGACGAGTGGGTGATGCGGAAAGTCTTCGAGTTCTACAAGACGACATACGCCGACGTTCGCGCGAAGGGCGGCAAGGTCATCCTCGTGTCGTACAGCGATCTCACCACGCAGTACCGCGATCGCAACATGGACATCTTCTTCGCCAACCTCGCGGTGCCGGGCGCGGCGCTGCAGGAGGCGTCGCTGGCGCGCAAGATGCGCATCCTGCCGATGGACGACGATCTGATCAAGTTTCTCGAAAGCCAGGGCCTCTCGCGCGGGGTCATCCCGAAGGGCTCGTACAAGGATGTGGTGAACAACGACCACGACATCCCGACCGTCACCATGGCCAATACGATCGTCGCCAACGCGAAGGTCCCGGCCGACGTCGTGTATCAGTTCACCAAGGTGATCCTCTCGGACGTCAACAGCGTGCGGAAGATCCATCCGGCGTTCAAAGACTTCGATCCGAAAGACGCGGTGCGCCTCGCCAACGTGCCGCTGCACCCCGGCGCGGAGCGCGCCTACAAGGAAGCCGGGCTGCTGAAGTAGTGACATGACGCGCGAGCTTCGCGGCGCGCTGGGCTGGGCGGTCGGCGGCTGGGCAGTCGCCGCCGCCCTGTTCCACATCTGGACGGCCTACGCCGGCGCGTGGGAACCGCGGGAGATGCGCGCCATCCACCTGCTGTTCCTGATCACGCCGGCGTTCATCCTCTTTCCGTTCAGCGAGCGGTCCGACAAAGAGCGGCCCACGCTCGCCGACTGGCTCTGGGTCATCGCCACGGTCGTCCCCTGCCTCTACGTCATCCGCTACGCCGAGGCGCTCACCGAGCGCTGGGAAGGGGTCCACCCGCTGACCATGGCGCAGGTGATTCTCGGCACGGTGTTCGTCGTGGCCGTGCTGGAGGCATCGCGCCGTGCGGTCGGCTTCTGGTTCTTCGTCACCACGCTCGTGTTCATGGCGTACTTGATCGCCGCGCCGTGGCTGCCCGGATTTCTGCGCTCGCCGCGCCCGTACTCGTATCCGCAGCTCGTGGAAATGTTCTTTCTCTACGCCGACGAGGGTGTGCTCGGCTCGCTCACCGGCATCTCGTCCAATCTGCTGATGATCTTCATCCTGTTCGCCGCCTTCATGCTGCACTCGGGCGTCGGTCAGTTCTTCATGGACATCTCGATCGCGCTCGCCGGTCGGTTCCGCGGCGGCCCGGCGAAAGTCGCCGTGCTCTCGTCAGGGCTCTACGGCACGATCAGCGGCTCGTCGGTCGCCGACTGTTATGCGACGGGGACGTTCACGATTCCGCTGATGAAGCGTATCGGCTATCGGCCGGAGATCGCCGGCGCGATCGAGGCGACCGCCTCGTGCGGCGGGCCGCTGATGCCGCCGATCATGGGCGCGGGCGCGTTCATCATGGCCGAGCTCACCGGCGTGCCGTATCAGAAGATCATCGTGGCGGCCGCGCTGCCCGCCATCCTCTATTACCTCTCGATCATGGCGACGGTGCACTGGGAGGCGCTCAAGCACGGGATCGGCACGATGAAGGCCGAGCTGCCCTCGATGGCGAGCCTCGCGCGGCGCGCGCTCCTGTTCACGCCGTTCGTCACCGTCGTCTATTTCCTGGAGAAGGGCTACTCACCGTCCAAGGCCGCGCTCTACAGCCTCCTGACGGCCGTTGTCGTGTCCTGGGTCGCCAGCGATCAGCCGATGGGACCGCAGCGCATCGTGCGCACCATGCAGGAGGCGATGCGCTCCGGTATCATCATTGCCTCGGTGCTCGCCGCCTCCGGGCTCATCGTCGCCTCGATGAGCCGCACGGGCTTCGCGCTCGCGTTTTCGAGCGCACTCATCAATCTGTCCGGCGGCCACCTCTTCGTCGCGCTGCTACTCGTCTTCGCGGTCGTCTCGATCCTCGGCACCGGAATACCGACCACACCCTCGTACATCCTCGCGGTGACCGTCGGCGGCGCCGCCTTGACGAAGCTCGGCGTCGACCTTCTCGCCGCGCACCTGTTCGTCTTCTACTACGCCGTGCTCGCGGACGTCACGCCGCCCGTGGCGGTGACGGCAATCGCGGGTGCACAGATCGCTGGCGCGCAACCGATGACGACGGGCGGGCAGGCCTCGCGCATCGCGATCGGCGGCTTCCTGGCACCATTCCTCTTCGTGTACCAGCCGGCGCTGCTCTTCCGCGGCGAGTGGTGGGAGATCGCGGTCGCGTTCACCGCCGCCGTGATCGGCATCTCCGCGCTGTGTGCGGCAATCGCGGGGCACATGTTCGGCCGACTCGGGCTCGTCCACCGCATTTTGCTCGGCGCTACAGCGCTCGCGACGATCACGGCGAATTTGGGCGTCGCCGCCGTCACGGCGCTCGTCCTGCTGGCGTGGGGCATCTGGGAGCACCGCCGCTCCGGCGGCGGCGGGCAGACAGTGGCGCCGCCGATTACGGTCACGGCCGAGGCGGCGACGGTCGCGCCGCCCCCGGCGGTGATGGAGTAGCCGCACCCGGGGGTGATGGAGTAGCGGCACCCGGGGGTGATGGAGTCGTTGGCCCCGGCGCGACGACGTCACGCAGCGCCCGGCGCACATCGTCGACGTTGCACGGCTTGGCGACGAACGGCACCCCCGTACGCTCGAGAAACGCGCGCTTGTCGCTGCTGAGGACGTCTCCGGTCAGAAAGATGATGCGCCGGCAGAGCGCCGGATGGCGTTGCTCCAGCTCGGCATAGAAGCCCTCGCCGTCGAGCACGGGCATGCGCGTGTCGGAGATGACGACGTCGTAGCCCGAGCCGCCGAGTCGCTCGAGCGCCGTCACGCCATCGTTGGCGGTGTCCACGACATGGCCGTCACGCGCGAGCGCCTGGGCCAGCACCCGCGCGAGCCCGAGCTCGTCATCGACGACGAGGATCCGCTGTGGCGGCACGGGCGCCGCCTTCACCGCGTCCGCCACGCCCGTCGTCGGTGGACGCACGATCGGGAGCTCGATGCTGAAGGTGGCGCCGTCGCCCGGCGTGCTCTCGAGCGCCAGCCGGCCACCGTGCTCTCGGATGATGTTGGCGCAGAGCGAGAGACCGAGGCCAGTCCCTTCGCCCTGCGGCTTGGTGGTGAAGAACGCCTCGAACACGCGTCGCTGAAGTTCGGGCGGGATCCCGGGGCCCGTGTCGCGCACCTCGACGCGCACGCGGTCGTCGGCCACGAGCCGCGCCGTGACGGCGATCCGTTTCGGCCGCTCCTGCCGCCGCATGGCGTGATGCGCGTTGTTGATCAGATTCACAAAGACCTGGTGAAGCTGATGGGCGTCGGCCCACAGGACGGGCACATCGGGCGCCACCTCGACGCTGATGGCGACGCCGTTGGAGCGCAGCTCGTACGCCAGCAGCTCGACGGCGCCCTGAATGACCTGCCCGAGCGGCGTCGCCGTCCGCTCGGGCGGGTGCTGGCGCGCCAGCGCGAGGAAATTGCGGACGATCCGCACGCATCGCTCCGCGGCCTGATTGATGTTGGAGGCTCGCTCTACGAGCTCGGGATTGTGTTGGTCCTCCAGCAGCAGCTGCGCCTCACCCACCAGGACAGCGAGCGGATTGTTGAGCTCGTGCGCGACGCCGGCGAGCAGCGAGCCCATGGTCGCGACTTTTTCGCTTTGTAACAACCGCTCCGTCCGCTCTTTCACCGTCTCGTCGAGCGAGCGGTTCTGGACCTCGAGCTGCTCGTGCGCCGCCACGAGCTGCGCGTACAGGCGCGCGTGCTCGAGGAGCAGCACGATGAGGACGAAGCTCGCGGCCAGCAGGCCGTAGATCCGCCCGACGTAGAACCCGAGGTCGAAACGACCCGCGTTGAACACCGCCGAGAGCGCGATGTCGAAGGTCCACGCGCACATCACGACCATCAGCCAGACGTCGAGCACCGACGGCGGCCGCCGACGCTGCCACAGAATGCCGACGGCCACGAGGCTCAGCGCCCACGTGGTCGACACGACACCGAGCATGACCGCCGTGTAGGCGTTGCCGCGCATGATTGAGGGCAATACCGACTGGCCCGCGGTGGCCAGCGTCGTGACCGCCGCGGCGGCGACGAGTGCCGCGGCCGCGGTCATGCCGATCGCCGTCCGCTCGCGCTCGGCTGGGCCCGGGATCGCAGGCGCGTCGGTCCGCACGAGCGCATAGGCGATCACGCACAGCGGAAATCCGCCGTGCCAGAACATGAACAGCCATGCCGTGGTCTGCGGCCCGGCGCCGAGCAGCCCCCTCGGCGCGAACAGGCCCGGAAACGTCAGCATGTGGACCACGGCCATTGCCGCCGTGAACAAATAACCGCCGGCCAACACAAGCAGCGCGCGCGACCGCGAACCGCGGAACTGGCCGAACAGCAGCACCGCCGTGATCAGGTCATTGAGCGCGAGCGCGGATTGGTAGATGGGGATGAACGGCCACACCGTGCCGAGCGGCCGCTTCGCGAACGCGACGGCGACAATGAAGATGACGACCGACACGACGACCACGGCGCGGGCGAGGCGCACGTCGCGGACCCCCGCCGGAAGACTCGAGACGAAGACGCGACGCGCATCCGCCTGGCGATGCTCGGCCATGGCGTCGATCTTAAATCAGTCGGCCATCGGAGTCGCCGCGGGTCCGCGCACGGCCCGCAGCACCATCCGCGACGGCGCGCCACGAAACGGCCAACCCGGCACCCACGCCGAGAAGCGGCCGGCGGTGCCGCCGGCGACGACGATGTGCAGCCGCGAGGGCTCGCTGAACTTCGGGACCACCGCGCCGTCGATGCTCACGCAACAGTGCTCGCACACGAACGCGCGCACGTCGGCCTTCGACCAGCGGTCGGCGGCGATCGTCGCGGCGTGCTCCGGGGCGATGACGAGCAGCGTATCGCCGAGCGGCGCGACGTCGGGGCTCGCGATGACGGTGCCGGCACGCGCGACCGTGGTGAGGATCTCGCGCGCCGAGCGGCCCGTCGCATTGACCACGACCTGTGGCGCCTCGGCGGCCATCACGGCCACGGAGCTGTCGGCGGCGCCAAAGCCGTGCTCGCGCGCCAGCGAGTCCCACGGGCTCGCCTCCTCGTGCTCACCGATGCAGTAGGAATAGCGTCCCGGCTGGCCGAACGTCGACATGCTGATCACGCCGGGCCGTGCGCCGCCGATGTTGACCCACACCAGGCGCACGGCGCGCCCGATGGTGGCGTTGGCGCGAAAGCCGGCGCCGAACACCGACGCGGAGCAGTTGATCTCCAGCGTGTGCCGCACGGGACCGTTCACGATGACGAGCGGCGCCACGGCGTCCGTCGTGCCGGAGACGCCGACCAGAGCGAAGTCCGGGTCGCACATGGCTTCGACGGCCGCGAGCACGACCGGCAGATACTCGGGACGGCATCCGGCCATCACGGCATTGACGGCGATGCGCTCGACGGTGGCGCGGCCGTCGGTCGGCGCCACGAGGCCGACGAGCTCGTCGCCGGGGCGTCCGCTCGCGGTGATGGCCGCCCGCACGCGCTCGGGCGTTGGTGGCACCACGGGAAGCCCGTCGGTCACGCCACGGGCGAAGAGCTCTTCGATCGGATCGGCCGCGGGCACGAGACGCATTCTAGTCCGGATCATTCGCGACCCGAGCCGACGACTCCGACTCGCGTCGGGATGCTCGCCTGTACACCGCGCGCTCGCGTGGCCGCTGGACGATCACCGCGCGGTGAGGGATGCTGGCGTGGCATGCACGACGATGCGCATTTGAGCGACGACGGGGCCGCGGCGCTCGCCGAGGAGGCGCTTCGCCACATCAGCGACGGACACGTCGTCGGACTCGGAACGGGCCGCGCGGCCACCGCGTTCGTGCGCGCGCTCGGCGCTCGCGTCGCGGCCGGGCTCGACGTGCGCGGCGTGCCGACGTCCGAGGCAACGGCGGCGCTCGCGCGCACGCTCGGCATCAAGCTGGTGGCGCCGGACGACGTCGAGGCGATCGACGTCGACGTCGACGGCGCCGACGAGGTCGATCCCCGTGGCAATCTCATCAAGGGCTACGGCGGCGCCCTCATGCGTGAAAAGATCGTCGCGAGCCTTGCGCGGCGCTTCGTCGTGCTGGTCGGCGGCGACAAGCTCGTTCCCGTGCTCGGCAGTCGTGGACGGCTGCCGCTCGAAGTCGTGCCGTTCGCCGCCGGATTCGTGCGCCGGCAACTCGACGCGCTCGGTCATGCGGCGGTGCTGCGCGTCGTCGACGGGCGGCCCGTGACGACCGACAACGGCAACTGGCTGCTCGACGCGCGCGTCAGCGCGATGCGCGACGCCGCCGCGCTCGACGCCGGGCTGCGCGCGATTCCGGGCGTGGTGACGACCGGCCTGTTCGTTGGCCTCAGCCCGACGGTGCTCGCATGGGACGGCACCCGCACGCGCGTGCTCCGCTCCGCGAGTCCGAATTGAGGCCGCCCGCCGCTCAGTGACGTGTGTCGGTGCTCAGTGACGTGTGTCGGTGCTCAGTGACGTGTGTCGGTGCTCAGTGACGTGTGTCGGTGCTCAGTGACGTGTGTCGGTGAAGCGCCACCGCTTGAAGACGTAGACGCCTGCGGGCTCGAGCGCGCCCTCGGCCAGCAGCGTCGCACCCTCGGCCGCGAAATCGAAGACCGTCAGCACACTCTCGTGGGCGGCGTGGTCGACGACCACGTCGGTCGTGGTGACGAAGACCTCGTCGAGCACGCGCGCCGCGTGGAGCGCCGCGAACACCGTCTGCCCGCCCTCGCACGCGAGATACCGCACGCCGTGCTCGGTCCGCAGCCGCGCGTGCGCGCGTGCGAGCCCTCCCGGCTCGAGCAGTGGCTCGACGATGAGCGCAGCGTCGCGGATCCCTCGTCGCGCCAGCTCGGCGCGTCCAGCAGGCGTCGTCACGACGATCGCGGACACGCCGGGCGTCGCCAGGATCGGGTGACGCGGCGGCAGCCGCCCATAGACGGAATAGACGACGTTGCGCGGATGGTGCGGCAAACCGCGCGCGATGCGAAACGCGTAGAGCTCCGGGGCGCGCTCGTCGTGCGGCTCCTGCGGCGTCAGGACCAGCGTCGGCTGCTCGCGCACGGTCTGCGCGCCGATGCCGACGTCGCCCACCGTCCGCAAGTACCGCATGAGCCGTCGGTCCGCAACGCGATCGCGTCGCGTCTCGTCGCCGAGAATCGCGCGCACCGGATCGTCGTGCGAGTCGCGACGACGCCAGGCCACGACCCCGTTGGCCGACGTGACGACGACCCCGAACGTCCACGGGCGGTCTTCGGGCGGCGGAGGAAAACCGAGCGGCGCCCAGCGCTCGGGATCCGGCGTGCCGATGTCGGGGCCGGCGCTGCGAAAGCGTGTCCACTGGATCCGGGTCGGATCGCCCACGGCGGTCGAGTGTAACGGCCCGGTCACCGGTTCAGCGGCGCAGGGTACGGCCGCGTCACCCGCGCTCGGCGATCACGAGGCGATACCCGAGGTCGAGCGTCGTGTGCGTGCGCACGGCGCCGTATCGGCGCTCCCACGCGCCGTTCTCCAGGTCCGCTCGCAGACGGGACAACGCCGGCTCGGCATCGGCGACCTTGGCGAACGTCGAGATCGCCCCCCGCACGCCGGCGTCCAGGTAGGCGTGCGGCCGCCGCCAGTACGCACCGAGAAAGCCGTCGACGCAGTCGTGGGGAATCGGCAGCACGCGTACGTCGATCGCGCCGAGCGTACGACGAAGCTCGTCGAGCGTCGGAAAGATGGAGCGGTCGATGGCGGGGATCTCGGGGAAGTAATCGTCCACGAGCCAGAAGTCGAAACGCGCCTCGGGGTCCCACGTGACGATCACGACGCGCTCACGCGCGACGCGGGTGAGCTCGGCGAGGCCGCGCGCCCGCGAGGGCCAGTGATGCACCGTCAGCACGGCGAGCGCCGCCGCGAATGCGGCATCGCGAAACGGCAGGTCGCCCGCAGAGGCCTGGATGGCCGGCGCCGCGCCCGGCGGTCGCTGCGCGAGCATCGTCGCCGACGGCTCCACGGCCACGACGGGCCGGTCGATCGGCTCGTACGAGCCGGCGCCCGCGCCCACGTTGATGACACTGGCCGCGCGGCCGAGCGCTGCCATGATCGCCGCGGCCATGCGCGGGTCGGGCCGCCGGTAGGCGTCATAGCCGTGGCCGATGCGATCGTAGAGCGCGCGCGTCGTCACACGCCGACCGTGCAATAACGCGCGGTGCTGAGCACCGCAATCCCGACCATGGACGCGGCGCTGAACACCGCAATCCCGACCATGGACGCGATGATACGATCGCGGCGTGCGCGCAGCGAGCCTGATCGCGACGACCGTGGAATCCGGGGTGGCCGTGCTCACGCTCGACAATCCGCCGCTGAATCTCGTCACGCTCGAGCTCACACGACGGCTGCACGCCGCGCTCGAGCGGCTGGCCGCCGATCCGAGTGTCCGCGTGCTCGTGGTGACGGGTGCCGGCGAGCGCGCGTTCTGCGCCGGCTCGGATATTCAGGAATTTCCGACGTTCATGCGACCGGGCGCGGTCGTGCCCGGCAAGCTCGGGCCGGAGAATGCGGCGTGGAGCCGGCTCGACGATTTTCCGCGCCCCACGATCGCCGCGCTGAACGGGCTCGCGTATGGCGGTGGCCTCGAGCTGGCCGTCTGCTGTGACCTGCTGATCGCCGGCGCCGACGTGCGTCTCGCGCTGCCCGAGGTGAAGCTCGGCGTCATTCCGGGCACGGGCGGCACACTGCGCGTCACTCGCCGGATCGGCGAGGGCCGCGCCAAGGAGCTCATGTTCACCGGCGAGCCGATCGACGCGACCACGGCGCTGGCATGGGGCCTCGTCAACCGCGTGGTCCCGCCAGGCGGCGCGCTCGCGGCGGCACGCGCCCTCGCCGCCACCCTGGCGCGCGGCTCGGGCGATGCGCTGCGGCTCTGCAAGCGCGCCGTCGATCTCGCGTTCGACCTGCCGGAAGACGATGCCGTCACCCGCACGCTCGCGATGAGCGACGAGGCCTTCAGCGGACCCGACTGTCGCGAGGGCGTGCGCGCGTTTCTCGCGAAAGACACGCCGAAATTCCGTTGACTCGGCTACACTGGGCGCGCGAAGGAGGCGAGATGAAGACTGCGTTCGTCGTTGTCGCGATCGCGTGCCTTGTCGTGGCCGCGCAGCCGTGCTCGGCCGAGTGGTTCGCCGACGTCTACAGCGGCGTGACCCTCACCGACAAGGAGGATGTGAAAGCCGTGAGCACGGAGGCGGGACACGCGAAGTACCGCGACGTCGAGTTCGACAAGGGCCTTGCCTACGGTCTCCGCTTCGGTCGCTACTTCGACACGGTCCCGTTCCTCGGCCTCGGCGTGGACTACTTCAACTTCTCGCCGAACATCGGCCCGCAGAACGTCCGCGTGGACGGCTGCCCGTTCGCCGGCACGTGCGTCACGAACACCAAGATCAGCTTCGGCTCCTACGACATGACGTCGCAGGCGATCTCGCTCGACGTGTTCTTGCGGCTGCCGCTGTTCCGCTCGGACACGGCACCGGGTGGCCGCGTGCAACCGTACGTGTTGGGGGGTACGCCGATCTTCATCACGTCGTTCACGCCGCGCAACACGCACCTGTTTCGCAACGCCGACGGCGATACCGACGTCAACTGGGGTTACAAGTACGGTGCCGGTCTCGCCGTGTACGTCGTCCGGAATCTCATGCTCTTCGGCGAGTACCGGTTCACGCACACCGAGCACGAGTTCGAGATCCGCGATTCCGCGGCGGCCCGGACGCGGGTGCGGACCGACCTCGACAGCCACACCGCCGTCATCGGCCTCGGCGCCCGCTGGTGAACATTCGGAGGGAGCCTCGACGGCCCTCTCCGAAAACTACCCCGCGGGCTCGCCGGCGTTGACCGCAAGCACCTGGCCGGAGATGTTCTTGGCGAGATCGCTCGCGAGGAACACCGTGGCCTCCGCGATGTCGCCTGCGGTCGTCATGCGCCGAAGCGGCGAGCGCTCCAGCATGCTCTTGCGCATCGCCTCCTCGCTGACGCCGCGCACCTGCGCCTGGCCGGCGATCACGCGATCGATGCGATCACCCTCGACCGCTCCCGGCGCGACGACGTTGACGCGGATGCCCTGCGGGCCGAGCTCGAGCGCGAGCCCGTACGCCATGCCCACCTGCCCGGCCTTCGCCGAGCAGTAGCCGATCCGGTACGGCAGTCCGCGACGTCCCGCGCCGGACGAAATGTTGACGATCGCGCCTCCGCCTGCGCGGATCATCTCGGGCACCGCGAAGCGCGTGCAGACGTACGAGCTCGTCAGACACGAGTGGATCGTGTACATCCAGTCGTCCATCGTGTAGTCCTGCACCGGCTTCGTCGGCCCGCCGTCGCCGGCGTTGTTCACGAGCGTCGTGATCGGACCGAACGCCTTCACGCCGGCGTCGATCATGCGCTTGACGTCGTCTTCCTTCGCGGCGTCGCAGGTGATCGCGATGGCCCGTCCACCGGCCTTCGTCACGAGATCGGCCGTCTCGCGGACGAGGTCGCCCGAGCGCGCGGCGCAGATCACCGCGGCCTTTTCCTGGCCGAACCGCAGACTGATCGCGCGGCCGATCCCCTTGGACGCTCCGGTGACGATCGCGACCTTGCCATCCAGCAGTGCCATGGCCTCTCCTGTCGGTGAAGTTCGCGGGGCAGTCTACACGATTACCGTCGCGCATCATGCCGCACGTCCCCGCGGTCGCCGCCGTCGCACTAGCCGTGCTTGCGTTCGCCGTGTGTCGGCCCCTTCGTGAACGGCGTCGGCCGCGGCGCCGCCGTCGGACTGAGTCGCTGGACCGCCGTCGCGCGCAGACCACCCGGCCCGGGCGTGGCGTCGAACCGCAGGCGCTCGCCCTCGCGCAGCGGTGGACCCGACGGCAGCGCTGCCTGAAGCATGTAAAGGCCGCCCTCGTCGGCGACGATCACGCCCCAGCGGCTCGCCGCGTCATAGAATCGCAAGCAGCCAATCATCGCGGCCACGATACTTGCGATCGCGGCGCGGGGGAATGTCGATGATTCGTGACGCCACCGTAACGAAACGCGTGCGTCGTCGGCGCACGATACCGGGCGCGCCCTGCACGCACGTGCGAGGTTTCTGCAGCGCCTGAACTCGCGCGCACGGCGCACGCGCCGACGCGGCGCATGCCCTGCCCGTGCGCGCGCGGAATGAGGCGCTAACGGTATGATGCACAAAGGTGTGAAGAGTTGCCGTTCGCGGCCGTGACGCGCCATCTGTGGCCCTGGTCTTGCTCCGTTGCGGCAGCGATGACACCAACGACAGCGACGCCATCGATGACGCCGACCACCACCGCCGTGACCGCCCTGCCGATCGTGTCCGTGATCATCCCGTGCTACAACCACGGCCATTTTCTCGGCGACGCGATCGCCTCCGCCCAACGCCAGCACGGCGTCGCGTGCGAGATCATCGTCGTGGACGACGGCTCGACCGACGACACGGGCCGGGTCGCGGCGGCTTTCCCCGGCGTTCGGTACGTTCGGCAACGCAACGCCGGCCTCTCGGCCGCGCGGAACACCGGGCTCGTGGCCGCCACGGGGCCCTACCTCGTGTTCCTCGACGCCGACGACCGGCTGCTGCCCGGCGCGCTCGCCGCCGGCGTCGGCGCGCTCACCCGGGCGCCCGACGCCGCGTTCGCGTACGGCGGGCACGTCAACGTCGACCGCTGGGGAGCCCCACTGCCGCCCAGCCCGACCGTTCCCCTCGGTGTCGATCCGTATGCCACGCTGCTGCGCGGCAACTGCATCGTGAACCCGGCGGCGGTGATCTACCGCCGCTGGGTCTTCGATCGT
This sequence comes from Candidatus Methylomirabilota bacterium, assembly GCA_046723475.1. Lineage (GTDB taxonomy): Bacteria > Methylomirabilota > Methylomirabilia > Rokubacteriales > CSP1-6 > AR12. The sequence continues at coordinate 16,367 of JBKOUQ010000248.1, forward strand.
GTCGACGCGTTCGACACGGGGCTGACGGCGGCCGAGGACTACGACGTCTATCTCCGGATCGCGCGCGAGTTCCGCATCGTCGAGCACTCGTCGGTCGTCGTCGAGTATCGCCGCCACAGCGCCGCGATGTCGGCGGATCCGGCGCGGATGCTGCGCAACACGCTGCGGGTCGCGCGCGCGCAGCGGCCGTGGGCGCTCAGGACCAGAGCGCGGCTGCACGCCTGGCGTGAGGGCATCCTGAAGTGGGAAGACTACTATGGACGGCCGCTGGCGTGGCGCGCGGGCCGGCGCCTGGGCGAAGGTCGCTGGTACTCGGCGGCGACCGATATCGCGACGATCGTTCGCCACACGCCCGGGCTCGTAGTCCACGTGCTGTTGGCGCGCGCCCGGCGGCGTATGGTGCCGAGCGCCGCGACCGCGGCATGACGCCGTACACCGTCATCGCGCCGACGCGCCGCCTCGCGCTGCCGGACGTGCGGGCGCTCTGGCGGTTCCGCGAGCTCTTGTACTTCCTCGTCTGGCGCGACATCAAGGTTCGCTACAAGCAGACGGCGTTCGGCGCCGCGTGGGCGGTGTTTCAGCCGCTGCTGCAGATGCTGGTCTTCACCCTCGTCTTCGGCATGTTCGCGCGCCTGCCGTCCGATGGCTATCCGTACGCCGCGTTCGTGTACACCGGGCTCGTGCCGTGGACCTACTTCGCGACGGCGGCGGCGGCCGCCAGCACGAGCGTGGTGACCGACCGGGCCTTGCTGACGAAGGTCTGGTTTCCGCGCCTCGTGCTGCCCCTCGCGTCCGTCGTCCGCCCCGCGGTGGACTTCGCCGTCTCGGCCGTAGCCGCCGTCGCGCTGCTCCTCTGGTATGGCATTGCGCCGACGTGGCAGCTGCTGCTCGTGCCCGCGTGGCTGGCCCTCGCGGCGGCTACCGCGCTGGCGACGGGCTTGTGGCTCTCGGCGTTGCACGTCCGGTTTCGCGACGTTCAGCACGTGATTCCGTTGCTGCTGCAGGTCTGGCTCTTCGCGTCGCCGGTGGCCTACCCGCTCTCGCTCGTGCCCCAGCGCTGGCGCGGGCTGTACGCGCTCAATCCCGCGGCGCAGGTGGTCGAGGGGATGCGGGCGGCGTTGCTCGGAAAGTCCGATCCGATCCTGGCGTCGCTACCGGCGTGTGTCCTCCTGGTCGCTCTCGCGCTGCTCGGCGGCGCGCTCTTCTTCCGCGCGATCGAGCGGACGTTCGCGGACGTCGTATGAGTGACCTCGCGTTGCGCGTGCAGGGCCTGTCCAAGAGCTACGTGCTCGGCGCGCCGCCGCCCGCGACGATGCTGCGCGAGCAGCTCGCGCTCTGGGCGCGTCGCGCGCTGGGCCGCGCACCGGCGCCGAACACCACGGATTTCTGGGCGCTGCGCGACGTGAGCTTCGACGTGCGACGCGGCGAGATTGTGAGTCTCATCGGCCGTAACGGCGCCGGCAAGTCGACCCTGCTCAAGATCCTGTCCCGGATCGTCGAGCCCACCCACGGGCGCGCGGAGATCTATGGCCGCATCGGCAGCTTGCTGGAGGTCGGCACCGGGTTTCACCCCGAGCTCAGCGGGCGCGAAAACGTCTATCTGAACGCGGCGATCCTGGGCATGCGGCGCACCGAGATCGCGCGCCGGTTCGACGAGATCGTCGCGTTTGCAGAGATCGACCGGTTCATCGACGTGCCCGTCAAGCGCTACTCGAGCGGCATGTACGTCCGGCTCGCGTTCGCGATCGCCGCTCACGTCGACCCCGAGATTCTCATCCTCGACGAGGTGCTCGCCGTCGGTGATGCGGCGTTTCAGCGCAAGTGCCTGGGCAAGATCGGCAGCGTTGCGCGCGACGGGCGCACCGTCGTGTTCGTGAGTCACGACATGAACGCGGTGACCACGCTCTCGCAGCGCGCGCTGCGGCTGGCCGACGGGCGCCTCGTCGACGCCGGCCCCGTGCACGAGGTCGTCGGCCGCTATCTCGCGACGCTGACCGCCGACACGCCGCGTGGTACGCGCGTGCTCACCGTGCCGGATGTGTCGAGCGCGCCCGTGGCGGTCACGAGCGCCCGCACGCTGGGTGCGGGATCCGAGGCGACCGACGTGGTGGCGCGGTCGAGCGCGGTGCTCGTCACGCTCGACGGCGAGGTGCGGCGTGCGCCGCGCGACGACGAGGAGTACTTCGTCGCGCTCGACGTGCACGGCGCGGACGACGCGCGCCTGTTCCGCACGCACAACGTCGAGCAGCGGTGGTTCGCCGCCGTCCCGCGCGAGCCGGGGCCGTTCCGGCTGTCGTGCACCATCCCGGCAGAGCTGCTGATCCCCGGCCGCTATCGCCTCGGACTCATCGTCGGCATCGCGGGGCGGCAGCACGTGCAGGAGGTGTATCCGCTTCTCGAGCTCGACGTCGTCCAGGACCGACTGGTGGCCGACGTCTGGCCGAACCACGTCGGCGTCGTCACGCCGCGCTGCGAGTGGAAGCTGCTGGCCTGAAGCCGCCGATCGTCCTGTACGAGCCGCCCCGGCGGGCGCGCACCGACTACCGCATCGGGCTCTCGGCGTGGACCGACAAGTCCATGCTCGAGGAAGGGCACTTCTATCCGTACCGCACCATGACGGCGGAAGAGCGGCTGTGGTGGTATGCGCACTTCTTCGACGCCGTCGAGGTCAACAGCACCTTCTACGCCATCGCGTCGAGCGAGACCACGTCCGCGTGGGTCGAGCGCACGCCGCGCGGGTTCGTGTTCGACATCAAGGCGTACGGCCTGCTCACCGGCCACGACGTCGACGTCGCGCGCGTGCCCGACGCGCTCACGCGTCTGCTCCCCGCGTCCGTGCGGCGCCGCGACCGCGGACGCATCGCCAACGCGGAGTTCGGTGAGGAGGCGCGCGCGTGGGCGTTCGCCGAGCTGCGTGCGAGCCTGCAGCCGCTGCGGGCAGCCGGCAAACTGGGCTACGTGCTGTTCCAGCTGGCGCCGTGGGTCACGCGCTCGGATGGCGCGCTCGCCGCTCTCCGCCGCCTACCGCGCGAGCTGCCCGACACGGTCGTGGCCGTCGAGTTCCGTCATCGCTCGTGGTTCGGCGCCCACACCGACGAGACGCTGGCATTCCTCCGCGACCACGGCCTCACCTACGTCTCGATCGACGGGCCGCGCAGCCGCGCCACCGTCCCGTCGCTGCCGGCGCTGACCACCGCCGATGCGGTGTTCCGACTACACGGCCGGAACTTTCAAGGCTTCCTCGCGCAGGTGCAGGGCAAGCGCCCGAGCGTCGCGGAGAAGTACGACTACCTCTACAGCGAGCGCGAGCTCGAGGAGATCGCCCGCACGGCCGGAACGCTCAATGGCCGCGCCGAGCGCGTGCATCTGGCGATGAACAACAACCGCCGCGACTATCCGGCGACCAACGGCATGCAGCTCAAGGCCATGCTCCTCGAGGACTGGCAGCCGCCTGATCGCGAGGAGCTCATCGAGGAGCTGCAGGAGACGCGGCGCGCGAGGCGGCAATCTCGGCGCCGAGCGTCCGCTGCCAGTCATCGCGACTCGCGAAGCGCGGGCGGCTCCGGCAGTACGCCTCGGTCTCGCGCCGGATCTGGTCGGCGGGCTTCGTGAGATCGAGCGGCTCGCGAACGGGCTGCGGCGTGTACCACGGCGTGTCGACGAACAGCTCGATGCGGTTGCCCTCGGGATCCTTGAAGTAGATCGACCACGCATTACCATGCGAGATCTGCACGAGGTCTTTGACCGACTTCGACGCGACGTCGCCATGGACGGCCTGCAGCGTCTCGAGCGAGTCGAGCTTGTAGGAGATCTGGTTCACCGTGGTGAAGCCGGCGTCGTGCGGGCGACCGCGGGCGAGCACAAGCTGATGATGATCACTCGTCGCCTGCGAGAGGAACACCAGCTCGGTGTCGCCGATCGGCCCGCGATCCGTCTCGACGAAGCCGAGCACGTCGGTGTAGAAGCGGCGCATGACCTCGAGATCGGTCACCCAGATCCCGACGTGACTGAAAGTGAGGTGCGGTCGGATGCTCATCGTGATCTCCCTCGCGCTCGGGGGTTCATCGTACTTTCCCTCGCGCGGATTGTCGCACGTCGTCGGCGCCGCGAAGCGCGCGTGCTAGCGCCTCGGTCTCCGGCGACGGCGCGATCCCGAGCTCGTCGGCGAGCAGTTTCTTGCAACGCGCGTAGACGTGCAACGCCTCGGCCCGATTGCCGCCGGCGGCTTGGGCGCGCATCAACCGCTGCCAGCCCGTCTCGTGAAACGGCTCGAGCTCCGTGATCTCGTGCGCGAGCCGCGCGGCCAGCGGATGCTCGCCGGTGGCGAGCGCCACCGCGGCAAGGCAGTCGAGCGCGCGCACGTGCGTGTCGCGCAGCCGGTGTCGCGCGCGCGTGATCCAGTCGCCGTCGAGCCCCGCCAGCAGCGGGCGCGCTGCGATGGACGCCGCGACGTTTGCGGGGCCCAGGCGTCGCGCGTGCGGTCGGCGCGCACGTGAGCCTCGGCCTCTTCGAGCGCGTGCTGCGCGGCCTCCACGTCGACCCAGGTCTCGGACGGCAGCACGAGCTGATAGCACCCACTCACCGTCTGCACGCCACACTGGCGGTCGAGCTGGCGCAGGCACGCGCGCACATGACTCACGATCGCGCTCAGCGCGGTCTCCCACGCCCCGGCCGGCGTCGAGGTGCCCCACACCGCGTCGGCGAGCTCGTCGATTGCGACGGGCCGCGCACGCTCGAGAGCCAGATAGACGAACGCGCGGCGCCCCTGGCGACCGCGCAGGCTGCGCTCGTCGAACCGCTCGCCACCGAGCTCGGCGGTCACCCGGCCGGTCAGGTAGAGTCGGAGCGGCGACTTCCAAGCTTTTGCCAAGGTGTCGGCAACCTCCCGCCGATGTGCGCGAGGCAGTATCGCATGTGACGGGACGGCCACCCGACGCGGGCGGCGAAAGGAGACGGCGTGACGAAGGTCATCCGGTGTCCGTGCGGAACCGTGGTACGGGCGCGCGACGAAGCGGCGCTGGTGGAACAGGCGCAGACGCACGCGCGTGAGGCTCATGCGATGGAGCTCACCCGCGACCAGGTCCTCGCCATGGCCAGTCCCGAATGAATGAGGAGGCCATCATGGGCAAGGTTCTGCGATGCGGTGAGCTGTTTCCGGGGTGCTCGATCGAGGCGCGCGGTGAGACCGAGGAGGAGATCCTGAAGCAGGCGGCCGAGCATGCCAAGCGCGATCACGGCGTTGCGAGCATCGACCCTGCGACGCTGGCGAAGGTGAAGGCCGCGATCCGCCCCGCGTGACGTCGGCGGCAGGAGACCGCCGCCGGTCTCCTGTCCCTCCAGCTCGTCTGGTTTCGCACGCTCTCGTGCGGACGCGTATCATCCGCACGAGGGCCCGAGACGGACGATGCGCAACCTCGACGGCGGCCGACGGCGGTTTCTGAAGATGCTCGTCACTTCGTTGGTGGCGCCGTTCGGGTTACGCGCAACGCGCGCGTGGCCGGACGCGACCTCGCGGCATGCGCCCTTCATCGTCGACGCCGGGCTGCTCTACGGCGTCGTCAACCTGCATCTGGACGGCACACTCGACGAATCGATCGATCGCGCGGCCGGCACCTACGCCGTGACGCTGGGCGGCGATGGGGTCGGCATGACCGTACGCATCGAGTCGCGGGGCGTCTTGCAGCAGCGCCGGTGGACGCCGCTCGAGGCGCACTCGACCTTCACCGTCCGCGGACGTCCGACACGCTCCGACATCACGTACGACTGGGCGCGGCGGACGGTCGCCTACCACTATCGCGGCGAGACGTTTTTCCTGCGCCGGCTACGCGTGGCGGATGACGTCGTCAGCGTTCCGCCCGGTGTGCACGTCGACGACGCCGTGAGCGCGATGCTGAACTACGCCGATGATCGATGGACGCCGCAGGCGGACGGGACGTACCAGACACAGATCGTCCGGCGCAAGAAACCCGAGAATGAGGGCCCCGACGACGTCCGTGGGGTGTACCGCGCCGAGCTCGCGCCGCTGACGCTCAAGCTCACGTCGGATCCGAAATCGGGCAAGCCAACCGCGCTCTTCGATCTGAGCCGGTTCTCGTCGTGGGCGAAGCCCGACGAGCCCGCACGGATCACGTTCGGTCCCGATCGGCGCCCCGAAACCCTCGCGCTCGACATGATCTATGGAACGAGCGTAAAGGTCGAGCTACGAAGCGTCGAGTTGCGCCGCGCTTCAGGACTTCGTTGATACGGCGAACGGCGAGTCGAAACGGCTCGCGCCTCGACTCGCCGCTCGTCACATCCGCGACGCTCAGTTGACGTTGACCCGCAACTGACCGGTCGACCCGGCCGGTCCGGAAGCGCCAGCGAATCCGGCGGGACCCACCGGACCCTGAACACCCGCGACGCCGGCGGTCCCCTGCGGTCCGGGAGGACCAGCGACTCCTGGCGGACCTTCCGGCCCGGCGAACGTGTACCACTCCGCCGAGCCCGGGATCCACCAGTAGCGCTTGGACCCCGGAATCGGCGTACCGGTCGCCCACGTGGGCATGGGCCCATATGGCGACCGGTCCTCGACGTAGCCGTCCTGGAACTTGTACAGCGGTGGCGGGCCGCCGTATCCGAACCGCGGCGTCGTCGCCGACGATGCACATCCCGCGGCGACGAGCGCAATAGTCGCGATGCCCGCCATCGTCATGGCCCGTCCGAACACGTCAATCACCTCCCCCATCCGCTACTTGCCGTTGCCCATCGCCGGAGACGCGGCTGCCATCGTGCCGGGAACGATCTTGATCTCGACACGCCGGTCGGTCTGCCAGCAGGCCTCGTTCACCTCCGTGCACTTCAGCGTCATTTCGCCGTAGGCACCCGTCACGATTGCGGCAACGGGCACACCGGCCTCGATCAAAGCGGTGCGAACCGCATCCACGCGGCGGCGGCTCAGTGCGACGTTGTACTTGTCCGTCCCACGCGGATCTGCGTACCCTTCGAGCTCGACCTGATAATTGCGATTCTGCTTCAGCATGGCCGCCAGCTCGGCGATCTTGGCGCGCTCCTCGTCGCGGAGCGTCGCGCGATCGAAGTCGAACAGCACGTCGCCGAACGTCGTCCAGGTGAAATCAGCCCCCCTGAGCCCCATCGCGCCAGCAGGACCAGCAGGACCCGCGGGTCCCATCGGTCCAGCCACCCCGGCAATGCCCTGCGGGCCGGGCGGTCCCGGAGGTCCTGCGATCCCCTGCGGCCCCTCTGGTCCGTATACTTTCCAGCCATCCGGTCCGCCCACCGGGCGCACCGAGCAGCCGGCGATGAGAAGCACGATTGCGGCGAAGCACAGAACGCGTCTCATCTCTGCGTCCTCCTTTCGAGGTTTCGTCCCCTTCTCTCGTCCGTCGGACGGACGGCGTCCGACATACGGGAAAGGGATTGGGATGCCGGTACGAGGTGCATCGCGTGTACCAAAGTGAATGAACAGAATGTCGCGAGATTAGCGAGCGAGGGCGCGGCGCTGAGGCGTCAGCGCCGCGCAGCGCGGGACAGCAGCGCCCCAGCGGCCGTGCGTGGCGGCGCCAGCACCGATCGCGCCGGCGATGCGCATAGCCGTATCACATCACGGGCAGTGACGTGACGGCACGGCGCTAATATCGTCGGCAGGAGGTGAGCGGATGGCGATCGCTCCTCGCGTGCGGCGATTCACGGTGGAGGAGTACGAGCGCATGGTCTCCGCCGGCGTGTTCGGTCCCGACGATCGCATCGAGCTGATCGAGGGCGAGATCCTCGAGATGGCGCCCATCGGTGATCCGCACGAGAGCGTGGTCGACCGGCTCAACATGCTGCTCTGCCGCCGCTTGGGTGATCGGGCGATCGTCCGCGTTCAGGGTTCGGTCCGCTTCGCGCCGCTGAGATCCCGGCCGCAGCCAGATCTCGCGATCCTGAAGCCGCGCGCCGACTGGTACCGCACGGGCGGTCCCACGGCCGACGACATCTATTTCTTGGTCGAGGTCATGGACACATCGGCCGACTACGATCGCCGCCGCAAGGCGCCGCTCTATGCGCGAGCCGGCGTCGCCGAGGTGTGGCTCGTGGACATTCCCGGAAGCCTGATCGAGGTTCATCGCGAACCCGAAACGACGGGGTATCGTGACGTCCGTACGCTGCGCGGCGACGATGCGGTGATGCCGCGCGCGTTCCCTGATCTGGTCCTGCGACTGTCCGATATCGTCCTGTGAAGGATCCCACACCCCCTGCCTCGTGCCCCGCGTTGGCATATGGGCTGCTTGCTAATCCCCCCCATGGAGCAGCGGCCCGAGGAGCGAATGGAAAATCTTCACGCGCGGCTGCGAGAGGCGGCCGAGCATGTCGAGGCGCTGAAGCACGAGGCAGCCGATCTCGCCGCCGATCTGCGCAATCGCCTCCACGCGCTCACGCTTCAGCGGGAAGCTCTCCAGCGCCTCAACGACCATCGCCAGGAGCGAATGGACGACCGATCACGCGACGGCGAACACGGCGCGACGTGAGGCGTCAGAGCGCCGTGCGCCCCAGGGCGGCGACGAGATCGGGATCGGTCGCGAGGTCGTGTATCGCCCGGGTCAGCGCGGTATCCATCACCTCACGCCACGCGTCCTTGGCGTCGGCCTCGGCGGTCCGCCGCCGGATTCCCACGTAGCGGCGCACCAGCAAACGCTCACCCGTCTGGCCGTCGGCGAGCACGAGCGCGAGGGCGACCCGTCCGACGAAGCGCGTCGTGCCGCCGGCCGGGACGGTGTCGAGTGAGAAATCTTCGATATCGGCGGCCACGATGGCGTCGCCGCGCCCGCGCACGATCTCGTGGCCGTTGCGGCCGAGCTCGAGCACGAGCGCGTCGCGTACGACGTCGGTCACCGGGCGCGCGCTGACGATCGGCTTGCCGTCGTCCGGCCGCAAGCCGATGCGGCTGGTGTCCGCGCGGCGATCCCCAACCGCGGTGACGACCACGCGGCGCGCGCTGACCGAGGCGAGCAGCGCCGGGCTCGATGCGCCTTCCGGATATCCGACGTCGATCGTGCGCCGCGCACATCCCGTGAAAGCCGCGACCGCAACGACACACGCGACGATCGTCAGCCCGCGGCGGATCATCGCGTCCGGCCCAGCGCGTAGAGCAGCTCGCTGGCCAGGCGCCGGCCGGCACGCTCGAGCACGTCGACGAGCTCCTCACGGGTCAGCGCACGATCCGACATCAGCGAATCCACCGGCAGCCGCCCGGGGCTGGTGACGTCTTCTTCGTACTCCCACACGACGATCCCGTTCTCGCGAAGGACGATCTGCGCGCGCACGTCCGCAAATGCCGCGGCGAAGGGCTGGCCCGCGTCGCGGACGCGCACGAGCCCCCACGACGGCACGCTCACCCGCACGATCGCGTCGGCATTGCGGCGGACGTCGCCGACCGGCTCGCGGTCGAGCGCGGCGATCGTGTCGAACGGGCCCACGCCGACGATCGTCCGCGCGAAGGTCTCGGTGACGACGGCGGCGGGCGTCACGTCACGCGGCATCGTGCTCGACTTGCGCGCGTCGTCCCTGAGCCACGTAATGCCCCAGTACACCGCGCGGGCGACCGGGACGAGGATCTCCTTGTACGGCAGCCACTTCATGACCGACTCGAATTCCGCTCCGGGCTCGCGGCTTCCCGGCTCGACGCTGAACTGGCTTTCGCCTGACGCAACGACGACGACACGCCGAATCCCATCGAGCGCGGCCACCGAGGCGCGCGGCGGCGATGCGACCGGCGGCGCGGACGCGGTCGACGCACACCCGCTGAAAAAACTACTCAACGTGATGACCATCACGAGCCACGTCATCGGCGATCTCGGGACCCACGGCAACTGGACCATCGTGGCCGCACCGTAACCAAACCAGCGACGAACCGTCAAGGGCCGAACGCGCGGGCCGTCAGGCCCCCACCGATGCCGGACGTCCCACACCGAGCCGGCGGCTCAGCTCGGCCGTCTCGGCCACTCGGCGCGGCGCCGACGCCGCCGCAAACGCCCGCGAGGCCATGGCAAGCTGCTCGACGGCGCCCGCACGGTCACCCTGCGCGGCGAGCACCGCGGCGAGATCGAGTCTC
>JBKOUQ010000121.1:0-12546 GCA_046723475.1 Candidatus Methylomirabilota bacterium
CGCCGGGTGAGCGCGGCTCGGGGGCCGCCGTCTGTCGCGCGCGCGCGTCGTGCACTGCCGTGCGCGGCTCGGGCGCGAGCGTCCGCGTCGGATCGAGCGTGTCGGCGGCCTGCTTGCCCGTCGGCCGGGCGGTGGTTTGCGCGGCGTCCGCGAACGTCACGAGGACCTGGCCGACCTTGACGGTCTGATGCGGCTCGACGTGGATCTTCTCGACGCGGCCGCCCATCGGCGAGGGGATCTCGACGGTGGCCTTGTCGGTCTCGACCTCGAGCAGGGGCGCGTCCTCGGCGACGACCTCGCCTTCGCGAACGAGGACTTTGAGGATCTCAGCCTCGGTCAGACCCTCGCCGAGATCGGGCAGCACGAACGGCCGTGACATGGCTCAGAACGCGAGTGTGTCGCGGGCGGCAGCGACGACGCGCGCCACGTCCGGCACGTTGGCCTTCTCGCGCGCGAAGCCGGGAAAGGGTACGTCATGGGCCGTGACGCGGGCGATCGGCGCTTCGAGCGAGAGAAACGCGCCGTCCATCAGCGAGGCGGCGATCTCCGCGCCGGGACCGAAGGAGCGTGGCGCTTCGTGCACGATGACCGCACGCCCGGTCTTGCTCACCGACCGCACGATGGTCTCGCGATCGAGCGGCGCGATGGTCAGCAGGTCGACGACGTCACAGCCGACGCCATCCTCCTGCTCGAGCACATCGGCGGCCTCGCGCGCCACGCGCAGCATGGCGCCCCACGCCAGCAGCGTCAGATCGTCGCCCTCGCGGACGATCTGGGCCCGTCCAATCGCCATCGTCTCGGGATCGTCGGGCACATCCTCTTTGTGGGCGTGGTAAAGCGCCTTGTGCTCGAAAAACACGACCGGGTCGGGATCGCGGATGGCCGCGGCGAGCAGCGCGCGCGCGTTGCGCGGGCCCGAGGGGATGACCATCTTCAGCCCGGGAATGTGCGCGTAGAACTGCTCCTCGGACTCGCTGTGGTGTTCCAGCGCGCGCACGCCGCCGCCGTACGGCATGCGCATCACCATGGCCACGTGGAAGCGACCCTGGGAGCGGTTGCGATAGCGCGCGGCGTGGTTTTCGATCTGATGGAAACACTGGAACGCGAAGCCGGAGAACTGGATCTCGCACACGGGCCGGAGACCGTAGAGCGCCATGCCGATCGACGTGCCGATGATGGCGGCCTCCGCCAGCGGGCTGTCGATCACGCGCTTGCTGCCGTACGTGCGCTGCAGATCCTCCGTGACGCGAAACACGCCGCCGTCGACGCCGACGTCCTCGCCGATCACGAGCACGTCCGGATCGCGCTGCATCTCCTGCATCAGTGCCAAGTTCAGCGCCTTGACCATGTTGAGCTTGGCCATCAGCGCCGTCTGCTTCGCTGGCCGCGCATGGGCGGCGAGGGCTCGTGCTTTTCGCGGCGGCCGGGCTCACCGCTGCGAAGCGTCTCGGCCAGCGTCTCCCGCTGCGCCTTGAGCTCCGGTGGCAGCTCGGCGTACGCGTGGTCGAACATCACCAGCGGATCCGCCGGCCCGGTCGCCTCGAAGCGCGCGACGGCGGCGGCGATCTCCTCGTCGACCTGCGCGTCGAGCCCGTCGTCGAGCAGGCGCTTCTTCTTGAGATACGCGGCGAACCGCGTGAGCGGGTCCTTGCGCTCCCACTCGGCCACCTCCTCCGCCGAGCGGTACTTCGTCGGATCATCGGCCGTGGTGTGCACGCCGAGCCGATACGTGACGCACTCGATGAACGTGGGACCTTCGCCCGCGCGCGCGCGCTCGACGGCCTCGCGGCTGGCCGCGTAGACGGCGAGCACGTCGTTTCCGTCGACCTGGATGCCAGGCAGGCCGTACGCCAGCGCCTTCTCGGCGATCGTCTTCGAGTTCGTCTGCTTCTTGAGCGGGACGGAGATCGCCCACTGGTTGTTCTGGCATACGAACACCACGGGCACGTGCCAGACACCGGCGAAGTTCAGCGCCTCGTGGAAATCACCTTCCGACGTGGCGCCGTCGCCGAAGTAGACCATGACGACGACGTCGTGCTCGCGATACTGCGCGGCATAGGCGAGGCCGACGGCGTGAGGCAGCTGCGTGGAGACGGGGATCGTGATCGGGAGGTCGCGCTGATCGGGAGCGGGTTGGCCACCTTCCAGGTAGCCGGCGAAGAAGAGCAGCAGCTTTTCGATCGGCCAGCCGCGCCAGATCATCGCGCCCGTCTCTCGAAACGACGGCACCATCCAGTCGGATGGCTGCAGGGCGGCGACGCTGCCGAGCTGGGCGGCTTCCTGTCCTTTGATCGGCGCGAACGTGCCGATGCGGCCTTGCCGCTGCAAGCGGACCATGCGCTCGTCGAGCCGGCGTGCGAGCAGCATCGCGCGGTAGAGACGCTTGAGGTGCGCGGGCGGCAGTCCAGGATCCAGCGCGGCGTCGAGATTGCCGTTGGCGTCGAGGACCGACAGATGTTCAACCGTGAAGCGCGGCTCGAGCGGAGTTCTCGGCATGGTGGCCGCTCCCCGATCCCGGGATTTGGTTTCTATTGTACTCGCCGTGCAATCAGCGGACGAGCGGCCAGCGACGGCGCGGGTCGAGACCGATGCGGCGGACGATGCGTTCGCCTGCCGTGCTCGCATCGGCGAGCGCCTTCGCGGCGTCGATGCCGACCGCGCGGCCGTCGTCGTACACAACGCGACCGTCCACCAGGACCGTGCGCACGCTCCGGCCGTCGGCGCAGTACACGAGATTACGCACCGCATCGTGACGCGGGACCCACTCGGGTGCCTGCAGGTCGTAGAGCGTCAGGTCGGCGACTTTGCCGACCTCGACCGAGCCAATCGTATCGTCCCACAGCACGGCACGCGCACCATTGCACGTCGCCATCTCGAGCGCGGTCTCGGCGGGCACCAGTGCCGGGTCCATGCGCGCGTCCTTGAAGAGACCCGCGACGAGCCCGGCCAGTTGTGCGTGATCGAACGTCCCGCTCGACGACACGCCGTCGGCGCCGAGCGAGACCGTCACGCCCGCCGACAGCATCTCGGGGATCTTGCCGATCCGTGTCGTGCCCTTCGCGAGCCGCAACGCCGCTCCGGGACAATACGCGACTTTCGTGTCGCGCGCGGCGAGCAGCTTGACCTCGGCGTCCGTCACGGCGGTGCAGTGGGTCAGCATCAGCTTTGCGTTCAGCACACCGAGGCGCTCGAGGTGCGTGATCGGCCATGTGCCCACGCGCGCCTGGACGCCTTGCGCTTCCTCGATCGAGGAAGCCATATGGAACGCCATGCCGACGCCGTGACGGGCGGCGACACTCGGAAGTCCGGCGAAGAGGTCGTCCGAGCAATACGGAAACAGTCCGTAGATCGAGGCCCACGCGCGGATTCGGCCGTCCGGGCTCTCGGTCCAGCGGCCGAGCAGCCGGTCGACCTCGGCCAGCGCCGCGCCCGCCGAAGGAAAGAGCACGCGCTCGCGGAGCTCCGGGGCCATCGCGTCCCGCATCGCCGTCGGCATCTGATCGAACACGCCGCGACCGAGAACGGCCCGCATGCCGCTTTCGCGCACGGCCTGCGCGACGGCGTCGAAGTGACCACAGGATACGAGAATGTTCACGTCCACGAAGCACGTCGTCCCGCTGCGGAGCATCTCCAGGCAAGCGAGCCGCGCGGCGACGTACGCCTCTTCCTCGGTCAGCGCCGCGTAGAACGGCCGCGCGTAGGTCACGGCCCACGCGAACGTCGACAGATCGTCGGGAATCAACCCGCGGCTCAGGTGCTCGAATGTATGGACGTGCGTGTTGACGTAACCGGGCAGGACGAGCCGGTGTTCTGCCTCCAGCACCCGCCCGCCGTTGCGGCAGGCCGCCAGGTGCTTCGCATCCATCTCCGCCGCGGGGCCGATGTCGACGATCGCGCGGCCGTCGAGCAGCAACGAATGACCAGCCAGGATGCGGCGGTGGCGGTCGAGCGTCAGGATCGTGTCGGCATTGCGGATCAGGAGCACCGCGTCAGCCCGGCAGCACTTGGTACGCCACGGGCTTCGGTGTCTTGTCGGCGCCGTTCGTCGGGAACACGTCCATCGGGCACGTGGAGAAAACGACGATAGTGTCGATGACGGCACGCAGCACGACGTAGTCGCCGGCTTTTACCGGTGGCGGGACGACGACGAGCGCGCCGTCCGCCCCCACCGGACAGTTCTCGAACATATTCAGCGGACATGGCGAGTGCGGTGCCGACAGCCCGAGCGCGGCGAGCGCGGCGACGAGATTCTCGGCGCAGCTCGCGTGTTGGTCGAAGCCGAGCATCTTGTAGCGGACGGGATCGCACGCCGCGCGCAGCGTGTCGTGCACACCGGGCGAGGTGTCCTCCGCGAGCGTCAGCATGGGACGGCGCCGGTTGGAGAAGAGATTGTCGGCAACGCGCGGGTTCACGCGGCCGAGCATGACGCGGGTGTGCTCCATCGACATGTGCTCGGACAGATCGGCGCGGTTGAATCCCCACGTGTCGACGACCTGGCTGCCTCGTGTATTGATCAGCTTCACGGCGCTGCCGGCCCGCAGCTCGACCGCCTTGCCGGTCCGCGCCGGCACTTCGATCACCGTCGTCGTCATCGTCGTCTCTCCTCGCTCACGCGAAGCGCTGCAGGAACTGCCGCGCCCGCGGCGTCGCGGGCTGGTTGAAAAAGCGTTCCGGTGCCGCTGTCTCGACGACCGCGCCTTCGTCCATGAGGAGGACCTCATCGGCGGCCTCGCGGGCGAAGCCCATCTCATGCGTGACGACGATCATCGTCTGTCCCTCGCGCGCGAGAGCGCGGATGACCACGAGCACTTCACCGACGAGCTCGGGATCGAGTGAGGAGGTCGGCTCGTCGAGCAGCAAGACTTCCGGCTTCATGGCCAACGCCCGCGCGATCGCCACGCGCTGCTTCTGGCCGCCCGACAGCCGGCTCGGGTACGCGTCGCGCTTGTCGCGCAGGCCGATCTTGTCGAGCAATGCCTCGGCCTCGGCCACCACCACGTCGCGCGAACGGCGCTGCACGTGGATGGGACTCTCGATCAGATTGCCGAGGACGGTGAGATGTGGCCACAGGTTGAACTGCTGGAACACCATCCCGAAGCGAGTACGCATCCGCGCGAGCTCGCGGTCGGTCATCGGTCGCGTCCGGCCGTCCGCCTGGGGAACGAAGCCGACCTGCTCGCCACGCAGGAACACCGCGCCTTCGTCGGGCCGCTCCAGGAAATTGATGCACCGGAGCAGCGTCGATTTGCCCGAACCGCTCGGGCCGAGTACACACAGCGTTCGACCGGCCGCGACGGCGAGGCTGACGCGGTTCAGCACTCGCAAGGTGCCGAAGCGCTTGCCGAGGCCCCGCACGTCGACGACCGGGGTAGGCTGCTCATTCATGGCCGCGCACCACCGCCACGCGGTCCATGCCGCGCACGGCCCATTCGATTGCCATGCAGATGAGCCAGTAGAGCGCCACGGCGACCAGCAGCGTCTCGAACGGCACGAAGTAGATTGCCTGGACCTGATTGGCCATGAACGTCAGGTCCGGGATGGTGATCACCATCAGGAACGCGGAGTTCTTGACCAGCGTGATCATCTGATTGCCGAGCACGGGGCCGGTTGCGATGAGAATCTGCGGCAGGATGATCCGCCGATACAGTGCAAGGCCTGCGTAGCCGAAGGCGCGGCCCGCCTCCTCCTGCTCGCGCGGCAGATGCGCCCACGCGCCGCGAAGAATCTCGGCGACGTATGCGGTGTTGTACGCGATCAGCGCGGTCAGCCCGCAGGTCCAGCTGGACAGCCGCACGTGCAGCGCGGGCAGGCAGTAATAGACGATGAACAGCAGCATCAGGAAAGGGATCGCCCGCATGACATCGACGCCTGCCCGCGCGGCGGCGCGCAGCGCTCGCCGGCGCGTGACGAGCAGCAGCGAGACCGGTACCGCGAGGATGAGCGAGGCGGCGCCGCTTAGGGCACAGATCCAGATGGTGTTCACGAGACCCGAAGCCAGGGAGCGCCACTCGCCGAGCACCGTCGCGAAGTTCGCGATCACAGCGTGCCGTACCGCGCCACGAGTCGACGTTCGGTGGCGTGCTGTGCGCGGAGCAACACCATGACCACGACCACATAGATCGCGGCCGCGGTCAAAAATGGACGCATCGGCTCGTACGTCACCGTGGTGATGCGGACTGCCACGCGCGTGAGGTCGACGACGCCGATGACGGCGACGGCCGGGCTGCCCTTGATGACGAGCGTCATTTCGTTCACCAGGGCCGGGAGGCTCGCGCGCCACACCTGTGGGAAGACGATGCGTCGAAAAGTGACGGCGCGGGTCATGCCACCCGCTCGCGCGGCCTCGAGCTGGCCGCGCGGAAAGTCGAGCAGCGCGGCGCGCCAGATCTCCGCCTGGAACACCGATGTGTTCATTAGGATGGTGACGATCGCGGCCGCCACCGGCGACATCCTGATGCCAAGCCCCGGGAGGCCGAAGAAGACGAGCAGGACGAGCGTGACCATCGGCGTGGCCCGGATGACGCTGACCCACGTCGTCACCGCCTGCGCTGCCACCGGCACGCGACCGACGCGTACGAGCGCCAACATCAGGCCGAGCACCGTGCCGAGCGCGATCCCCGACAGCGAGACGGTGAGCGTGGTGAGCGCGCCCCGCGCGAGATCAGCGAGCAGCGAGCTCCACGTCATCTACTCGGGCGTCGGACGGTTGCCGGGCAGCTTCGCCTCCCACGGCAGCTCGGGGAAGGCGCGGCCGAGCCATTTCTCTTGCAGCCGATAGAGATTGCCGTTCTTGCGCTGCTCGGTGAAGAACTGGTTCAAGAAATCGCGTAGCTCCTTGTTGCCGCGCTTCACCGCCCACGCGTGGTAGCCGATGGGGACGACGGGCTGGCCGAGCTCGAACTCACCCGGACGCTTGCGCAACACATCCGCAATGGCCACGACGCTGTTCAGCACGTAGTCGATGCGACCATTCGCGAGGTCCTGATAGGCCTCGGGATACGAGGCGTAGAGCGATACCTTGCCGAGCTTGCCGCCGGTCTTTTGCAGCAGTGCATCGACTTCCGACAGGCGCTGGTGGATCGAGCTGCCCTGCTGGGTGCCGACGGTGAGCCCGGACAGATCCTTGACGGACTGAATGCGGTTGTCGCCCTTGCGCTTCATGTAGTAGTGCGTGGCCTCGGCGATCGGCATCGCGAAGTAGAGCTGCTGCGCGCGCTGGTCGCTGATCGTCGCGGCCGAAAGCGCGACGTCGAACTGGCCCGTCGTGACTCCGGCCAGCAGGCCCTGCCACGGCAGGATCTCCTGGCGCACCTGGATGCCGCTCGCCCAGTCCTTGAGCAGCTTGAACAGATCGTGATCCAGCCCCGCCGGCTGACCGTCCTGGATGTACTCGAAGGGGGGGTAATTGTCCTCGGTCGCGACGACCATGTAGCCGCGTTTTCGGATCTCGTCGAGCGAGGCCGCAGCGACCGGGCCGGTCGCGGAGCCCGCGACGATCATGAGCCCGACCACGGCGGCGAGGATTCGGCGCATGCGTGTGTCCACCTTTCTCAGGACGATGAGGCGGCGATAGTACGGCAGGCAGCACGACGTTGACAAGACGCCGACGCCGCCCGCGAGCGCGAGCGGCGAGCCGATTACTTGCGGCCGCCCTGTGCTCTCTTCGGTGCCGCCACCGCGCGCGCGGGCTCGGGCTTCTTCGCGACGGCCTTGCTCGGTGGTTTCTTGGCGGTTGCGGCGTCGGCAGGCAGCCCCTTGCGCGCGAGGCTCGCCTTCAGCGCGTCCATCAGGTCGATCACGTGGGGGCGGTCAGCCGGCGTCGGCGCCGCCGTGACCTCGCGGCCCTCGATCTTCCGCTCGAGCATGTCCATGACGCGGCCACGGTACTCGTCCTTGTACTGCTCGGCGTTGAAGTCCTCGCGCGCGAGACCGCGGATCAGCTGCAGCGCCAGGTCGAGCTCGCCGTCGCGGACGCTCGCGGAGCGTCCCTTGTCGATGTCCGCGAACGCGCGCACCTCGTCGGCGAAGAACATCGTATGCAGGAGCAGGCCGTCCTGCGCGGCACGGATGAGGACCAGGCTCTCCTTGCCGCGCATGACGAACTTTGCCACGGCGACCTGCTCGGCTTTGGCCATCGCATCGGCGAGCAGTCGGTACGGCTTCTCGCCGCCCTTGTCCGCGCCGAGGTAGTACGCGCGCTCGAAGTAGACGGGATCGACCTGGGCCAGCGGGACGAAATCGAGAATGTCGATGATCTTCGACGCTTCGCCTTCCAGACTTTTCAGCTCGTCGTCGCTCACGCGCACGTACTGTCCCTTCGCGTACTCGTAGCCCTTCACGAGCTCGCTGCGCTCGACGACGACGTTGTCGACGGGACAGAAGTTCTGCAGCTTGATGCGCGAGCCGCACGTGGCATGCAGGAGGTTGAACGAGACGGTGGTCGGCGAGGTGGCGGTGTAGAGCTTGATCGGGATCGACACGAGCCCGAACGAAATCGTGCCCGAGCCGAGCGCGTGCGGTGGCATGGTCTCTGGCACCATAGCACGCGTGAGCCCTCTCGTCTGCTACGTCCCGGCGGCCCAACATTTCGTGGTGCGCCGTCTCCGCGGCGCGCTTCTGGTGGTGGTCGTCGCCGCGTTGGCGGGCTGCACGGGCGGCCCGGCGGAGCCGGGCGCCACCACGCTCGTCTTCAAGCACGCCAAGATCCTGGGCCCCTCTGATCCGGTGCCCGACCTGCTGCGCGAGTTCGAGCGCCGTCATCCGGGCGTGCACGTGCAGGCGGAGTCGCTGTCGTGGAACTCCGACGATCAGCACCAGTTCTTTGTGATCAACCTCGAGGGGCGCGGCGCCGCGTTCGACGTGATGATGCTCGACGTCGTCTGGGTCGCCGAGTTCGCGCGCGCCGGGTGGCTGCTCGACCTCTCACCGTGGGTGTCGCGCGAGGAGCTGGAACCGCACTTTCTGTCCACGATTCAGCCTGCGACGTGGAACGGCCGCGTGTGGGCGATGCCGTGGCTGATGAACGTGGGCATCCTCTATTACCGTACCGACCTGCTGGCCAAGCACGGGCTGCAGCCGCCACGCACGTGGGAGGCGCTCGTCGATCAGGTCGTCCGCGTGCGCGCCGCCGAGCGCGACCCCCGGCTGGATGGCGTGGTGTGGCAGGGGCGCCAGTACGAAGGCTTGACCGTCAACGGTCTCGAGGCGATCTGGGCCAACGGTGCGCGCGTGTTCGGGCGTGACGGCGGCATCTTCCCCGAAGAGGAGCGCGCGGCGGGCGGCCTCGCGCTGCTGCGCGCGCTCATCGTGTCCGGGGTGAGCCCGTCGTGGGTGACCGCGGCCGACGAGGAGCTCAGTCGCCGCCACTTCGGCGACGGGCGCGCCCTGTTCCTGCGCAACTGGCCGTACGCGATGGATCTGTTCCAGGCGGCCGGCTCACCGGTGCGCGGGCGTGTCGGCATGGCGCCGCTGCCCGGGCGTGTCGGCGGCGCGGCCAGCGCGGCGTCGAGCGGCGGCGCACATCTCGGCGTGAACCGGCACACGCGTCATCCGGAGCTCGCGGTCGCGCTCGTGCGGTATCTCGCGTCCGCGGAGGCGCAGAAGGCGATGGCGCTCGGCGGCGCGCTCAATCCCACGCGGATGGCCCTCTATCACGATCCCGCCGTCGTGCGCGCGCATCCCGACTTTCCCGAGGTCCACGAGCTCATGCTGCGTGCGCGCCCGCGTCCCGTGACGCCCGCGTATCTCATGCTCTCGAGTACGCTGCAGCCGGAATTCTCCGCGGTGCTGGTCGGCGTCAAATCGCCGCGACAGGCGATCGACCACGCTCGCGCGCGGCTGACGTACCTGCTGGAGGGATTGCGGTGACCGCGCGCGAGCGCGCCGACGCGCGCGCGGGCCAACTGATGCTGGCGCCCGCGGTGGTGGCGCTCGGCGTGCTCGCGGCATGGCCGGGGCTGTGGGTGTTGTGGCTCTCGCTCCAGCGACGCATTCCGGTGTTCGGCATCCAGCGCTTCGTCGGCCCGTCGCACTATGCCTTCCTCGCCACCGATCCGCGCTTCTGGAATGCGGTGCAGGTGACGCTGCTCTTCACGTTCGTCTCCGTGGCGCTGGAGTTCCTGCTCGGGCTGGCCGTCGCCCTCGTGCTGCAGGGGCAGCGGCGCGGCCGGCGCATCGCCGTGGCCCTTCTGTTGTTGCCGTGGGCGCTGCCGTCGGTGGTGACCGCGCGCATGTTCGAGTGGCTCTACCATCCTTCCGCCGGCCTGCTGAACTTCCTGC
This sequence comes from Candidatus Methylomirabilota bacterium, assembly GCA_046723475.1. GTDB lineage: Bacteria > Methylomirabilota > Methylomirabilia > Rokubacteriales > CSP1-6 > AR12. Next base: position 10,279 of record JBKOUQ010000121.1, read on the forward strand.
TCGGCGGCGAGGCCATCAACTGGCTCGGCGAGCCTGTGCTCGCGCTGCCCGCGCTCATCGTGGCCGACGTGTGGCGAACGATGCCGTTCGTCGCGCTGCTGTGTTACGCGCGGGTGCTCACGATTCCGCCCGAGCTCTACGAGGCCGCGCGCGTCGACGGCGCGGGGCGCGTCGCGACCATCCGCGACGTCACCTTGCCGCTGCTGCGGCGCGTACTGCTCATCGCGCTGCTGTTCCGGACGCTCGATGCGCTGCGCGCGTTCGACCTGATGTTCGTGCTCACGGGCGGCGGCCCCGCCAACACCACCGAGACACTCACGGTCTACGCCTATCGCAGCCTCTTTCAGACGCTGCAGCTCGGGTTCGGCGCCGCCATCGGCGTGGTCGTCTTCGGCCTCGTCATGGCCGTGGCCTGGGCGTATCTCCGCGCGATGGCCAACGAGGAGGAGCTCGGGGCATGACGGCGCGCCTTCTGCCGCACGCGACGCGCGGCGCGCTCCGCGACGTGCTCGTGCTCGTCGCGCTCGCCGCGTGGGCCGGGCCGTTCTTCTGGCAGGCGCTCACCTCCATCAAGCCGGACACGGCGCTCATGGCGGTGGACCGGCTCGTCGCGGCCGCGCCGACGCTCGATCACTATCGCGCGGTCGTGTCCCGGAGCGTGATGCCGGCCGCGCTCGCCAACAGCTTCGGCGTCGCGCTGCTGACGACGCTGCTGGCCGTCGTCCTCGGCGTGCCCGGCGCGTACGCGCTCGCGCGCCTCCCCATCCCCGGCAAGCACGTCGTACTCCTCGGCGTCGTGGCCTGCACGGCGTTTCCGCAGGTGACGATCGTCGGTCCGCTGTTCGTGCTCATCCGCGCGCTGCAGCTACGCGACACGTGGGTGGCCCTCGTTTTGGCGGACACCTCGTTCGCGCTTCCGCTGCTGCTCTGGCTCGTGGCCGGATTCGTGCGCGCGGTGCCGCCGGCGATCGAAGAGGCCGCGCAGATCGACGGCGCCGGCCGCCTCACCACGCTCGCGCGTGTCGTGTTGCCGCTGATCACGCCCGGCGTCGCGTCGGCCGCGCTGCTGGTGTTTCTCATGTCATGGAACGAGCTGCTCTTCGCGTACACGTTCACGGCGACCGAAGCCAGCCGCACCGTGCCCGTCGCGCTCGCGCTGTTCCCCGGCGTGTACGAGGTTCCCTGGGGCGACATCGCGGCCGCGTCGATCCTCGCCAGCGTGCCGCCGATCGTCATCGTGGTCGGGCTCCAGCGCTGGCTGGTGAGGGGCCTGACCGCCGGCGCGCTGCGCGACTAAGAACGTCGGGGGCCCCGAAATGGCCCCCGACCGCCCCCACGCTCGGAGCGCGCCGGCAAAGCCGGCCGCGCTCCTCGACCGCCGGCGCGTCAGCAGGCGGGGCGGCGCAGCACGGAGCCGTCGATCTTGCGCGGCACGAGCTGACCGCCGCGGGCGTCGTGAACGAGCTTGCGGTCCTCGACGATGATCCGGCCGCGCAGAATCGTGGTCACGGGCCAGCCGCGGACGTCCCAGCCTTCCCACGGACTGTAATCGCTCACGTGGAAGTCGTCCTTCGTGAGGGCGCGACTGATCGTCGGATCGATCAGCACGATGTCCGCGTCGCTGCCGGGGGCCAGTGCGCCTTTGCGCGGGTAGAGGCCCAGAATCTTCGCCGCGTTCGACGAGGTGACCTGCACGAACCGATCGAGCGACATCTTTCGTTTCACGACGCCTTCGGTGTAGACGATGCCCATGCGCGCCTCGGCGCCGAGATTGCCGCCGGTGACGTCCTCGATCGTCTTGCCGCGCAGCTTGAGGGCCAGCGTCGTCGGATACTCGTCGGTGGCCGTCGTGGATACCGCGTCGTTGAGGAGTCCATCCCAGAGCGCCGCCTGGTCTTCGGGATACTTCAGCGACGGATAGGTGTGATAGCAGAAGCCGCGTGGCGACCGATAGTCGTCGGCGCTGAAGCACGTATAGTGATGCAGCGTCTCGGCGTAGATCGGCCGGCCGTGCCCCCGCGCCTCGGCCACCGCCTCCACGCCCTCGCGCGCGGACGTGTGCACGAAGTAGATCGCCGCGTCCATCACCGCGGCCAGATTGATCGCCCGCCGGAACGACAGCATCTCCGAGACCTTGTTGTGCACGAGCGGCAGGTTCGCGCCCTCCATGCGGCCTTCCTCGCGGAACCGCTCGTACATGAACTGCACGACGTCGTGATCCTCGGCGTGCACCACCATGATGCCGCCGCGCGGCGCGACCTTTTCCAT